>DASRZF010000164.1:0-9890 GCA_035686645.1 Polyangiales bacterium
CATAGGCGCTCTCGGCAGGGCAAACGATGTCGTAGCGGCCCTGCACGATGATCGCCGGTATGTGGCGGATGATGCCGACCTGCCTCAGCAGTCGATCGTCTTCCTCTAAGAAGCCGGCATTGATGAAGTAGTGGCATTCGATTCGGGCGAACGCTTCCGCAAATGTGACGTCTCCGGTACGTTCGATCAGCACGGGGTCTGGAATCAGTCGGCTCGTACTGCCCTCCCACATGCTCCATGCGCGGGCGGCGCGGATGCGCTCTTCCCGATCCGAGCTCGTGAGTCGGCGGTGGTACGCGCTCAGCATGTCTCCACGCTCTTCTTCCGGGATCGGCTCCAGGTACTTCTGCCAGGCTTCCGGGAAGATTCGGCTCGCGCCTTCCTGGTAGTACCAATCGATCTCGCGGCGCCTGAGCAGGAAGATGCCGCGAAGGATCAATTCAGTGACGCGTTCGGGATGCGCTTGCGCGTAGGCCAGGGAAAGCGTGCTGCCCCAGGAGCCCCCGAACAGTTGCCAGCGTTCGATGCCGAGATGCACACGAATGCGCTCGATGTCGTCGACTAGGTGCCAGGTCGTGTTGTTTTGCAACTCCGCGTGGGGCGTGCTTCGGCCGCAACCACGCTGATCGAAGAGGATGATCCTGTACTTCGACGGATCCCAGAACCGGCGGTGCACCGGGCTGGAGCCGCCGCCGGGCCCTCCGTGTACGAAAATCGCAGGCTTTCCTTCCGGATTGCCGCACTGCTCGTAGTAAATCGAATGGATCGAGTCGACGCGGAGGTGTCCGGAATCGTAGGGCTCGATCTCTGGAAATAGCTCTGCCATTGGGAGTTGGCATCTCAGCACGTTCGCGGACTGGCGCAACTGACGCGAGTGACTATCTTGCCGCCCGGGCATGGGCCAGAACGAATATCAACGGCGACGAACGTTCGCGATCATCTCGCATCCAGACGCCGGCAAGACGACTTTGACCGAAAAGCTTCTGCTTTACGGAGGCGCGATTCATGCGGCGGGCGCCGTCAAGTCTCGCAAGGCCAAGCGCTCTGCCGTGAGCGACTGGATGGCACTCGAGAAGCAACGCGGTATTTCGGTCACCACATCGGTCCTCCAGTTCGAGTACGACGAGGTCCGCTGGAATCTGCTCGATACGCCGGGACACAACGACTTCAGCGAAGACACCTACAGAACGCTCATGGCGGCGGACTGCGCAATCATGATCCTCGACGCGGCGCGAGGCGTGGAGCCGCAAACACGCAAGCTCTTCCACGTTTGCCGAATGCGGAACACCCCGGTCGTCACCTTCATCAACAAGATGGACCGGCCTGCTCGGGATGCGTTCGCCCTGATGAGCGAGGTCGAAGAAGTTCTCGGCGTGAGCACGGTGCCGTACACATGGCCCATCGGAAGCGGTGATTTGTTTCAGGGCGTCTACGACCGCATCAACAAGCTCGTGCTTCGGTTCGAGCGATCGTCCGAGGGCCAGGCCAAACGCGCGGAGATGAAAGTCACCGGACTCGATGACCCCGAGCTCGACACCTTGCTGGGTGCGGAGGCGGCGCAGACCCTTCGCGACGAGGTCGAGCTTCTCGACGGTGCGGGCGAGCAATGGGACGAAGACAGGTTTCGCGCCGGCGAGATCACGCCGGTCTTCTTCGGCAGCGCGCTCACGAATTTCGGTGTCGAGCCGTTTCTTCGGGCGTTCAAGGGGCTATGTCCGCCACCCGGGAAACGTGAGGCATCGGGCGACGTCGTCGTGAGCCCCGACGACGATCGCTTCAGTGCGTTCGTATTCAAAGTCCAGGCCAACATGGATCCGTCGCACAGAGACCGAATCGCGTTTGCACGCATTTGCTCAGGCAAGTTCGAAGGCGGGATGCGTGTTCACCACTACCGCCTCGGAAAAGAGATTCGGCTCAACCGCGCGGAGCAGTTCTTTGCGCAAGAGCGTGAAAGCGTCTTGGAAGCCTACGCCGGCGATATCGTAGGCCTCTACGATCCGGGGCTCTTTCGCATTGGCGACACGCTTTCTACGAACGGACCCATGAGCTTCGATGCAGTTCCACGGTTCTCTCCAGAGCATTTCGGACGATTGCAGCTTCTCGACCCGCTCAGGCGCAAGCAACTCCTCAAAGGAATTCAGGAGCTTTCGGAAGAGGGCACCGTGCAGCTCTTTCTCGAGCCGGGACGTGAGAAGGATCCAGTCTGCGGTGTCGTCGGCCGCTTGCAGTTCGACGTGCTGATGTTTCGACTCGAGCACGAGTATGGTGCGAAGGTGACGTTCGACTTGCTTCCGTATCAGCATGCACGTTGGGTCGAGGGAGCCGCGGATTGCACCGAGCTGACGGCCAAGCGGGTTCCGATGGCAGTTCTCGATCGGGACGATCGCCCCGTCGCCTTGTTTCGCGACGAATGGGAGCTTGGCCGCGCCGAGCGGGATAACGAGAATTGGACCTTCCACGAGACCGCCCCGATATTCGTAGCGGCCTGAATACGGGGATGAAGCGCCCGTCCAAAACCGGCATACTGGAAATCAGGGGGAACGAGCGAATGATGAAGCACGCGAGCAGAGCGATTGTGATCTTGTCCACATGTTTGGCCTTTCCGACGATCTCCGAGGCCGATGCAACGACCTTTCGAGTTCGTGACGATGGCAAGAGCAAGACCACGTTCGTTTCGGACGCGCCCCTCGAGACGATGACGGGCAATACCTCCAAAGTGACCGGCAGCCTCTCCGTGGACCCTTCTGACATCACTACGACGACAGGCTCGTTCCAGGCACCGGTCGTGTCACTTCGCACCGGAAACGAGCTCCGCGACGAGCACCTTCAAGGTGACGGCTGGCTCGACGCGAAGAAGTATCCGAACATCTACTTCGAGATCAGCGAGGTGATCCTCGGAAAGAAGGGCTCAGCCGAGCTCAAGCCGAAGAAGGACGTCAAGGTCGAGGTCAAAGGCAAATTCACAGCCCACGGGATCACCAAGCTCGTCGTCGCGAAAGGCACCGTGAGCTGGTCGGACAAGACACTTCGGATCAAGGCAAAGTTCCCGGTCACTCTCGAAGATCACGAGATTTCGGTGCCGTCGATCGTGCGACTCAAGGTCGCCAACGAGATCGCCGTATCGGTCGACCTCCTTGCGGTCGCGGACTAGTTCGCGGCAGTTTTCATCCCAGTCCAGCGCGTTCGAGGAGTGGGCCGAGCTCAGGACCCCTCCCCATGAAATCCCGGTAGAGCTTCTCCGCTTCTTCGCTGTCGCCCTTCGAGAGGATCGTATCGCGGAACGCTCGCCCGACCTTGGGGTTCGTGATTCCCTCTTTCTTGAAGCGCGTAAATGCGTCGGCGTCGAGCACCTCGGCCCACTTGTAGCTGTAGTAGCCAGCCGCGTAGCCGACCGGGTGAGCAAAGACATGGGTGAACCCTGCGAGCATCGCATAGTCGTCGGGGAGCGCTGCCGCCGAGTACGTTTGAATGATCTCTTTGGCGTACGCCATCACGTCCCCGTCGCGGCTGGGGCGATAGTCCTGGTGAAGTGCCAAGTCCATTGCGGAGAAGCCGAGCTGACGCATCTGCGCGTTGGCCGCTCGGTAGGTTCGCGCGCGGACCATCTTTTCGTACAGCGCCTCGGGAACACGCTCGCCCGTCTCGTAGTGCGCCGCGAAAAGATCGAGCCCGCTCCGCTCCCAGCACCAGTTCTCCATGATCTGTGAGGGAAGCTCGACGAAGTCCCAGGCCACGTTGGTTCCGGCGAGGCTTCGAACGCTCACGCGGCTGAAGCAGTGGTGCAGAAGGTGGCCGAACTCGTGAAAGAGCGTTTCGACCTCGCGATGCGTGAGGAGCGCCGGCTTTCCACCCACCGGCGGGTTCACGTTCGCGCAAAAGAGGCCTAGGTGCGGCCGGGGCTTCGATTCCCTGTATGCCGCGCTGATCAACGAGTTCATCCAGGCGCCGCCACGCTTGTTCTCGCGCGGGAATAGATCGACGTAGAATGCTGCGATCAGAGTGCCATCGCGTTCACGAATCGCATACGACTTGACCTCCGGGTCCCAAGTCGCGGCCTCACGCTCCACGATCTCGATCTCGTAGAGCGCCTCTGCGGTAGAGAAGAGTCCTCCGAGCACCCGGTCGAGCGGGAAGTAGGGCCGGAGCTCCTCTTCATTGAAGTCGTACTTCGCCTGACGCTGCTTCTCGGCGTAGTAGCCCAGATCCCAGGGCTCGAGTGCCGGCGCCGAGTCGCCTTCGAGCTCGGCCCGGTAGGCCTGCAACTGCCGATTCTCACGTGCGAATGCGTCCAACGTTCGCCCGCGCAGGTCCTCGATGAAGGCTCGTGCGGTAGCGCCCGCCTTGGCCATGCGGTCCTCGGTCACCAGGTCCGAGAAGTCCGTATATCCGAGGAGCTCCGCCTTGGCGCGTCGAAGCTCGAGGATTCGCGTGATGATCGGTCGGTTGTCGCGGGGGCCGGAGACGGCTCTGCCGTTGTACGCGCGCCAGACTTGCTCGCGAATCGCGCCGTCGTCCAAGTAAGTCAGGACCGGGATCATGCTCGGGGCGTGAAGCGTGAAGCGCCAGCCCTCGGCGCCCTTTGTCTTGGCGTTTTCTGCAGCGGCCTGCTTTGCGCTCTCCGGCAAGCCCGCAAGCTTCGCTTCGTCCTCGATGAGCAACTCGAACGCATTGGTTTCATCGAGCACGTTCTGGGAGAACTGGGTCGTGAGCTTGGTCAGCTCGACCTCGATCTCTCGAAGCCTAGCTTTGGCTTCGGAGTCGAGCTCTGCTCCGTGTCGCCGGAAGTCGTCCAAGGTCTTCTTCAGGAACCGAGCTTCGGTCGGTGGAAGAGCCTTGGCTTCGTCGGTCTTGGAGAAGGCGCGAACGGCGTCGTAGAGGCCGTCGTTCATCGCGAGATCGGACCAGAAGGCGCTCACCTTCGGGTGCGTGACGTTGTAGGCCTCGCGCAGTGCCTCGTTCGTCGCAACGCTTTCCAGATGACCGACCACCGTGCTCGCTCGCTCGAGCATTTCGGTGGCAGCCTCGAGTGCGCCAAGGGTGTTCGCGTAAGTACGCGGCTCCTCGTTGGCCACGATCGAGTCGATCGCTGCGGAGGACTCCGCTAGCAGCGTGTCGATCGCCGGCTCGACGTGAGCGGCCTCGATTTGGTCGAATGGGATCTCGAATCCGAGCTGGATCAACGGGTTTGGCATCGTGCAAGCCTAGCAGCGCGACCGGGTTTGCGTGGTTTTCTACCAAATGGTAGAGACTCGCCTCGGGCGACAGGGACTCCACCGCACCGACGAGCCGGGAGAATCGATATGGCGGTACCTACGCGTTACATCCTCCATCAGGGGCCGGTGCTCGGCGCTCTTGCCCGTGCGGCTTTCGTCGCGCTGAGGAGCGCGTCCGGGCAGCCGAACAGCGCGCCGAGCGAAATCCCGGGCCCTGTGATTTCGGCGCGCATTCCACCACGACCCGCAGACCTCGTCCGGGACTACATTCGACACGTCGGAGGTGATCCAGCCTGGTACCGCGGCCAAGTGCCTGCGCACCTGTTCCCTCAGTGGGTCTTCCCGCTGCAGGCTCGAGGCATCGAAGGTCTTCAGTATCCGATCCAGCGCGTTCTAAATGGGGGCAGCCGATTGCAGATGAACGCCCCGCTCCCTCTCGGCGAACCATACGAGCTCAAGGTGCAGCTGCTCGACATCGACGACAACGGACGGCGTGCCGTGATCCATCAGCGCGCCACCACCTCGACGTCGGCTCATCCCGAGGCGATCGTCGCCGACGTGTATGGCATCGTGCCGCTCGGCGGTGGAGACAAGTCCGCCAAGCGCAAAGACGACCGCCCCCGCGTTCCGGTGATGGCCAAGGAGCTCGCGCGTTGGAAGCTAGGCACGCACGTCGGTCTCGAGTTCGCGAAGCTCACAGGCGATTTCAATCCGATTCATTGGATCCCGCCTGCGGCCCGGGCCAACGGTTTTCGCAACGTCATCAACCATGGGTTCTCGACGATGGCGCGTGCGATCGAAGGACTCAATCGTTCGCTCTTTTCGGGCGACGTGAGTCGGCTGGAAGCGATTGACGTGAAGTTTACGAAGCCTCTGGTGCTTCCCGCCAAGGTCGGACTCTACATCGAAGACGACAGCGTGTTTGTGGGTGACGCTCCTGGCGGGCCCGCGTACCTAGTTGGAACCTATTCAGTGAGGAGCTGAGCTCAAATGACTGATCTTCTGCTCGAGAATCAAAACGCCCGAAAACTGATCAAGACGCTCGGCCTTCCGATCCCGGTGCCAGAGCGGCTCGCTCGATCCAAAGCCCCGTACGAAGAGAGGCCGCTCGACGACAAGACCGTGCTGGTGGGAGGTGCTGGCGGCTTACAAGGCGTCCTCGCGCAAATTCTGACCAAGGCGGGCGCCACCCCGTGGGTCGTGGGCGAGTCCGACGCCGTTCTCGAGCCTTACTTGGGACCAGGCGAGGCCTGGGCGAGAACGCCACACCGCGTGGACCCCGGCGATGCGCCCGAGGGCCAACGGATCGACGCCATCGTCTTCGACGGCACGGGTCTGGAGTCTCCCGACGACCTGCGTCAGCTCTATGAGTTCATGCATCCTTGGATTCGCCGCCTGAATCGTTCGGGACGCGTCGTCGTCATCGGCCGCCCGTCGGCGACCGCGAAGAAGCCGGCGCGCGCGGCAACCCGCGCAGGCCTCGAAGGCTTCACACGCAGCCTCGCAAAGGAGATCGGCGCCAATGGGTCGATCGCGAATAGCGTGTTCGTCGACGAAGGCGCAGAGGATCGCCTCGCTCCGGTGCTTCGCTTTCTTCTTTCGCCTCGGGCCGCTTTCATCAGTTGCCAGCCGTTTCACGTCAGCATGAATGCGAAAGGCGAAGAAGCGCCGGAGACCCACGTGCTCGGAGGAAAAGTGGCGCTGGTGACTGGCGCAGCGCGGGGCATCGGTGAAGCGACCGCCGAGTTGCTCGCCGCCGAAGGCGCGCACGTGGTCTGTTTGGATCGCCCCGCGGACGATGGTCCCTGCAGCCAAGTCGCACAGCGGATCGGGGGCTCGACACTGCTGGTAGACATCACAGACGAGGACGCGCCCAGCCGCATCGCCAGCGAGCTCAAGGAGCGTTTCGGGGGAGTCGACATCGTCGTCCACAATGCCGGCGTGACGCGCGACAAGACCCTGGGCCGCATGAAAGCCGACGCCTGGGACATGGCCGTCGACATCAATCTCGGCGCGGTGATCCGAATCACCGACCGGCTGCTCGAGGATGCGGTGCTGCGTCCGGGCGGGCGCATCATCTGCCTCTCCTCTGTTTCTGGAATCGCCGGAAATCGGGGACAAACCAATTATTCGGCAAGCAAGGCGGGCATCGTCGGTTTTGTCGAGGCGCTCGCGAACAAGGTCGGCAAGAAGGGGATTACGGTCAACGCGATCGCTCCTGGGTTCATCGAGACCCGGCTTACCAGCGCGATGCCCGTCGCCATTCGTGAAGCCGCGCGCCGGCTGAGCGCGCTAGGGCAGGGCGGCAAGCCAGAAGACGTCGGCCAAGCGATCACTTTCCTTGCAACCCCCGGAGCGGCAGGCCTGACGGGTCAGACCGTTCGAGTCTGCGGTGGCGGACTCATAGGAGCATGAACATGGCGAAGAAGAAGAATGGTTGGGGCAAGAAGCAGCGCGCGGTCATCGTGGCCGGTGTGCGCACCCCGTTTGTCAAAGCCTTCGGGAAGTTCCTCAAGCTCGACAGCATCGACCTCGGCGACATCGCGGTGCGCTCGCTCCTCGAACGCACAGACCTTCCCCATGCCGAGATCGACAGCATCGTCTGGGGAGGTGTCATCCTGCCCTCGCACGCGCCGAACATCGCCCGCGAGATCGCGCTGGACCTCCGGCTTCCGCCTGGCGTCGAGGGCATGACCTGCACCCGAGCTTGCGCATCCGGCCTTCAAGCGGTGACGCTCGCTGCCGCGGCCATCGAACGCGGCGAGGCGGACGTGGTCATCGCCGGTGGATCGGATTCCACGAGCAACGCACCACTGAACCTGCCGCAGAAGGTAGTCCACGCGTTGGCCCCTCTCGCGTTTGGGAAGGCGTCCACGCCCGCTGACTACCTCGGTGTGCTCTCCCAGATGATGCCCATCACCGAGATCCTGCCGAAGATGCCCAAGATCGCCGAGCGAACGACCGGCGAGGTCATGGGCGAGTCCGCTGAGTCGATGGCGCGTCGGAACGAGATCTCCCGAGAGGCACAGGATCGATTTGCCGAGCGATCGCACCATCGCGCTGCCGCGGCGATCGCATCAGGCCGTTTCGATGACGAAGTTACAGCGGTCGAAACCCCGAGCGGATGGGTGTACGCGGACAACCTCGTCCGTGGCGACACCACCTACGAAAAGCTCGCAAAGCTTCGCCCTGTCTTCGCAAAGGACGGCACGGTCACCGCGGGCAACGCGTCGCCTCTCACCGATGGCGCTGCGGCGGTTCTGCTCATGAGCGAGGAGAAGGCGCGCGCACTCGGCTACAGGCCACTCGCAGCGTTCCGCAGTTGGTCGTACGTCGGTGTCGATCCCGCCGATCAGTTGCTGATCGGGCCGGCGCTCGCGATGCCGCTGGCGCTCGATCGTGCGGGCATGGAACTCGAGGACATCAGTGTCGTCGACATGCACGAGGCATTCGCTGCGCAGGTTCTTTCCGTGACCAAGGCGCTGGCGAGCCAGGGATTCGCCGAGGTCAGGCTCGGTAGGAGCAAGGCGGTTGGCGAGATCGATGACGACAAGTTCAACCTCTACGGGGGCTCACTTTCGATCGGACATCCCTTTGGGGCCACTGGAGCCCGAATGGTGACCACCATGGCAAACGAGCTCGCGAACACCGGAAAAGAGACCGCTCTTCTCGGTATCTGTGCGGCGGGCGGCCTTGGCGCGGCTGCCGTGCTCGAAGCGGTTCGCTGAGCGTGAGGGTCGGGGCGGCAGTTGCCGTGACGCTTCTGCTCGCCTGCGCCAGCTGTAAGAAAACGGAACCGCGCGGCCCGGGTCGTATCGTCGCACTCGAGACCGATGTGGCCGGCCTATCGGGTCTCACCGTAGACGAGCATGGAGCGTTCTGGGCTCCCGGCGAAGATGGCGATGCGATCATTCGGATCGATCCTGAGACCTTCGGTGTCACTCGCTATCTCGTCTCGGGTGGCCCGCCGGCCACCGACTTGGAGGCTATGGCCTGGGTCGACGGAGTGCGGTTCATCCTCGGCACCGAAACACAAGAGAAGGGACGTCTCCAAGACCTGATTCTCGACGGCCGGCTCGACGGAGACCGGTTCGCGGTCGCGCCGATCGGCCAGATCGACTACGCGCGCTGGCAACTCACGGCCCCAGATAACCATGGCATCGAGGGGATTTGCCATGTAGATGGCATCTTGATTTTGGCCACCGAGCTCGTGGAATTGCAACGCGGACGTCGATGGGCACCACTCGGCATGTTCGACCCCAGGACACAATCTTGGACTGCGCACCGCGTAGGCCTCGGCAGCAAAACCGGCAAGCTCGCGGCGATGAGCTGCCGACTCGTCGACGGCGCGATCGTTGCGCTTGCGGTCGAGCGGCACTTCGGGGTCTCGCGTCTCATTCGCTTTCAGATTCCTCGGGGCCCTGAGGGGCATTGGATCGAGCCGAGAGTCGTGCTCGACCTGTCGAAGTCGATCGAGCCTCTTCCGAACTTCGAAGGTTTGGCCTGGATGGAGGATGGCTCGGCCGTTCTTCTCAGCGACAACAAGTATGGGCGCGGCGCTCGCGAACCAAGCCGGCTCTACTTCATTCCGGCGAGCTCGATTCAATGAGGCAGAGCGCTTTCTGCTTGATGCTGGCGGTCGGCATTGCCGGGCCCGCTCAGGCCGCGCCCCTCGAG
>DASRZF010000165.1:0-30385 GCA_035686645.1 Polyangiales bacterium
CCGGCCTTCACTACCTGGGCGGTCTGGTGACGCTGGCGCCAGAGCTGACGGCGCTCTACTCCCCCTTCGTCAACAGCTACAAGCGCTATGTCCTGGGCGTTTGGGCGCCTCTCAATGCTTCCTGGGGCATCGAAAACCGAACCTGTGGCTCGCGAGTGATCCTCGGTCCGGACGACGCGGCTACGCGCATCGAATTTCGGCAGACGGCCGCCGACATCAATCCCTACATCGCCATGGCCGCCTGCCTCGGCTCCGGTCTCTACGGCATCGAGCACGAGATCGATCCACCCGCGATGACCTCAGGAGACGCGACCAGCGATAGCGGCCCAAGCCTCGGGCTACCCCTCACGCTGGAGGCGGCGGTCGAGCGGCTCCGAGAAAGCCAGGCCGCTCGGGCCGCACTCGGAGACGACTTCGTCGATCATTTCACCCGCACTCGCGACTGGGAGTGCCGCGAGTACCGGAAGGCCGTGAGCGATTGGGAGCTCCGCCGATACTTCGAGGCAGTATAGGTAAATAGGATGTTTAAACGCTTCTTGTCGGAACGGCCGCTTCGTCTCCCGCACCTCAGACCCTACGTGCCCAGGCCGAGCGATCCGTCGATCTTCTGGTTCAACAGCGAGCGTGATGACGTCGTCTCCGATGTCGTGAAGCGAATCTGTGATGATCACGAAACGGATCGCGAGAGGCTCGAGATGGCGCTCAACGACGCCGCGTTCCACGAGATTCGGCGTCTCGAGAAGCAGCGTGACGAAGAAGCGCGCGATCGACTAGGCTACTGGCGCTCGATGCTCCGCCGCATCGGCAAGATGGATGACGTAGAACAGCGGCGGGTGCTGCACACCATCGTGACGAACATGACGCGCGACGTGGCAGGCAACTTCGATCCTCGCGTCTATCGCTTCGCGCGTCGTGCGATTCCGCGTCTGATCGGCGGCGTCATGGAGCCGCGAAGTCTCGGCAAGGAGCTCGTCGGTAGCGCCTCGGATTCGCTGGATCGCGTGCTGAAAGTACAGGGTGATCTCGAGCATCTCCGCTACCTCCAGGGTGAGGGAAGCCTGGTCTTCGTACCGACGCATTCTTCGAACCTGGATTCGATCGTGCTCTCGCAGGCGCTCGAAACCTCTGGCTTGCCCCCGGTCGTCTACGGGGCCGGCAAGAACCTCTTCACGAACCCGATCATCAGCTTTTTCATGCACAACCTAGGGGCTTATCGAGTCGATCGGAGGATCCGCGTCAGCTTATATAAGGACGTATTGAAGTTGTACTCACAGGTGATGATCGAGCGTGGCTATCACTCGCTTTTCTTCCCGGGAGGCACACGAAGCCGCTCGGGAATGATCGAGCGTCACTTGAAGCTCGGCTTGCTCGGTTCGGCCGTCGAGGCCTTCACGACCAATCGAGTTCGACGCGTCGACCGTCCTGTCTGGTTCGTTCCGACCACCATCAACTACGCGCTGGTTCTCGAAGCAGAGACCCTCGTCAAGGACTGGCTAACCGAGGAGGGACAGGCCCGATACATCATCGAGGACGATGAGTTCTCACGGATCGATCGCTGGTTTGCTTTCTTTCGAAAGATGGTCGGGATGCGCGGCGCTTGCATCATCCGCTTCGGCGAGCCGATCGATCCCTTTGGCAATCGTGTGGACGGGCGCGGGCAATCATTGACGCCGACAGGAAGGACGATCGATGCAGGGGGATACGTCGAACGGCGAGGCACTCCTGTCGCTGATCCGGCGCGAGACGCAGCGTACACGCGCGAGCTCGGCGAGGTGCTTGCAAAGCGCTACGAACAGGACACCGTTCTGATGAGCACCCAGGTCGTAGCGCACGTTCTCTATCGCGATCTCGTGCAGACGACACCGGGCATGGACCTGTTCGCGCGCCAACGCCTCCGCGGTGAAGTCGGTCTCGATCGAGAGAGCCTCTGCCGTGAGCTTGGAGAGGCACGCGACCGCCTCGTCGCGCTCGAAGCAGAAGGGCGCGTGAGGACGAGCGACGTCGTAAAGGAAGACTCGCCGGATGAGATGCTGGAGCGGGCTCTCAGCTTTTGGAGCGGTTACCACGATTCGACGGCGGCAACCACGGAAGGAAACCGCATCGTCATCGGGGACCCGTCCCTTCTTCTCTACTACCAGAATCGCCTCGTTCCATTTGCCGAAGCGATCGCAGACCCTGGTCAGCTTCGGGCCGCCTGCGAGATCGAGAACCTGGGGGCTTCCCGATGAGCCTTCGAATCGGAGTGGTCGGTGCAGGCGGATTCGGCCGCGCGATAGCGCTGGCCTCGGCGCGCCATGGCCACGATGTCTGGCTCTGGAGTCGACGAGAACGAGAGCTCCCGGATCCAATTCGCGTGTCCACTGATTTGATGGCGCTTCGCGAATGCGAGCTGCTCTTCTTGGCGGTGCCATCGCGCCACGCAGAAGAAGTCAGCGAGCAACTGTGCGAAGTGGTCGACGGACGCCACCTGATGGTTCACGTCAGCCGCGGTCTCATCGGCGCGGAGCTCAAGACCATCACCCAAGTGATTCGTGAGAAAACCGTTTGCCGCCGCCTCGGCGCGCTCGCAGGTCCGATCGTCGCGGAAGCCCTGGCTGAAGGTCGACCGAGCGGAGCGATTTTGGGAACTCGCTTTCCCGAGCTCACCGAATTGGTGCGTGAAGCGTTGGGTGGATCCGAGCTTCGAATGTACGAGACGCGCGACGTCATCGGTGTGGAGCTCGCGAGCGCCACGGTTGGGTTTTTGACGGTCGTGCTGGCGTATGCGCAGGAGATCGGCGTCGATCCCGGAACTCTCGCTGTGCTGGCCACGCGAGGGATGGTCGAAGTGTCCCGGATTGGCCAAACGCTGGGGGCAGACGAGTCGACGTTCATGGGGCTCGCGGGCCTCGGCGACCTCATTGCCGCCGTCGCGGGCGATCAACGACCCGAACAGCTTCTCGGCCGTGCGCTGGCGCAAGGTGCCGACTTGAGCAATGCGGTCGGTAAAGCGGGTGCCTACATCGAGGGCATCGAGGTCGCCCGCCATTTGATGGAGCACGCGCGGCGCCTTGGCCTAGAAACTCCGATTTCGTCCACTTTCGTCGCTCTGTCCGAGGGTCGCATCAGCCCGGATGATGCTATGCATGCGCTCATGGAGAGGCGCGTGGGCAAAGAATGACGGACTCGAAGGACCTGGTTATCTGGAGCTTTCCGACTCGGGTGCTTCTGGGGAACGGCGCAGCGGCCCGCTGCGCGGAAGAAGCGATTCGACTTGGGGCCTCGCGGGTGCTGCTCGTGTCGGACAAAGGCGTCGAGCGAGCGGGACTGCTGGACTCGATTCGGAGCGCGCTCGACGCGGCCGGACTCCAACACCAGTCAGCCCTGGAGATCTCATCGAATCCGCTCGAAGCAGAGGTGCTCGGAGCAACGCGTGAGTTCGATCAGCTCAAGGCTGATCTGATCCTGGCCGTGGGCGGCGGAAGCGTCCTCGACGTCGCCAAGCTGGTTCGTCTGGCGGCCACGCATCCAGGTCCGCTCGCACAGTACGACGATGCCATCGGCGGCGGCGACAAGATCAACGGACCGCTACCGCCCATGATCGCCATTCCCACGACGGCGGGAACCGGCAGCGAGGTCGGCCGAAGCGGTGTCGTGACGATTCAATCCACGAACCGTAAGACGGTCATTTTTTCGCCCTTGCTGCTGCCTGACGTGGCGATTCTCGACCCTGAAATGAGCCGGACCATGCCTCCCAGCATGACGGCTGCGACGGGGATGGATGCGCTCACCCATTGCATCGAAGCCTACGCATCGATCGGTGATCACCCCATGGCCGAT
The DNA here is from genome assembly GCA_035686645.1 of Polyangiales bacterium. GTDB lineage: Bacteria > Myxococcota_A > Polyangia > Polyangiales > Houyiibacteriaceae > SG8-38. The sequence continues at coordinate 3,820 of DASRZF010000165.1, forward strand.
GCGATCGCGCTAGGCGGAGTTCGTCTTTGCCAACAGTCACTCAAAGCGGCGACAGACGACGGCGACGACTTGAAGGCGCGCGCGGACATGCTGAAGGCCGCAATGATGGGAGCCGTTGCATTCCAGAAGGGGCTCGGAGCTTGTCATTCACTCGCCCATCCCTTGTCTGCGGAGTTCGGAATGCATCACGGCCTGGCAAACGCGATTTGTCTGCCCGCCGTCCTCGACTTCAATCGTGCAGCCGTGCCTGAGCGCATTGCGGAGGTCGCGCGTGAGCTCGGAGTGCGCGGCAACGACGAGAGCACACTGTCGTTCGAATGCGCCGGCGCAATTCGGGCGCTTCGAAAGTCGATCGGGCTGCCTTCGAACCTGCGATCGCAGGGTGTCGAGGAGAGCGACTTGCCGCGCCTCGCAGCGCTAGCCTTTGCCGACTCCTGTCACCAGCTCAACCCACGCCGCTGCACCGAAGACGACCTGCTCGCCCTCTACAAGGCCGCCCTCGACGATGACTAAGCGAAAAAAGGGGCAACTCGAATCGATCGGCAAGCTGCTGAAAGGCGTCTACCCTGCCCCAGAACAACTCGAGGCAGCGAAGGTGTTTGCTTGGTGGAGCCGCTCGGTTCCGCCACGAATCCTCGAGCATGCACGCCCGGTGCGACTCTCCCGGGGCGTGCTCATCGTGCACGTTAGCTCCTCGGTCTGGGCCAACGAGCTTCACTATCTCAGCGACGATCTTCTCACACGAATCCGCGAGGCCGCGCCCACGACCGGCATCGAGAGAATTCGTTTTCAAGTGGGCCCCCTTCCCGACATCCCCAAACACGCGCAGCCCGCACCGGCGCCACCGCAGCCCATTCGACTCGCGTCCTTGCCCGAGGAGCTAGGGCGCGCGCTGAGTCGAGTCGAAGATGACGCCCTGAGAACAGCGATTGCAGACGCGGCGTCCACGAGCCTCGCGAGAATCAGGGAGCCGAAGGACTAGGCCGGAGTCGCTGACGCTGGCACTCGGCTCAGCGGGTTTGTCTTGCTGCGCGTATCATGGCTTCGAGCGTTTCCGCTCCGTCTGCGCTTGCAAGTTGGCTCGAGACATCGTCTGGTAGGGGCACGGTCGTCGCGCCGAGCTTGGACTCCGTGAGCACATGAAGAGTCACGCCCAGCTCGCCTGCGATGCGTTTCATCAGGTCGACGCCTGGGTCGGCGACTTCCGCGTTTTCGAGGCGGGCGATCGTTCGCCGGGAAACACCTACGCGGTCGGCAAGCTCGAGCTGACCCAGGCGGCTCCTCAGCTCGCGGAGGATCGGAAGGTTGGCGGATATGACATCAATAGTGGCCATTATGAGACACTATCGTCTGCTTTAGGTCATGGCAAGGCCGCTACTGTCTGGTCAGGCCCCGCGCCAGGTCGGTGACCAGCGTCCGAACGGCGGCAACCGCTTCATCGCTGCTCGAAGCCTCCTCGATGGCCTGGACGACAGCACTGCCCACCACCACGCCATCCACGTTCGGGGCCACCATTCGCACGTCCTCCTTGGTCTTCACTCCAAAGCCGAGCGCCAGAGGCCGACCGAGCTCGCGTTGCAAGACGCCGGCTCGCTTCGACGCGTTCACCAAGTCCGCCGCTTGGGAGCCGGTTACGCCCGTCATCGAGACGTAGTAGATGAAGGAGGTAGCTGCGTCCCCCGCCTGTCGGATGCGAGCCGGATCGCTCGTAGGCGCGATCAGCGGGACGAAGTCGAGCCCCTTGGCGACGGCTGGCTCCCTCAGCGCGGCGCTCTCCTCGGGAGGCAGATCGACAATCAGAAAGCCGTCGGCTCCGCTTTGGGCTGCATCGTCGACGAGTTTCCGCTCGCCGTAGGCTAGAACGGGATTGTAGTAACCGAAGAGCAAGATCGGCACATCGGTTCGGCCGCGAATCACGCGCACGGTGTCGAGCACCTTCTTGACGTTGGTCCCACCGCGCAGTGAGCGCTCGGCGGCCCGCTGAATCGCCGGACCATCGGCAGTTGGGTCGCTGAAGGGAACACCAAGCTCGATCACGTCCGCACCAGCTTCGGCGGCTGCGACTACGAGGTCGACCGTTGTGCCGAGGTCTGGGTCGCCCGCGCAAAGGTAGATGACGAGCGCCGCGCGCTTCTCGTTTCTGGCGTTTTCGAAGGCGTCGGCAATCCGGCCCACTTCAGTTCGCCCTTTCCTTCAGCTTTTCGAGCACTGTCTCGAGGTCCTTGTCACCCCGGCCCGAGAGGCAGACCAGGATGTCCGCGTCGGGACCGAGCTCCTTGGCAAGCGTGGGCAGATACGCAAAGGCATGGCTCGTTTCGAGCGCTGGGATGATCCCTTCGATCCTGCAGAGCTGCTGGAACGCATCGAGCGCAGCGTCATCGGTCACGGCGGTGTACGTGGCGCGGCCGGTATCCTTGAGCCATGCGTGCTCGGGTCCGACCCCGGGGTAGTCGAGGCCGGCGCTGATGGAATGCGCTTCGACGATTTGCCCATCGGCGGTCTGAAGCACGTAGCTCTTGGCGCCATGCAATACACCGACGCCTCCTGCGCAGAGGGGGGCCGCATGGTGCCCGGTTTCAATCCCCTCGCCTGCAGCCTCGACGCCGATCAGACGAACGGATGGGTCGTCGATGAAGCCCGCGAAGATCCCCATCGCGTTGGAGCCGCCGCCCACGCATGCAACGACGGCATCGGGAAGCCTCCCGGCTTGCTTGAGCATCTGCGCCCGCGCTTCCTGGCCGATCACGGACTGATAGTCGCGAACGATCATCGGATACGGATGGGGCCCTGCCACCGAGCCTACGCAGTAGTGCGTCGTGCGAACGTTCGTGACCCAGTCGCGGAGCGCTTCATTCATTGCGTCCTTCAAAGTCGAAGACCCCGACGTGACCGAGTGCACCTGAGCGCCAAGCAACTCCATCCGCCGCACGTTGGGCGCCTGTCGACGTACGTCTTCGGCCCCCATGTAGACTTCGCAGGGCAGCCCCATCAGCGCACACGCGGTCGCGGTAGCCACACCATGCTGACCCGCCCCGGTTTCGGCGATGATCCGGGTCTTGCCCATCCGTTTGGCCAGCAGCACTTGCCCAATCGTGTTGTTAACCTTGTGCGCGCCGGTGTGACATAGATCCTCGCGCTTGAGCCAGATCCGAGCTCCCACCTTCTCAGAGAGCCGAGAGGCGAAATACGTAGGCGTCTCGCGCCCTGCGTACTGGTGCAGCAGCGAGTCGAGCTCGGCCTGGAACTCGGGATCTCGTTGCGATTCCTGGTAGGCCTGCGTCAGCTCGTCTAGCGCCGGCATCAGGGTCTCAGCGACGTAGCGTCCGCCGTATGGACCGTAGCGCCCAGCAGTTGGTTCGGGGGGTTGCATGAGACGTGGAACGTAGCGCATAGAAGACCCTCGCGCATGCACATGACTCAGCCAAGCAACACGACCATTCCACCACTAAATCGAGAGGCCTATGAGCGCATGCTGCAGCGCACATCATTCTTGAGCGAATGGTTTCGACCGAGCATCGAAGGTCTCGAAAACATCCCGACGAAGGAAGGCGCGCTGCTCGTGACCAACCACGGTCACTTCGGCATCGACCTTCCCGTTCTCCTCCGCCTCATCCTAGAAGGGACCGGGCGTGCGGTTCGGTCGCTCGGAGACCGGATCGTCTTCGCCACCCCATTCTTTCGCGATATCGCACACACGATGGGCGCCATCGAGGGCGAACCCGAAACGACTGTGCACTTGTTGGAAGACGACCAGCTTGTGCTTGTCTACCCGGGCGGCGCTAGGGAGGCCCTCGGCGATCCCAAGGATGCGTACCGGCTGCAATGGGAGCAAAGTCGGGGCTTCATCCGCACGGCGCTACGCGCACAAAGACCCATCGTCCCGGTGGCCGGGCTCGGCAACGAGGAGCTCTACGTGCAAGTGGTTCCGCAGGACCGTGTGCGAAAGAGCGGCATCGGCCGACTCATTACCCAGCTGCTCGGTGATAAGTACGTCATGCCCATCTACATGGGCTTGGGCGCTCTCCCGTTCCCAACGGAGCTGCACTACATCATCGGAAAGCCGATTCACCTTCCGTATGGACCCGAGGCCGCTGATGATCCGGAGGTCGTCGCTGGGCTTCACCATGAGGTCACCGAGACGACCCAGCGCTTGATCGACGGAGGTTTGGATGCCCGAAAGCAACTCGGTTTGGCGGACATCGGCTAGTCAGGGTGCTTCACCGCGCCTCTCTCCACATCAGCCACATGGGCGGTCCGCCCATGGCCAATCGAATCTCCTCGACGATCTCGAACCCATGCGCCCGGTAGAAGGGTAAGTTGTTCACGTTCGAGCTTTCGAGATAGGCCGGCATCCGGTCCTCGTCGCATCGTTCCAAACCCGCTCGCATCAGCGCGCCTCCTACGCCGCGTGCTCGGTGCGCTTGGCGCGTACCGATCGCGAAGAGATAGTAGAAGTCCTCCCTGGGATGCCGCTTCTGTGTTTGGATCAAGGTGGCAAACGCGCGCAAGAGACTCCGAGGTCCATACCGCGTCAGACCGTCCCAGACGACCGACGGACTCACTGGGGACTCGAGTGCCACGCCGGGTGGAAGCCAGGAAGCAGCGCCCGAACCGTCCTCGGCCAAATGAGTGAGACCATGTCCTAGACAAAACGGAACGGTCAGACTGAACACGTACCTCGGATAGTTCGGGTTGCGAGTGACCCATCTCATGACGGGGTCCATTTCAAAGGCATCGGCCAGAATGTCCAGCACAGCGTCCAAGTCGCTCGAATCAGCTCGGCGAATCCGACTTGTGTCTGGTAAATGCATCCTGACCCGGTATAGTCGCAGAGCGGGCCTCAGGTGAAGTACAAGCTTTCTCGACGAACGTTTACGAAGCTCGGTGTGCTAAGCGGCGCTAGCGCGTTAGTCCTCCCGGGGTGCAGCGACGAATCGGTAATCACGGAGGGGTCCGCCAAACTGACTGCTGACGAGCGAGAGCTCTTGGAGCGCTTCGCGGAGGTTTACCTCCCGACCGAGGGGACCTCTCTCAAGCCGCGCTCGGAAGTTCCCGTCGTCGATAACATCGAGCACGCGTTCTCGCTCATGGACGCCCCGACCCTCGAACAGGTGCGCATTGGGCTCAAGTTGTTCAACCTGGGCTCGATCCTGATCGGGCTCCACTTCGCCCGTTTCACTCACCTCTCCGCGGAACACCGGCTCGCCTACGTGCGAAAATGGGAGGAAGGCGTCGAGGTTCAACGCGGGATCTCGACCCTTCTCAAGAAACTGGTCTGCTACGGCTATTGGAAAGACATAGAAGCCGGTCGCGCAATCGGCTACCAGGGTCCAGTCTCAGAGGCCAGCGGCATCGTAAGCCTTGGTAATGCGCCGATGCCGGCAACCCCGAGCTAGGGAGCACACTCGTGGACGAATCAAATCCGGCTATTCAAGAGCGTCCGGTGCTGAAGGTGACCGCGCCAAGCGCGATTCCGGATGCCGGTCTCACGCTGGTAGCCGATGTCGTTGTGATCGGTTCCGGAGCAGCAGGGGCGGTGACCGCGTACGAGCTTGCTCGCAGCGGCGCGAAGGTCGTGGTCTTGGAGGCTGGTCCACACATCCCGTCGAGCGACTTCAAGGAGCACGCGCCAACCGCGCTCGAAACCTTGTACGAGGACCACGGGAACCAGGTGAACACCACGGGTGACCTGACGATACTCCAGGGCAGGTGCGTGGGGGGCTCGACGGTCGTCAATGCGGCCGCGTGTTTCCGTGTACCCGATCAAGTCCTCGAGCACTGGACTACGGAACATGGCCTCGACAATCTCTCTCCCGATGCTTTGGCGCCTTACTTCGAGAAGGTGGAGCGGAACCTCTCGATTCGCCAAAACGCTGCCCACGAGGTCAACTACAATGGACGCCTCCTGATCGAAGGTGCGCAGAAACTCGGTATTCCGGCATCTCCGATTTCCCGGAACGTCAAGGACTGCGCGCTCAGCGGCCACTGCATCTCCGGCTGCAAGACGGATCGCAAACAGTCGATGCTGGTCACGTATCTACCCTGGGCAAGTGAGCTCGGCGTCACGATCCTGAGCGGCACACGTGCTGAAACGTTCCAAACGAGCGGTCGTCGCGTTACCTCGGTAAATGCTGTCGCCACCGATGAAAACGGAAACCAGAAACCCGTGCGGGTGGAAGCGGGGCTCGTCCTGGTCGCGGCTGGCGCCGTCCAGACTCCTCTCCTTTTTCAGAAGAACGCCCTCGCCAACAGCAGCGGCCAAATCGGCCTCAACTTCGCGTGCCATCCGTCACTCGCGGTCTTTGGAGAGCACGAGGGGGACGTTTTTGCTTGGGTCGGCGCAACCTTGACCGCGCAAGCGGGCGACATCGAGAACCCCCTCAAAGGTGGTTACCTGCTGGAAGCGGGAATGGTGGGACCCGTCGTCACCAGCAGTTGGATCGACGGAGGGCTCGGCCGGGACTTCGCCTCGTTCATGGAGAACAGCAAGAAGTATCAGGCAGCGGTCACGCTGATCCACGACCACAACGTCGGTCGCGTGTACCTCGAGGGTGATCGCAAACGCATCGAGTACGACCTCGACGACCGCGACTTCGAATCGATGCGCGAGGCCCTGCGCGGAACTGCGCGAATCTATTTCGCCGCCGGAGCCCGTCGGGTGTACCTGCCCACGACTCGCCGGACGACCATCGAAAGCGCTGAGCAGATCGACTCCGTGATCGATCGGCTCGCCAACGGAAAGCACATGTACCGAATGAACTCATACCATCCGCAGGGTACGATGCGAATGGGCGCGGACCCGGCGAAGAGCGTCGTCGGGCCGGACGGTCGGTGCCACGACCTCGACAACGTCTATGTGCCGGATGCCAGCCTCTTCCCTTCGTCGCTCTTGGTGAACCCGCAGGTCACCGTGTACACGATGGCGAGCTACATCTCCGACCAAATCCTTGCCAGAGCTTGATTACTGAGCGCCGCGAATTCGGCTGAAGCACCAGAACCCGGCATCGGCCTTGGCGAGACGCCATCCATCCTCGCCGAGGGCGCTGAACTGGGCACTCATCTCCTCGGCCGCCTTCTTGCTGGCGCGCTCGCTCTGATGGACACACTTGTACTCATGCTTGTGCGCAGCGTGCCAACCATGGTGGGGGCCGCTTTTGCAGTGAGGGCATGCCTTGCCTTGATCGCAGTGGGGACACGCTTGTCCTTTTGCGCAGTGGGGACAGGATGTTCCCGCGGCGCCCTGGCCGCAGGTCTGACAGCTAGCGGGCTTGGCCTGTTCTTGAGATTGAGCCGGGTTGCCACCGAGCGCGATCCACATCGCGGCCGCGGTGAAAAGAGAAGCCAGAATGGTGAGACGCATGTTTCCTCCTTGAGTTGAGGCCGGGACCCTACCACGAACAATTCACGCTTCGTAAAAGGCGGACTGTCGTCGATGCTGGAGAAGCCGTTATGCGCCGCCTCGTGCCCATGAACCGCCTATGGCGAATTTTTGGCGGCTCGAATGAAGGCTCGAACCAGGGAGGGATCCTTGCGACCGGGGGCAGACTCTACGCCTGAGGCGACGTCGACCTGCTGAGGGTTCACGGCTCGAATCGCGTCGGCGACATTGCTGGGCGTGAGGCCCCCAGCGAGGATGAGCTTGCGTTCCTTGGCAACCTCGGCGGCGATCTTCCAGTCGAAGGTTCTGCCCGTCCCGCCTGGCAATCCTGGAACGCTGGCATCGAGGAGCAGATGCTCGCCCGGATAGCTCCGGGCCAGCTCGATCGCGGAGCCGTCTTTCACGCCTATCGCCTTGTACGCGCGTGGCAGGAGCGCAGCGACCAAATCCGGTGGCTCGCTTCCATGGAGTTGAGCCCATTCGATGCCCGTCTCGGCGAGGATGTCTTTGATCTGGGCGAGATCGAGGTCGACGAATACGCCGACCATCCGGGCATCATCCCGGGCAGCCGCCACGATCCTTCTCGCGACGGCCAGGTCGACGAATCTCGGAGACCTCGGCCAGAAGTTGAGGCCGATCGCATCGGCGCCCGCCTCGATACAACGCAATGTGTCGTCAACTGTGGTCAAACCGCAGACCTTGACCTCGACCATGCTCCGAGGATGGGCCGGGGCTGTCCGCTCGTCCAACCTCCGGCGATTCACTTGCGTCTCTGAACCTCCGGCTCTAGAACGCGTTCCAGTTTAGCCGGCAAGAACGGGCGCTCGGGCCCCTGCCGGACTAGAATCGACGATCGAGCATGGAAACATCTGCCGCCGCGCGCGTTCGGCCCAGTCCGCGTGAAACCTTGGACTCCGTTGTCATTCGCTTTGCCGGCGACTCCGGCGATGGAATGCAACTCACAGGGAGTCAGTTCACGACTGCCACCGCCGACGCGGGGAACGACCTTTCGACGTTTCCCGATTTTCCGGCCGAGATTCGTGCGCCCGCCGGAACTACCTACGGCGTCTCGGGCTATCAGATTCATTTCGCATCGCACGACGTGCAGACACCGGGGGACGCACCCGACGTCCTCGTCGCGATGAACCCAGCCGCGCTCATGGTCAACAGCGAAGCGCTAAAGCCCGGGGGCCTGGTCGTGATCAACACGGGAGCGTTCACGGCGAACAATCTCAAGAAGGCCGGATACGAGAACAATCCTCTCGAAGACGGGTCCCTCGATCGCTTCCGTGTCCTTGCACTCGACGTCACCAAGATGACGCTCGATGCCGTCCAGGAGGTCGGTCTGGGATCAAAGGACGCAGGTCGCTGCAAGAACATGTGGACCTTGGGTCTCATGTATTGGCTGTTCGGACGCGAGCGAGATCAGACGGTATCCTGGCTCAAGAAGAAGTTCGCGAAGACGCCGAAGTTGGCCGAAGCAAACATTGCAGCACTCAATGCAGGACATATTTACGGCGAAAACGCCGAATTACCGCACGGAATCAACGCTTACGACGTGCCTGCAGCGAAGCTTAGCCCCGGCGAATACCGCAACATCAGCGGCAACGAGGCGACCGCCTGGGGTCTGGTCACCGGCGCGCGGCTCGCGGGCCTCGAGCTCATGTACGGTTCCTACCCGATCACGCCGGCGTCGAATCTCTTGCACAATCTGGCGCGTCTCAAGCATTTCGGCGTGACGACCTTCCAAGCTGAGGACGAAATCGCTGCGGTTTCGGCCGCGGTGGGTGCGAGCTTCGGTGGCTCGATTGGTGTCACCGGCACCTCGGGTCCCGGCGTTGCCTTGAAATCCGAAGCGATCGGGTTGGCAATCGCCGCCGAGCTTCCTTTGGTCATCGTCGACGTACAGCGTGGCGGGCCGTCGACCGGCCTGCCGACGAAGACCGAACAATCCGACCTGTTCCAGGCAGTCGTGGGACGCAACGGCGATGCGCCACTGGCCGTCTTGGCCGCAGCAACGCCCGGCGATTGCTACTACATGGCGATCGAGGCCGTTCGCATGGCGGTGAAGTACATGACTCCGGTCATTCTGCTCACCGACGGGTTTGTGGCAAACAGCGCAGAGCCTTGGCTCCTTCCCGACCTCGACTCGTTACGAGCGTTCCCGGTCCGCTTCCACAAAGACCCGGAAGGGTTTCATCCGTTCTTGCGCGACGCGCAGACCCTTGCGCGAGTCTGGGCCATTCCTGGGACTCCCGGCCTCGAGCACCGCATCGGCGGCCTGGAGAAGCATCGGGACACCGGACACATCTCTTACGACCCGCAGAACCATCACCGAATGACCAAGATCCGGCACCAAAAGATCGCCGGCATCGCCAGGGATATCGAGCAGGCGAAGGTCGACCAGGGCGAGTCTAGCGGAGACCTGCTCGTCGTCGGGTGGGGCTCGACCTACGGCTCGATAAGCCAGGCCGTGAAGCTGCTTCGGGAAAGGGGCCACCAGGTTTCTCACTTGCACCTTCGTAACATCTGGCCGCTTCCAGAAGGCCTTGGAGAGCTGCTTGGATCATTCAACAGCGTCCTCGTTCCGGAGCTCAACTTCGGTCAGTTGGTGAAACTACTCCGCGCCGAATTCCTAGTCGACGCCGAGAGCCTCACCCGAGTCACTGGACAGCCATTTCGAATTGGCGACCTAATCGACGCCGTGGAAGAGCGGCTGCAACGGAGTTCGCGATGAGTCCCAATCCGCCCAAGAAGGAATACGATCGGAAAGATTTCACGTCCGATCAAGAGGTTCGTTGGTGTCCCGGATGCGGCGACTACGCGATCCTCGCAGCCGTGCAGCGCACTTTGCCGAGCCTTGGCTCGACACCGGAGAACACCGTGTTCATCTCCGGAATCGGTTGCTCGAGCCGGTTTCCCTACTACATGAACACCTACGGATTTCATACGATCCACGGCCGAGCGCCCGCGATCGCGACCGGCCTCAAACTCGCGAACCCGAAGCTCGACGTCTGGGTCATCACGGGTGATGGCGACGGATTGAGCATCGGCGGGAACCATTTGTTGCACGTGCTGCGGCGCAACATCGACCTGCAAATTCTGTTGTTCAATAATCAGATCTACGGTCTCACCAAGGGCCAGTACTCACCCACCTCGCAGGTCGGCAAAGTCACCCCATCGAGTCCGCTCGGTTCGATCGACCAACCGGTGGTACCGGCGCGTTTCGCCCTGGGCGCCGGCGCGACGTTCGTGGCGAGGGCATTCGATACCTCGAAGAAACTCCCCGAGGCTCTGACCGCAGCGCGGGAGCACCGGGGCGCCTCGTTCGTCGAGATTCTTCAAAACTGCCCCGTGTTCAACGATGGCGTCTTCGAGCTGATCACCGATCGAAAGTCCGGTCCCGCCTACCAACTCTGGTTGGAGCACGGAAAGCCTTTGAAATTTGGCGCAAACGGCGAGAAAGGCCTGCGATTGAACCCACGCACGCTGAACCTCGAGGTCGTGACGGTCGGCGAAGACGGCGTCACCGAAGACGACATCATCATTCATGACGAGACCAATGCTTCCCTCGCCTGGATGCTCACCGACCTGCCAGAGATCGTCGCGCTCGGTGTTCTCTACCGCCATGAGGGCCCGGTCTACAACGAAAGCGTGGCGAAGCAGCGCGAGCTCGCAGAGAAACGCTTCGGGGAACCGGACTTACACGCCCTTCTTCGGGAGGGACACACCTGGACCGTCACCTGAGGCCCGAGCTTCGGCCACCGGCAAGGTGAGAACGATGCGAAGGCCGTGTGGTTGGCGCACGGTGGCGGTGATGAAGCCATCCGCGCGAGATGCCAGGTCTGCCAGCTTGGTGAGCGCCAGTTCGACCTTGGGCCGACGATCGATCTTCACGAAGGGCGTGAACAAGGTGCGAAGCTCCTCACTAGATGGGCTCGCTCCGTCATCTTCGATGGTCAGTGCAGCGGCCGACCCGAGCACCCTGGTGGCGATGCGAATGGAAGTGACGGTCTTGGTGGCGACCATGAATCGCAGCAGACTCGACAACGCATCCTGGGCCAGCCAGAGATCGAGTACGACCACCGGATCGTCGACGCTGACGTCCAGCTCCACAGCGGAGCCAAGGCCGGAAACCACGTTGCTCAAGAGGTCGTTCAGCGACAGAGCTCTTGCACGGGGCGACTGACTGCTCGCCAAGATCGACAGGTTTCGCATCAGCTCGCGACCTTCTTCGGCGGCGTCCCGGACCTCTCCGACGTACTTCTGGAGCGCCTCGACGTCCCCGAGATTCTTCTTGGCGAGATGCGCGTTCCCGATGATCACCCCGAGAATGTTGTTCACCTCGTGAACGATGCCTGCGGCGAGGTCTCTCGCTGCCCGCATTCCTTCTGGATGTAAGATGCCTTCTCCGGACGCGTCTCGGTCGTCGTCGTCCATCGGCCTCAGATCTCCAAAAGCTTCTTGACCGCACGAATGACGCGCGGTCCTTGAATGGGTTTCTCGATGTAAGCGTTTGCTCCCAAGGCCATCGCACGATCTCGATCGTTCGGTGCGCTCTCCGTGGTGATGATCACGATGGGCGTTTTCTCGTGACGCGGATCGCTTCGAACATGCCTCACGAGCTTGAGACCATCCATCACCGGCATGTTGACGTCAGTCACGACCAGATCGAAACGATGCGCCGCCAGCGCGCGAATCCCAGTCAGTCCGTTCTCGGCTTCGACGATCTCCATACCGGGAATTCTCAATAGCGACTCCGCAAGCATGTTGCGCATCGTCTTGGAGTCTTCGACTACGAGGCATCGGTAGCGACGCATGGTTATCTCAATCGTACGACAGGACGCGGCGTGCTCAAAGTTCGAGCCTCATCCCTTGGTTGGCCGGGTGAGCTCCGCGATCATGTCGCCGAGAGCCCAAATCCCGAGTGAGTGGTGCCGCACCCCGGACCGTCGAGCAGCCAGTGGCATTCCAGCAACGACCGCCGTCTCCGGCGCTTCGATGAGGATCGCCCCGCCACGGTCGGCGACGTCGCGGACTCCCGCCGCGCCATCGTCCCCCATCCCTGTCAGAACGACGGCGATCGCCTTGTCACCGAGCACACGAGCAGCCGAGTGAAAGAGTTGATTGACCGACGGGACATAATGCGCCCGAGGATCGGGCGCTACGACGCGGAGGGCTGGACCTCGGTCCGATGGGACGATCTCGATGCACCGGCCTCCGGGACAAACGTAGGCGTGTCCGCGAGCTAGCCGCTCGTACTGCTTCGCTTCGGACACGTGGATCACTCCCGTGCGATCGAGACGGCTGGCAAACGTAGTGGTGAAGCGCGGAGGCATGTGTTGCGCAATCACGAACGCTGCGTCGATTTCCTCGTGCAGGTGCCGGAACAACGTGAGCAGCGCCTTGGGACCGCCAGTCGAAGCGCCGATGCAGATGACGTTGCTCGGCACGTGCTTCAGCACGGAAGGTTCTCGAAATCGGTTGGCTGAAGTTCCCGCTCCGGATTCTTCGTCGAGCGCCAACCCCCCGACCGCGGTACGACGAACTGAAAGGGGTGTCAGCTGTTGAATGACCCGAACCTTCTCGACGAGTTGACGCCGAAGGCTCTCGAGTGGTGCGTCTTCTCCTTCGGGTTTGGCGAGAAAGTCGATCGCCCCAAGCTCCAGTGCACGAAAGATGTTCTCTTTCGCCGAAAGCCCAGAAACTACGACCACGGGCACCGGATTTCGATCCATCAAGAGCTGAAGGAAGTCGAAGCCGTCGAGACGCGGCATCTCCAGGTCGAGCGTGATGAAATCCGGTGGATTGGATTCTACGGCTCGGAGCGCTTCGGCACCGTCGTTCGCGACATCCACACTCGAAACGCCTGGAATCTCCCGGAGGATTGCGGCGATCGTTCGCCGATTGAGTGACGAATCGTCCACGACCAGTGCGCGGAGATCGCCCACCTAGCCCCTCCTCGGAGGCAAGTCCGTGTAAGGGATGGGTCGCCGATAGACGATGTCGGTGGTCAACTGGGCGATCTCGAAAGCCGTGCTGCTTTGGAGCAGTGATTCGCTGTGACCAAGGAGTAGATATCCACCGCGGTTGAGCCGTTCGTAAATCGTGTCGAGCACCTGGCGCCGGGACGCGTCGTCGAAATAGATCAGAACGTTTCGGCAGAATGTCACGTCTACCCGACCCACGATTGCGGCGCGCCGCTGGTTCATCAGGTTGAGGTGCCCAAAGTGGCACATCGAGCGAATGCGCGGATGCACCTGCTTGCCCTCCGCAGTATCGATGAAATAACGATCGTACTCGGGAATCATCGCTCGAAAGCTGGCAGACGTATATGTAGCTCCACGTGCCTTGCGAAGTACGCGACGGGAGATGTCGTTGCCGAAGACGCGAACGTCCCATCCCTCGAAAAGCCCCGTCGCATCGACGAGCATCGCAATCGTGTAGACTTCTTCGCCACTCGAACAGCCCGCACTCCAAACGTCGAGCCGCTTCGAACCGCGCGCAAGAGCGCGGCTCCTCACTACGGGAAGGATCTCGTCCGTGAAGGCCCGAAGCTGGTACGCCTCGCGAAAGAAATACGTTTCGTTGGTGGTCAAGACCTCGGCCGCGGCCTCGAGCTCCGCCTGAGCCTTGGGATGGTACTGCAAGTACCGGTAATACTCAGCGAAGTCGTCGATGCCGAGGTCACGGAGACGCTCTCTGAGTCGTCGTTCGACGATGTACGCTGAATCGTCTGCGAAGTAGATCCCGCAGAACTTGTTGACGAAGTCGCGGAGGAGGCGAAACTCGTTCAGGTTCAGGCTCGGCCCGGCATCGTGCAACAAGGTCAAGTCAGTCTCCGAGCCGCAGCCCGCTTTCGATCGCGTGACGAACCATCGAATCGCTCTCGATGGAAAGCGCGTCGGTCAGGAGTTTGCGGGTGCGTTTGGTACCGATGTCCAGCAGCAACTTGATCGCTAGCATCCGAACGTTCCAAGCCGCATGTTGAAGGCCCCGTGCGAGGAAGCCCTCTGCATCCGTCGCTGGTAGAGTGCTAGCCGCCCGGAGCGCGGCCTGAAATACCTCGTGGTCTGAATGGGAAAGTGCCCGCTCAACGGCCGCTTCGACCTCGGAATCTCCCAGCCATGCGAGCGAATCCAAAGCCGCGGCGATCACGACTGGCTCCGGGTCCTCTAGAAGGACGCGGATCTGGGGAATCGCCGTGCTGGCGTCCCGCCGACCGAGAGCGAGCGCAGCCTCTGCGCGGATCGGAGGGAACGGAGAGTCCAGCGCCGTGCGAAGTGGCGCGTTGGCCTCGCTGGTGCGCAACTGTCCGAGTGTGCGCACAGCCGCAATCTGAACGTCGATGTCTTCATCTGCTACGGCATAGCCGATCAGCTGAGCGACATCGGTTGCGTCCGCCATCGCCAGGGCCTGCACGACCGCCCTGCGTGTGCGTGGATCGCCGCTGTGCAGGCCGCGCTTGAGCACCTCGACCGCGCCGTTGGACGCTAGACGTGACAAAACTTGCGCGATGTCGGCGCCGCCGGGTCCATCTAGATCCGCTCGCGCGAGGGCGGCCTCGACGAGATCGGGAGCGCGCTGGGCAATCGCCTCGAGAGCGCTGGTCGCGGCAGCACGCACTTCGTGAGAGGAGCTGTTGAGACATTCGACGAGCGCGCGGCAATCTCGCGCGTCACCCCACCAGCGGAGGCTCTCCGCAGCCGCAGCACGTACCGCGTCCGTTGCATCGGTCAGGTCGCGCTCGATGAGGCTTCGTATGCGATCGCGAGTACCGGGCGGAACTTCGTCGAGATGTCGTGAGCTCAGCTCGGCCGCCAACTCGAGAGCAATCGCCCAAACCCGCGGCTCGCCGCGGCGGTGCATCAACAATGGTTCGACGAGGCTCGGTCCCCAGCTCCGAAGAGCTTCGACGGTTTCAGGATTGGCGACGTCGTCGGCTACGGCTTGGATGACCGCTTCGATTGAGGTTTCATCTCTGCATAGCACCGACAAATAGGCGGCACTCTGCCGAGTCGCCGTGTCCCCGTGCAAGAGAGCTTCATGGAGTGCGTGTCGAAACGATTCGTTCGAGGCACCCAGACGTTCGACCAACTCAGCCTGCTGGTCCTCGGCGGCTTCTGCGAGCTCCCCAATTGCACGGAGGGCTGCAGCGGATGTTTGAGGCGAAGTATCAGTCGCAAGCTGGATTAGGAACTCGAGCGCTTCTGGAGCCCCGGTTCTTCCGAGGAGCTCCGTACAGATGCGACGCACGATCGTGTCTTCCACCGCGGGCTTGAGCTCTTCCCAGGCCACTCGCGTGCCTAGCCGTGTCAGCCCTTCGACGATCGAGATCCGTAGGAAGAGGTGCGGCGTGCACAAACCCTCTTTTAGAAGTGCCTCCGCTCGCGCCCCTCCAATGCAGACCAGTGCTTCGACCGCGGCCGCAGCGACGTTGGCGTCCGAGCCACGCACGAGCAGCTCGAGGTGATCGATCATCTGAGGGTCACGAGTCTTCCCCATCGCTTCTACGAGAAACTTCTTCGCTCCCTCCCCGGCTCCCGCGCACGCCTCGGCGAATTTCTGGGATTGGCCCTGAGCACACAAGCCAAGCACCTCGATGGCCGCGTTCCGCAGACCGATGTTGTCTGTCTCGACCAAGAGGGCCAAGAGCGCGTCGATCAACGCGCTCTTCTCGACCGTCTGGGCCGCCAGAGAAATGGCCTCCCTCCGAACGCGCCAATCTCGGTCGGACAGCGCGTCGAGGATCTGCTTGAGGGGTGTACCCTGAGGACGAAGGCTCATCTGGTAGACGGCCTGCCGCCGGACGTCCGGATCGGCAGAATGAAACGCGTCTTCGAGTCTGTCCGAGGTCACGGCGCCTCCGATGGCAACGAGGGCAGCTCGCCTCGAGGTATCTCCATGGCAGGCTCGACCAGTCGACTCGCGTCGAGCAGGAACACCAACTGCCGGTCGTGTCGGAAGGCCGATGCAATGCCTCGCTCCCGGTGACGTTCGTCGAGAACGGGAACCTCACGAGACTTCTCTTCGGCTGATGAAAACACGTCGAGGACAGCGTCGACGACGACGCCTACGAGCTTTCCATCCGATTCGATGATGATCCACTTGGTGCGTCGATTCTCCTCCTGCGCAGGCAGTCCGAACAGCCGTCGTAAATCGACGATCGCTACGACGCTCTCGCGGTAGTCCGAAACCCCGATGACGAAAGGCCGCTCATGCGGAAGCGCGATCAGCGGGAGTGGGTTCACTATCTCCCGTATTCTGGCGACTTCGAGCGCATACATGACGCCGTTGACTTCGACTCGAATGAGGTCTTTGGCCAGCGTTGCGCTAAATGCTCTTCCTGCCCTCACGTCATCCTCCCAGCAAGGACACGGGGTCAATCAAAATCAGCATGTCGTCAGTCGCGGTAGGCCCGCTCGAGGACATACGCCCGATTCCGATGACGTACTCCGACAGCTCGGCACCCATGGCGCTGGCGTACTCGATCTGCGCGGGTTCCATTCGATAGACCTGGATGACTTCGTCGACCGCAACCCCGATGAGCTCCTCCCCGTTGTCGACAAGGAGCACGCGTCCACAAGAGCGTCGCTCCGCGACCGCGAGGCTCAACAGCTTTGGCAGATCGATCAAGGTGATGATTTGGCCGCGAACCGAGATGACACCCAGGATGTGCTCAGCTGTCCTTGGAACCTCGGCAACTGGAGGCGGGACGAGAATCTCACGCACTGAAGACAGGGGGAAACCATACGCTTCGTCGCCAGCCAAGACGGCCAAAACGGCGACCGCACCGCCCTTGCTATGCGGGTCGGGTACGAGAGTTGCTTTTTGCGCCCTCGAGCTCATGGCCGCGTCTCCAAAGACCTCAGTGCCTCGGGGCCGTCGAAGTACTCCGCAAAGAGAGCAGGCGCGTCGAGCACCAGGGCGACTTTCTGGTCGCCGAGGTCAGTGGCCCCTGCGAACCCACGAACGGATGCGAGGCTCTTCCCAAGCGACTTGATGATGACGTCCTCCTGTCCGATGAGTCCGTCCACTACGAAGCCCAGCTCACGATTGCCCATCGAACCGACGACGATGAAACGCCCCTGCTCCTCGTTGGAGCGCCGAAAACCGAAGAGGCGTGAGAGATCGCAAATCGCAAGTGTCTCGCCCCGCAAAGTGATCACCTCACGCCCTTGGATGGTGCGGACTGCTTTCGGAACGTACGGAATCGCTTCGCGGACAGCCGTGATGGGGAGGGCAAACGTTCGGGAAGCGATTGTGACGATGAGCGCTCGAATAATCGCCAACGTGATGGGCAGCGTGACGGTGATCTTCGTTCCGATTCCCTGCTCGCTGGCAATCGAGACCATTCCGCCTAGGCGAAGAATGTTCGTCTTCACCACGTCCATGCCGACGCCCCTGCCCGACATGTCGGTGACTTCAGAGTTTGTGCTGAGTCCCGGAAGGAAGACCAGGTTCAGCATGTCCTGACGCGTCAGTTCCTGGCCTAGGTCAGGGCTCAGCAGACCTCGCGCGATTGCGGTCTCGCGAAGCTTGTGCGGATTCATGCCGTTTCCATCGTCTTCGACCTCTATGACGACGTTGCTGCCCTTGTGATACGCGTTGAGCGCTAGCGTACCCTCGGACCTCTTGGATACACGACCGCGTCCCTCAGACGACTCGATCCCATGATCGATGGCGTTTCTAACCAAGTGCATCAGTGGATCGGTCAGCTCCTCGACGATCAGCTTGTCGACCTCGGTGTTCGCACCTGTCACCACGAGTCGCACCTGCTTGTTTTGTTCGCGGGCGGCCTGTCGGACGATGCGAGCAAGCTTGTTGAAGACCTGGCCCAGCGGAACCATTCGGACGTCGAGTATTCCCGAACGAAGCTCAGCCAGCTGGCGTTCGAATCCGCGACCGATGCGGTCCAAGCTCATCGCCGATTGCCTGTCCAGCGATTCGCGCTTGAGCTCATCGACGACCCGACCGATCGCGCTACGAACCAATGCAAGCTCCCCAACGACATTCATCAAGTGATCCAGCTTGCGAATGTCCACGCGAACTGAATTAGCCACGGAGCGCAGCGACGCCTGACTCGCATCTTCGTCCTGGCGTGGCCCGATGCTTGTAGCCATGGAGGGCGGCATCGACGTGAGATGCGGGGGTAGCGTGGGAAGGTGGGTTTGCTCCGGGATCGCGTCGATCGTTCCGTATCGCCCTTCGAAATGATTCTTCAGCTCCTGCTCGGGGACTCGACTCGCAAGCAGGACTACCAACTCGATGGTCTCGTTGTTTCCGCCCTCCATGCTGGGCAGATAGGTGATGATCTCTGCATCATCCCGCGCGACT
This sequence comes from Polyangiales bacterium, assembly GCA_035686645.1. Lineage (GTDB taxonomy): Bacteria > Myxococcota_A > Polyangia > Polyangiales > Houyiibacteriaceae > SG8-38. The sequence continues at coordinate 22,535 of DASRZF010000165.1, forward strand.
TCGCGGAGGGTCTCAATCGAGTCATCAATGGCAGTCAAGTCGAACGCGGCGCGAAGGCGGTAGAGTCGAAGGCCTTCGCGAATGCACGCGCGAAGCCGGTGTTCTTCGTACTCGGTGAGAACGGAAAGCACGGCTGGATCGAGCGCGTACCTTTCGAGTAGGTCGCCCTCCTCATCAGAGGGCATCATCCCGATCGACCGAATGGCTGCAATGTAAGCCTGGACCGCAGGCCCTTCTTCGGGAGACTGTGGGTCCTCGAGCCCAAGAAGTCTCTGAAAACGTTCCACCGAATCGAAGAGCACGTCTAGGAGCTGCTGCGCCACGGGAGTCCGGCCGAGACGCAAATCATCCAGCAAGTCCTCGAGCGCATGCGCGACGGCGCCAACGTGCTTGTACCCGAACATCCCGGCGATGCCCTTGAGCGTGTGCACGCTTCTGAAGATCTCGTTGATCAGGGCAGGATTGATACGTTCACCACGATGGTGCGCCTCGTCGAGCAGCAAGAGGTCTCGCGACAATGCTTCGACGAGCTCCTGAGCCTCTGCCAGGAACTCTTGTTGAACGTTGTCGCGGGGATCGCTCACCCGGCTCCCCCTGCAGCGGTGGACAACAAACCTCGGATCAACTCTCGAAGCTCATCCACCTCGAACGGTTTCTCGAGGAAGGCGTCCGCTCCAAGCTCCGTGCCCCGGCGGGCATCCCGCCCTTCGACCTGGGTACTGATTAAAATCTTCCGGGCCCCTTGCTGCCGAGGGCTCTTCTTCATGAAGGCCAAGAGCTCGAGCCCGTTGATGTCGGGCATGTTGACGTCGACGATGACCACATCGAACGCATTGGACGCCAGCAGCCGTAGCGCCTCGAAGCCGGTCGCGGCCTCTTCGACCCGGGCGAAATCCGCATCCTCCAATGAGGCGCGAACAAATGCGCGCACGGCGCTGCTGTCGTCGACGATTAGAGCGTGAAGAACCACTCGTACCCCCCGTGTACAGGGTAACAGAGACAAAGTAGGGGGGACCCGCCCTATTCACGCCAAAACGAACGCGATTTCGGAGCATCCGGCGCGCAGGATGAACATGCGCACAGGCTTCGCAGGAAGCGATGACTGTAGATTCCCGTCTGGTGACCATCGCGCCACACCAGTCGAATGGCGTAATTGCCGACGGGTTGAACGTCGCTGAGCTCGAAGTCACCCCCTTCGACGAATTGGATGGGTCCCTCGTGTCCCTGGCAGTGCGCGCATGGGCAGAAGCCCCTCAAGAGCTCATGCGGATACACACTCTGATGCCCGTCGGCCCAGTCGATCTCCATCACTCGTGCTCCGCGAGGCGCGCGAAGCTCCACCGGCTCGGGTGCGTCACTCACGGGGTTCTGCCTTCCCAGCTGCCCGACGCCATTGCCGTGCGCTCGCGAACCGTCACGGTCGCATGGATTGCATCAAGCTCTCCGAGCGCGTCGTCGAGCTCTTGCCGCTCGCGTTCGGGCCAAGGCTGCTCGGGAAGCTCGTTTGTCGACTGAATCAGGACCCAGCGCCGTAGAGCGCCAGCCGAGAGAATCAAACGGCCTCCTCCGCACGCCCGGCATACGATCCCACCCCGCGCCGCATCGAAGGAGGCCGCGCGGCCGACGGCAGGAACCTTACCGCAATGAACACAGCGGTCGAGCGTCGGCGCAAATCCGAGAATCGTGAGGACCCTGATCTGAAGGCACAGTAGAGCCTCCTTCGCCGGCGCTCTTTCGTTCAGAGCTGCGAGAAAGCGTACCGCTGCATCGAAGACGGCAGGCTCGGGCTCGTGGTCGGGTACGCGCTCCCGAATGACCGCCATCGCAGCACCTGCGGATCCAATCGCCTCCAGACTCCGAAGGATCTCGTGAAACGATCGGTCGACGGAAACCTGCTCCAAGTGTGCGAGCTCACCGCGGCCGGGACGGAAGTGCGCGTTCATCAACACGTAGGGTTGCAGTGCGCCGCCGAAGCGCCGCTGGCTCTTTCTAGCGCCCCGCGCGAGCGCAGAAATCTTGCCGTAGTCCTCGGTCAGGAGAGTGACGATTCGGTCCGAGTCGCGATAGTCGATGGATCGCAGGAGGAGCGCTCGGCTCTGGCGGCTTCGACTTGGCACGGCAGGGCAGAGGATAGCTCAATCGGATCCTTCTGTGCAGGCGCCCGCCTGACCAGGACGAAAGTCGCCACGATGATCGCAAAAAGCGCCGCTGTCACGACGGCAAGTACCACCGCTCCATAGCCTCTGCGGCTATCGACCGTCGCAAGGGGAGCCGGGGGCAAGGTCTTCGGCCGCTGTCGGTCGAATCTCTCGAGAACCTCGTCAGCATCGATGTGAACGGCCGATGCGTAAGCCTTGATGAAGCCACGTACGAAAACGCCGCTAGGCAGATCTTCGAAACGATCGTGTTCGAGTGATTCGAGCGTCTTTCGGGGAATCCGCGTCGTGCTCGAAACCTCTTCCAGCGACAACCGACGCGTTTCGCGCTCGGTCTTCAAGTAGTCACCAATCGATTCGCGCATCATCGCGAGTCCTCGAGAATCGTTTGGCACATGCGACCATCGTTGGAATAGGGGTCGAGCTCCACACAGCGCTCGAGGTCTGCGACTGCATCTTGCCGATGACCAAGTCGCGCGCGCACCTCGCCGCGTAGACGCCAAGCGCCTTGAAGCTGGGGGCTCTTGGCACAAGAAGGATCAGCCTGAAGGGCGCTCACGAGAGCTCGCTCGGCATCCTTGAGCTGTTGCAAGTGCCAAAGTGCTTGCGCCATCGTGAAGTAGCCCACGCAGAACCTCGGCTGTATCCGGACCGCTTCCATCGTCGAGGTCACCGCTTCCTGATATTCCCCCGCGTTCAATTGTGCCAGTCCGAGGTTGCCCCATGCAAGGTGTGGTGCTGTGTTCAGTTCATCCTCGGCGGACTGCCGAAGCACGACGATCGCATCGTCGGGACGATCCAACTCCATCAGACAGAGCCCGTAGATGTTGCGCGCTTCAGCGAGCGTGGAGCCGCCCCGCTTCTGCTTCTCGAGAAGCTTGATCCCAGCATTCAGATGCTGCTCCGCATTTTCATAGTCCCGGCGCTCCATCTGGATGAACCCGAGCAGCAGATGGGCCTCGGCATTGCTGGAATCGAGCTCCAACGCCATGCGCAGATGCTCGATGGCACTGGCCGTCTGTCCTTCATCCCGAAGGCTTGCTGCGAGCTGGAACTCTCGAAACGAGCGCTCGCCGCTCGGAGTTCCCGACGCGGAAGTCGTCGCACATGCCAGGGCCAGGCAAGCCAGGCAAACTAGTCCCCAAATTCGAAGCACTTGGAAGGTCTACTGAGTGGCGCGACCGGGGTCAAGAAGGGGTGTCGGATTACCGACAGCTCAATCCGTGGCGCACATCCTCTTTGAGCGCGAGCAAATCGTGCAGTTGCCGCAACGCCGAGGGGTCGGAGATGGTGATCGTCTGATCACCTAGGCTGAGGTATCCACGGTCTTTTAGCTGACCCACCACCGCCTTGACTTGATCGAGCTCCAATGCAGTTCGGGTGGATAATTCGAGAGGAGAAAGCTCGAGCGGCCCGGCGGTGTCGCTCTCGGCTGCGCGAAGGAGGCTGTTCAGCACCCGGATCGTAGGGTCGGGCAGCAAGAAGTTCTCGATCTGCTCCTCTGCTCTCTGCAGACGCCGGGCGAGTTGCTGCATCACACTATCGCCCACATCGGGCCGCCTGCGGGCCAACGCCCGGAACGTATCGCTCTCGATCACCAAGGCGGTCACAGGTTCGATCGCCCGGGCCGTCGCATTGCGATGGGCCCCGGGCAGGAGGGCTTCCTCGCCGACGATCTCCTGCGAGCCAAAAAGCCCGACGCTCCGCTCGACCCCGCGCGCCCGCTTGATCAGCTGCACCCGGCCCTCGCGGATCAAGTAGAGCTCGGATGCCGGCGCGCCCGCGTAGTAGAGCGTGGACCCAGCCGAGAAGCTCTGATAATAGCGCTCGATCTCGAGCTCATCGGCCGATTCGGGCATCGGACCTAGTTACCCCAGTTGGCGTAAATCCCGCAACCGCTATCGGGCGAGATGGCAGGCCGCGGCATGCCCCTCAGCAAGGCTCCGAAGCGCCGGAACCTCTCGATCGCAAAGACCTTTTTCGGAAATGGGACAGCGCGGGTGAAATGCGCAGCCGGACGGGGGATCGAGCGGGCTCGGCACGTCGCCCTCGAGCAAGAGCCGTCGCTTGCGCGCACCTGGGTCAGGTTCGGGCGCGGCGCTGAGCAGCGCCTCGGTATAGGGGTGACGGGGGCTGGAGTAGATCTGCTCGGAGCGGGCAAGTTCCACGATCCGACCGAGGTACATCACCGCAACGCGTCGACTCACGTGCTCCACCACGTGCAGATCGTGTGCAATGAAGAGAAAACTGAGCCCAAGCTCGACCTGGAGGTCGCTGAGCAGGTTGACGATCTGGGCCTGAATCGAAACGTCCAGGGCGCTAACCGGCTCATCCGCCACGATGAAGCTCGGCGAAACGGCGAGCGCGCGCGCGATGCCAATTCGCTGACGTTGGCCCCCTGAGAACTCGTGTGGGTATCGGCGCATCTGCTCGGGGCGCAAACCGACGCGTTCGAGCAATGCCGCGATCCGTTGCTCCTCTTCCAACCCCGAGCGGACGATCCCATGGACTCTCAGCGCTTCTGCGAGAGCGGCCCGTACGGTCATCCTTGGATTCAGCGAGCTGTATGGATCTTGAAAGATGATCTGCATCTTTCTGCGGAAGGGTCGCAACGCTGACTGCGACAGCTCGGTGATGTCTTGGCCTTCGAAATAGATTCGTCCCGACGTCGGCTCATAGAGCCGAAGAAGCAGACGTCCCAGGGTGCTCTTGCCGCACCCCGACTCGCCAACTAGGCCCAACGTCTCCCCTCGCATCACTTCCAGGCTCACGCCATCGACCGCGCGAAGCTCGGCATGCCCACGCCCGATGCCGCGGGACGGACCACGAAAGTACTTCCGAAGTGACTCTGCACGTACGATCGTTTGCTCGCTCACGCAGAGACCTCCGCATGAAAGCAGGCGACCTCGCTCTGCTCGAGCTGCTGCAAGCCCGGTTCTTCGCTGCGGCATACCTCGCTCACGAGGTCGCAGCGGTCTTGAAACCGACAACCCCTCGGCAGATTGCCCAAGTCTGGCACGATGCCACGAATGGTCGGCAACCGCTGGCCACGATTGCGAGCGCTGGGCAAACTCCGAAGCAAACCTCGTGTGTACGGGTGTCGCGGATTTCGGAACAGTTCGTTGGTGCTTGCGCGCTCCACGATCCGCCCCGCGTACATGACCGCAATATCCTGGGCGAATTCTGCCATCACGCCGAGGTCATGACTGATGAAGATGATGCTCATCCCTAGCCGCTGCTGCAGCGACCGAAGCAGGTCCAGGATCTGAGCCTGAATCGTGACGTCGAGCGCGGTGGTAGGCTCGTCCGCGATCAACAGACGCGGCTCACAAGCAAGCGCCATCGCGATCATCGCGCGTTGACGCATACCTCCCGAAAGCGTGTGCGGATAGGAGTCGACCCGCTCGGCCGGAGCGGGGATCCCGACCAAGTCCAAGAGCTCGATCGCGCGCGCCTTCGCTTCGCGCCGAGTCATCTTTCGATGCAGGCGAATCGCTTCGACGATCTGCGAGCCAACCGTGTAGACGGGATTGAGCGAGGTCATAGGCTCTTGGAAAATCATCGAAATCTCGTTGCCTCGGAGCCTGCGCATCTCGGACTCGGATATCTGCATGAGATCTCGTCCGTCGAACAGAGCTTCGCCTCCTTCGATGAAGCCAGGCGGACTCGGAATCAAGCGCATGATCGACAAGGACGTCACGCTCTTTCCGCAACCGCTCTCCCCTACGATACCGAGCGTGCGGCCTTCGAAAACATCGAACGAGACGTCATCGACGGCTCTCAAATAGCCTTCGTCGGTCTCGAACGACGTGATCAGATGGCGCAGACTGAGCAGCGGTTCTGACATGCGGCGCTACCTTAGCACCACCGAGCCGATGCTCGGCTTTTCATGAGCAAGGGGCGAATTCAATCGACATGCCCGGCCCTGGAGCCTGCTGAAATGCGTCTGCCGGAACCTCCGGGTCGACGAATATCGATTTCACGCGAACCGACGTGTCCGCGTCGTTGACCTCGTCGGTGAACCGCACATTCGTCGGAAACGAATGACCGTCGATCTCGATGTGTTCGTCGTAGGTCGCTGTCCAGCGCGTCTTGCCGTCAGGACCTCGCTCCGTGGAGCGGCGGAGCGTCAATCGTTGCTCCCCGGGCGCCTTTGCACGATCCGACTCGTCTATGGAAAACGCTAGCTCTTGCGTAGACCCATCCGCGGCGACGAGGGTGACGAGGTAGCGCCCGTCCCGGCATTCCATCGACTGCTCCTCCGCTTCGATCAGGGGCGTGTCGCCCGTGAGAAGCAGAAGAACGTTCTCGGCTTCGACCGAGATTCCGAGCAGTCGCGCGATGTTCTGCGGACAAGTCGGGCCATGGAGAAAAGTCCCCGCGCGGAGATCGCTCAGTTGAAAGCTCTCGCCATCGCTCGTTAGAACCGCAGCAGGTCCGACCGGCGTCATCACATCGAATCGTACCCGGCTTGGGCGTTCGAGAAACATTAGCACCGTACCGCGAACGCGACCGTTGCGGCCCCACTGCGTCACCCTGGCTTCGGCCTTGATCGATCTCCACCCTGCTTGCCGCTGCGCATGATCTTCGAGCGCCTTTGCCGCGTCGGTCCTCGCCTGAACAGGACATGCGGGGACGCTCTTGCATCCTGCGATGGAGAGGACGGAACAGAGCAATGCTGTGAGGCAGGCGCGTGTCACTAGTCGTTGGGCGCGCCGAGCGCGATCCACTCTTCGACGACTTGAATGAGGCTTTCGCTGATCGAGCCGCCGAGCGGCATCCGATCGCCGCAGGTCTGAACGCCCCGCATCTTCTGAATCATTATCGAGCCGGGAGAATCGTCCGGTATGACGAGCGTGCCCTGCCCCGCGCATGCGCCAGGGTCAGCTGCCAATGCGTCGACCACTGCTGACCAGGATTCGCTGGGCCAACTCGCGGTGTTCGTCGTATCCGCGCCGGTGAGGTTCAATGCCGCCAGACCCGCGGGGCTTGCGCCCCCAGGAATCGCGCCGCCTATGGGATTGTCGGGGTTCTGGTCGACGTTGCTGTTGGCCGGGCCGTGGCAGATCACACAGCTCTGGAACATGATGCTCCAGTAGATATCGCTCCAGGCTGGATCGGGCAGATCTCCCTCGGGGCCGTTGTAAATGCAGATTTCGTCGTCGACCGAAGCACAGGCCGTGAGCTCGAGCTCCGCGCTCGGTGGAATCTCCGTTCGTGCAACGACCGGCGCTTCACATGCGAGCCAATTGCGGATGATCTCCTCGGCTTCTTTGGTTCCGATCGAAGGTAGCTCCGAGCCATCGGATTTCCGAATCCATGGCGTGTTGTTTCGAACGCTTTCACCCGCAGCGCCGGGCGGCATCGACCCGGCGCGGATCTCTTGAATCATCCCTTCCGCCCAGTCATTGACCGTGTTCACATTGCTCTGCAGCCGCGAGAGACGGCTACAATACGGCGTGCTGGTTTGACCGCTTTCGCAACTGGCGATCGGTTGAGAACAAGAGGGGTCAAGCGAATCGTCGATGCAGGCCAGGTTCACGTCGAAATTCAAACCTGCCGGAACGCCAATCCTTTCGGTACCGGTCGCAGCGGGCGAATGGCAGAACGCTCCGTCGCCGCAGGTCGACTGCACGAGCGCTTGCCCTTCGTACATCGGCAAGCCGTCGGTGAGGCGATACGCGATGTCGAACGC
>DASRZF010000166.1:0-3936 GCA_035686645.1 Polyangiales bacterium
CAATAGGTCGGGGAACATCGTGGCGAGTCGTTCGATGCGTTCGATCTCGTCCCCGAGAGCTTGATACGGGCGGACATTGAGCCGGATCGCATTGGCTTCCGCGCCCATAGCGATCATAGAATCAATCGCCCTGATCTGCGATTCTCGCCAATCGTCCAACGCCTTCTGATTGTCACTGATCTTCTGCTCCACGAGGAACAGCGCCCCGGCATTCTTCGTCCACTGTGCCGCAGACATTTCGGCGGAATCCCCAGCGCCCTTTACTACTTTCGATGCTGCGCCTGCGGTCTTCGTGATTTCACCGAATGCCGCGCTTGCATTCTGGAATACCGGCTCTGCCAATGACATTGCGCCGACTACATTCCCGAACGCATCCTCGACGAGTCCGAGATCCCCGCTGAAGGCTTTGAGCGTATTGAGCCCCCCGGAATCTTTTGTATCGAGCGCCTTGAGGATCTGAGATTGCAGCGCACCCCCAGCAGCAAAGCGTTGATTCCCGCCCGACTCAGATGCAGCATTGTCTTCGGCCTGCCGTCGTGCAGCATGTGCCCCAGCAAGGATTCTGTTGATCTCCTCGCTTGAGAGAGCACCGCCGGTGAACTTCTCCTGCCGCTCTATCTCTGCACGGGCGAATGCTTCATCCCTGGAAGCCGTGAAACTTCGCGCCACAGGTCTAACCACTTGCGCCCCTACAGCAAGTGTGCCGAGTACCGGTCGCCCTGCCGCGAATAGGAGCAACGGCGCTCCGAGTTGCCAGAAGGCTTCGGGGATGTCCTTGACGAGGCCAACAATATCTCGAAAATCATCCTTCACTGCGCCGAGAACGTCGCCCATGTCGCGCCACGCATCGGCAGCGTTACCGACGAAGCCGATGATGTCGGCCTTTATCATTTCGTCGTTCGCGTCGAGCCATTCCTTCGTGGATTTCACAGCGGCAGCAAGCGCCGGTTCGAGCTGCTGGAAAATCTCTATCTTGAGGTCTTCTATTCTGCCGGTGACGAGCTTCGTTTGGTTCACCAGCGACCGCATCTGCTTCTCGGAAATCTTCTCTACGGTCCCGCCTGCGGCTTGCAGCGATGCGTCCATGTCGCGGATCTTGTCGCTCATACCGACAAGCGCGAGCAGGTACGACACGGAGCGATCCTGGAACTTCAACTGCTTTAGGGTAATCCGCGTCTGCTCGTCCGACGCGCCCTCTAATGCCCCCTCCAGGTCCGCGAGGATGTCGGCCATGTGCCGCATCTTCCCAGCCGAATCGAATACCTCGATTCCGAGGCGCTCGAATGCCTTCGGTGCGCTCAGTGCCGCGTTCGAAAGGTCGCGGAGGACGATGTTGAGAGCGTCCCCGGCGAGAGCACCCTTGATGCCTTGATCGGCGAATGCTGCCAGTACCGCCGTGCCCTCCTCAACGCTCTTGTTCACGATACGGAGCGCGGTCCCCGCCTTCGTCGTCAGCGCTTCCGAGAACTGCCTCACCGTTGCGTTGGCTAGCGTGTTGGCCTTCACCAATACGTCGGCGACGCGGGCCATGTTCTCCATGTTCTCGGCTGCGTCTTTCGACGATAAACCGAGGGCGGATTGCGCATCCGTCAGGAGGTCCGTAGCCGTCGCTAGATCGAATGCACCAGCCGTCGCCGTCGCGAGCACGATGGGCAACGCGGCGATTGACTGCTCCGCCGAGAGTCCAGCCGAGGCCAAGAAGAAGTAGGCGTCTGCGGCCTGGTTCGCGGAGAAGACGGACTCCTTGCCCGCCTTCCGCGCTGCGTTCGTGAGATCGTTCTCAAGCGTCGAGGTCAGGTCGCCCATGATGGCGAGCGACTTCGTCATCGAATCTTGGAAGGCCGCGCCCGTTCGGATTACGTCTTCCAACGAGCGGCGGATTGCGACGATTCCAACCGTCGCTGCGCCGATAGCGATCAGCGCCTTGGTGTATCCCGCAGACGACTTTGTCGCCTTCTCTGTTTTCTGGTCTACCTTGTCGACTTCACGCGCAACCTTCGCATAGCCTTCGGAGGTAAGTTTGACTTTGATCTCAGGCATTGCTCGCCTCGTTATCCTCCGTTCGCAGGCGGCGCGACTCGGCCTCCAGGATCGTCACCGCGTCGAGCATGTTCTCGCGAATGGACGGAGCCGTAATCCCTAACAAGTCGCAATACGCGGCGATGTCTGGGATTGAAATCGGTTGCGGCTGAAGCTCGCCGCTCCGGTAAGCGGACAACTGGCAATACCGATCCCAGTAGTACGCTTCAGGGAACCCGAGCGAAGGCTGATCGAGTGTTGCCTTCACCGTAATCCCCTCCTTCCTTAGCCGTTCAAACCATCCGGCTTTTGCGGCCCAACGCCAGCTCCAGCGCAGGGCCGCAATCAGTTTCCCGAGCCTACCACATCCTTCCGAAGCAGGTATGTTTCCGTTGACGCGCATTGACGCTCTAGCCAGGAGCGGACCGGCCTGACCCGAGCGAGCAGTAGGCGACAGTTCTCGATGGAAAACGGCAACGGCTCGTCGTCGTCCCCGAGAACTCCGTCCCAATCGGCTACGAGTACATCGGATAGAACGGACTGTGCGATGTCCGTCAGTGCAACCCGCTGCGACTCTCCGCCTTCGCGGATTTCTTCCACTCGTTCCTGGATCAGCTTTTGCCGATACTTCTCGGCGTCTGACCCTTCCAGGGATCGGACCTTGAACCGGCTTTGCGTTCCAGGGTAAGCGCACCACACTCCCTCCGCCTCTAAGTCCGGGTCTGTTTCCAGCAGCTTGAAAAGGTTCGTTCCCTTTGCTTTTGCTTTCGTCATCTCGGCTCCTGTCTGCGTGCTGCGCTACCGCTTATGCGATGGCGGGGAATCGGTCGATCTGAACGGTGCAGCCTGTCTCTGAATCGTAGATGCCCTGGAAGTTCAGGTTGGTGAACACGTCGGCATCAGTCGCCCCGGCACTCGGTCCCGGTGACTGCGCGAATTGCACCCGGTTGAACGTGATGATGTACGTGTTCCCGGCGATGCGATTCGCCAGCGTTGCGGCTGCGCTCGCGCCAGTTGCCCCGTCGTGGATGTTGGCCGAGAGCGAGGTCGCGGTGTGCAGGATATACTTCTCGAAGAGCGCACCATCCTCGAAGTAGGCGTTGACGCTGCCGGTGACTTGGAAGCGGCCTGCGCCGATGCCGCACGCGGTCCGGTTCGCTATCGCTCGGCGCTGCCGCAGCGACCCGTCGATGTTGAACGTGAGACTCTGCAACGCAGTCGAGAGCGTGGCGCGAGTCGCCAGCCCGTAGGTGTCGCTGATCGTACCCACATTGCTCGTCGCGTTGATCGGGTCCGTTGTCGTTGCAGCCACCGGCGTCCCTGCGCCCGTTGCCGTTGCTACCGTGCCCTCCTTGCCGAGAAAGGTGAAGCCGCCGCCGATGATCGCGCCCTCGGTGAGATTCAGCGACAACGCTTGAACCTCCATGCCGTTGAACATCGTAAAGCGCTTGGTTACGGCTGGCGAGACACCGAATGCGAACTCCCGCTCGATCGAGAACGACTTCTCCGTGACGCCATTTTCGAGATGGTCTGCGCTGACGAAGACCGTCGTATCAGCTATGTTTGTCGTGGGCGGAGACGGAGTCACGGTGATCGTGTCCGTGCCGACGGTAGTGACGAGGTAGAATCCGTCATTTGCGGGGTCCTCGCACGTATCGAGGCGGATATACTGCCCGACCACAACGCCGAGATGGATACCCGTCGCAGCGATAGTCCCAGCCGGATTCGTGATGACGGTGCTGCCGAGTTGCTGCCGAGCACCGCCTGTCAGCGGAACCCATACGTTCGACAACAAGGACTCCAGCCATGAGTCGTAGGTGCCGTAGGACAGCTCCATGTTGATGCCGCCGCTTGCACCTGCGCCGACCTCTGCGAGATACGGGATCTGTCGGTCACTGCGAAGCTCTGCGGACTGAA
>DASRZF010000167.1:0-2031 GCA_035686645.1 Polyangiales bacterium
TTGTCGAAGGCCATGTATTCAGTAAGCTCACGGGCGTCCCCATCACAAGTGCCTCAGTTGAGGTCTCAGCGGTGGGAAGTAATCACGAACCCTGGCTAATCGTTGGGCGCGCACTATCGGACGGAAACGGTTTCTATTCCATCCGCATCAACGCGGAGGACGTCGACCGAGCCCACCTCAGCATCCACGCCAGTTGCCTGACCGAAGCTGGGCTCAAGACAACGAACCGCTGGACGTCACCGGTGGACCTTCGACCCAATCCCCAACGCCGGGACCTCTACTGAACCGCCCCGGGTTTGCCGGAGGCTCCATTTCTTGAGAGGATGGAGCCATGGCACGAAGAAACAAGTTCTCACAGGAGGTGCGTGAGCGAGCGGTCCGGATGGTTTCGGATCATCGAGCCGACTACGGCTCAGAATGGGAAGCGATCCGCTCGATCGCCGAGAAGATCGGCTGTTCGCCTGAGGCCCTCCGCACCTGGGTGCGGAGGGTGCAGGTTGATTCCGGTTCTCGAGCCGGTGTCACAAGCGATGAACGGGCTCGGATGAAGGATCTCGAGAAAGAGAATCGAGAACTTCGCCGAGCGAACGAGATTCTTCGCAAGGCGTCCGCCTATTTCGCACAGGCGGAGCTCGACCGCCGACCCAGATGATGGTGGAGTTCATCGACGACTACCGAGAGGAGTACGGGGTCGAGCCGATCTGCAGAGTCCTGCCGATCGCCCCGTCGACCTATCACGAACAGAAGGCCAGACAAGCTGATCCCAGTCGGCTGCCTGAACGATGGGTTCGCGATGCAGAGCTGCGCCTCGAGATCGAGCGGATCTGGAAGGAGAACCGTTCGGTCTACGGAGCCCGTAAGACCTGGCTGCAGATGAAGCGAGAAGGCTTCAGTGTGGCTCGGTGCACTGTGGTCCGGCTGATGCGGCATATGGAGCTTCGTGGTGTTGTTCGCGGCAAGCAGTACAAGACGACCACGATCGTCGATGAAGAAGCGCAGCGGCCGGTGGATCTCGTCCAGCGCAACTTCACGGCCGAACGACCCAACCAGCTTTGGGTCGCCGACATCACGTACGTCGCGACCTGGGCGGGCTTCGTCTATGTCGCGTTCGTGACCGATGTCTTCTCGCGCCGGATCGTGGGCTGGCGCGTATCGAGGTCGCTACGAAGCGATCTCGCTCTCGATGCTTTGGAGCAGGCGCTTCACGCACGACCCGAGAAAGAGAAGCTGATCCATCACAGCGACCGCGGCGTTCAGTATCTCTCGATCTGCTACACGGAGAGATTGGCCGAGGCGGGCATCGAACCCTCGGTGGGCAGCGTCGGCGACTCGTATGACAACGCCCTGGCCGAGACGATCTTTGGCCTCTTCAAAGCCGAAGTGATCTGGCCCAATGGCCCCTGGCGAAGCTTCGAGGAGGTTGAGTTCGCAACGCTCGAATGGGTCGACTGGTTCAACAACCAACGCCTTCTCGAACCGATCGGGGACATACCCCCGGCGGAGTTCGAGGCGATGTACTACGCAAGGCATGAAAGCCCGCCCACGGAGGTCGGACTCAACTAAACGAGCCTCCGGAGAAGCCGGGGCGGTTCACTGGGCGGGTCTCTCGCACGCTGTCGAGCTCCGGAGTCCGCCGTCTAACAAGCAACCCTGATTCAGTTTCTTTCTAGTTCGTAACCTGCTGCCAGTCATTCCGATCTCGAATCATCGCATTGAGGATGGTCACAAGCTGCCTGGCGAGGGCGATGAAGGCGACCTTGGGCGGTTTTCCCGCAGCGATCATTCGTTCGTACATTGGCTTCAGCACCGGGTTGAAGCGCGCCCCGTTCATCGCCGCGAGGTACAACGCGGTGCGAGGTGCTGCGCGCCCCGCGCGGATCCTGCGGTATCCGCTCTTTTTCCCGCTGTCCTTCGCGAACGCCGCCAGACCCACGAGCGATGTGATCTGTCGCCGCCCCAGAGCGCCGAGCTCGGGCAGGTCGACGATCAGGGCTTTTGCAACTCCAGGCCCCACCGAGGGTGCCGTCTGCA
>DASRZF010000168.1:0-6734 GCA_035686645.1 Polyangiales bacterium
TAGCGCGAGATAGGCCGAGGTGGACGTGGTTGTCGTGCAGCAATACGTGTGCGTCTTCGGGAATGGCGTCACGCGCCCTCGTCCACGATTTGAAGACGTCGAGACGCTGCTCGTATCGCTTCTCATAGCCGGCGGAAAGGAGGTCGTTCACCTTCTTGATGGGGGAGCGAATCATCGCGTGCGTCTGCACGAAATACACGTCACTTCCGACGAGGACTTGTGTGGCGACGAGCGCGCTGAGGGCCAACTTGGACCCCCAACCGGTGCGCCATATTCGAATCATGAGCGCCGCAGTGACCGCAGCCATCCAAGGCATCAGCGTTTGCAGGTACCGATCTTGGTGATGAACCCAGAACCAGGTGAAGATTGCGAGCTGAGTCAAGATCACGAGAAGCCAGATGCGCCGAGTCCGCCGAAGAAAAGGGAGGGCTACGAGCAGAAGCGTGTAAAGCGAGCCGAATACGGGAACGGCACCGTGGTAGCGACCGTAGTCGTGCGGAATGAATGAAAACGTCGCGAGGGCGCTGAGCGTTTCTTTGACGCCTTCCCAATCCCGGCTGGGTCTCCAAAATTGATATTCCTTGTAGCCAAACTCGAATAGCGTGGCGGCGTCTTGAGACCAGGGACGTAGCGTCAGATACTCATGCAGCGACGGATAGAGCGGGTCCCCGTACCAAATCCAGTTGCGTAGCCAGAAGAACGCCGTTGCGCCGAGGGCGACAGCGACGGCCGCGGCCGGTCCGGTCCAAGAGAGGCGTCTTTCGCGGGCGGCCCGCCAGATGAACACGCTTGCGATGACCAGTGCCGGGCCTGGGACCAGCATCATACCGGCGGTGAGCTTCGGCATCGCCGCACCGGCCATGAGCAACGCGAGCAGCGCGAGGCGGCCGGGCTGCAAGCCGGGGATCGAGCGGAGCATCAGAATGAAGATCGGCAGCGCGAAGAGCGCGGCGATATGGTCTGCGCCGGCTGCCAGCGAGGAGTCGTACAGCAGCACGCCGGGAAAGAGGAGCCGTGCCACCCAGGAGGCCCTTGCGCGGGCGCCTGGCACGAGAAGGCGCACGGCCGGCGGGATGGTGGCCAGAGTCCAGATGAAACAGGTGAGCTCCATGTGCGCTGCCAGCTCCACCTGGTCGAAGAGCACGCCTCCTGGCAGCAGGAATGCCCAGGTGAAGAGGATGCTCGCCAAATGCGGATTCGTAGCGACCGTCCAACCCTCTCCGAACCGCGGGATGAATCCTCGGTGCGCATACTGCTCGGCGAGCGCCAGGTGCTTCCAGCGGGCATCGAACTGAACGTTCTCGGGCGTGAGCATTTGGAAATAGATCATCGCGAGAACTGCAATGCCGAATGCCCAGATGGCGAGGTGCAGAACCGACGGGCGCCGACGCCCCGAAGATCGATAACGAACGTGGCGCGCGTATCGTCGGCAAAGTCGCCATAGCGGACCCGCACCGATCGCGATCATCACCAATGGGAGGGCGAAGAACACCGATGCATGAAGGCCATTGATGCTGCCTAGGGCATTGATCGCGAGGTAGAAGAGCACCACACCCGCCGCAAAGCTGACGCAGAGCGTTTCCGCGAACGGAAGGGGCGTCCCGCGCAGTCGACGGACCAGCGCATAGCCTGCGCTCAAGCAGCCCGCGCTCCAGAACAGGCATGCCACCCAGTACGAGGCGTAGCGCCAAAACAGCCATTCCCCGATGGGGTAGAACTGCGCGTAGAATCGGGCGAATCCGAACGCACAGAGGAGTAGCAGCGCAGGAATGACCCAGCGCGTGGCCCGCGGTGCCCAGCTGTCTTTACGGCTCGTGCTCACCGATTTCCACCTCTTGAATCGCTCATAACACAGTCTCGGCGGTAGGGCGGCTAAGGACCGCTCGCTGCAGCCTTGGTCACGGCGACCAACGGCTTGACCATCTCGAGCCTCGCGACTAAGTGGGCCGCACCGGACGGGATTCGAACGCCGGTAGGAGAGCCAATGATCAAGCAGACCATCGCACGTATTTTGATTCTCGCATCAACGCTGCTCGTTCTCAGCAGCTGTAAGAAGGACTCGACTACCGCCGCCGACGCCAGCCAGGACCCGGTGCTCCTTCTCGACGCCGGCGCCGAGCCGAAGGCACCGCTTCGCTACAAGGTCGCGGAGGGTACGACGACCAAGTCCAACATGGATTTCACGATTGCGACTCTGGCGACGACCGACGACGCGGCTGCGCTTTCCATCGTGCCAGGCGTGCGGCTTCACATCGTTTCCGGACCCGCCATGCTCACCGACAAGGGCGTGAAGTTCGAGGTCAACATCACCAAGGCTGAGGCCGCCGTGCCGCAAGGCCTCGACCCCGATCTCGCTGCCGAGCTTCAGCAGAGCGCAGAGATCCTCGACGACGTGGGTGGCACGGTCGAGATGAACGACCGCGGTATCGCTTTGTCCGCGGAGCTCAACGACAAGGCGAAGAGCCCCGAGCTCCCCGTGCGTCTTCTCATGATGATCGTCAACGCACGCAGTACACTTTCCCGCGTCGTCTTGCCGGCGGAGCCGGTGGGCCTCGGAGCGCGATGGGAGTCGCGGAAGGAGCTCACGCTTTACGGTTTCAAGGTACAGCAGGTCGATTCCTATACGCTCGTCGAGCGGGTTGGCGACGAGATCAAGCTCAGCGTGGTGGTCACGCAGAACGCGCTTCCGCAGACGGTGGACTTTCCGGATGAAGAGATCTCGATCGGCGTCGAGCAAATGCGGGCCAACGCGAATGGGGAGATCATCCTCAACTTGAATGCCTTGGAATCGGATGCTGCGGCATCGGGCGAGGCCACCGACAAGCTCAGCGTCACCGGCCCCGAAGGATCCAAGAAGGTCGAGCTCAACGAGGCCTTCGAGATCCGGATGACCAACACGACGGCTTACGAATAGCGCTCGAGCGCTCCGAAAAAGGCGCGGTGCGACCCTTTTTTGAGATGGTTACGCTGCGAGCGGGACTATGTTCTTGCCGTGAGCGAGCATCGGGAGACATTTGACGCCGTCGTCGTCGGCTCGGGGCCAAACGGTCTGAGCGCTGCGCTGGCCTTGGCGCAGGCTGGGGCCTCGGTCCTCGTGCTCGAAGCTGCGGACGAGATCGGCGGAGGCACGCGCACCGCCGAGCTGACCCTACCAGGGTTTCAGCACGATGTTTGCTCGGCCGTGCATACGACCGGCATTCTCTCACCGTTCTTCCGTTCCTTGCCGCTCGAGCAGCACGGGCTCGAGTGGATCCTGCCGCGGGCCTCGGTCGCGCATCCGCTGGACGATCAGCCCGCCGTGATCATGTGGCGCTCGGTCGAGGAGACCTGCGCCGGCCTCGGAGCGGATGCGAGCAGCTATCGAGACTTGGTTTCGCCCTTTCTCGGCAATCCCGAAGGCTTTTTCGCGGATGCGCTTGGGCCGCTCGGCTGGCCGGAGCATCCGCTGAGCTTCACGCGTTTCGGTCTGCGGGCGCTCTGGCCAGCTACCACGTTCGCAACCTGGCGCTTCCAGCAGTCGCGCGCCAGGGCGCTTTTCGCGGGCTGTGCGGGTCACAGCATTCTCCCGCTGAGTAAGATGTTTACCGCGGCGCTGGGGCTGATTTTCTCGATCGCGGCTCACGTCGAACCCTGGCCGGTCGCTGCCGGAGGCTCAGCGGCGATTCCCCGCGCGCTCGGAAATCTGTTGCGTCAGCTCGGTGGGCAGATTCGCACGGGCGTTCGTGTCACCACCGCGGCCGATCTGCCCGACGCCCGGGTCTACCTTTTCGACACGAGCCCCGACCAACTCGCCTCGATCGCGGAGCCCGTTCTTCCTGGCGGTTACCTGCGGCGACTTCGGCGCTATCGCTACGGCCCCGGTGCCTTCAAGCTCGATTGGGCGCTCGACGGTCCGATCCCTTGGCGGGATCCGAGCTGCTTGGAAGCCTCGACAGTGCACCTTGGTGGCACCCTCGAGGAAATCGCCGACGGTGAGGCCAAGGTGTTTCGCGGTGAGCACCCAAGCCGGCCCTATGTGCTCCTCTGCCAACAGAGTCAGCTCGATGCGAGCCGCGCTCCGGAGGGCAAGCACACCGGCTACGCGTACTGCCACGTTCCGGGCGGGTCGACCGTCGACATGACCGAAGCGATCGAGAACCAGGTCGAACGATTCGCACCGGGCTTCAAGGAGCGAATCCTCGCCCGGCACAGCATGAACACCCGCGACTTCCAGGAGTACAACCCGAACTTCGTAGGCGGTGCGGTGACCGGCGGTGTTGCGGACATCTTCCAGCTCTTCACCAGGCCGGTGGCGCGGCTCGATCCGTATACGACACCCAACCCGCGCCTCTTCATCTGCTCGGCTTCGACTCCTCCAGGCGGCGGCGTGCACGGCATGTGCGGCTACCATGCCGCGCAAAGCGCCCTCAAACGGATCGAGCGATTCGAGCCAGAGTCACTCGTCTAGCCGAGTCAGCCGGTAAACCAATACGCCCAAGCGATGAACAGGAGCTGAAACGGCAATCGCAGCCAAAGCGCCCAGCGCGGTATCGGCTTTCGCGGGTCGAGCGAGATGTTGTCGGTGAGCATGTAGATGTTCGCCGGGAACACCGCGATGTAGAGCGCGATGAGGCCCCAGGCCGCCCAGCTTCGGGTGCTGGGGATGAGCAGGCCGAGGCCACCGAGGATCTCGAAGAATCCGCTGATGTAGACCAGTGCTAGCGGTGCCGGCAGGTACTTCGGGACGATGCGAACGAAAGGCTTCGGGCGAACGAAGTGGAGGATGCCGATCGCGACCATGGCGAAGGCGAGGAGGTAGAGGGCGGCGAGCTCGAGAGGAGGCACGAGCTTGCTTGTAGCGTAGAGCCGTCCCGAGGGATAGTGTCGATCGAATGGGCAAGGAGCGCAGCAAGCCCCTTCGGGCGGAGCAGTTCAGTACAGCGCGTGCCGCGCAGCCATTTTGGTATCGGGCCATCAACGGCGTTGGCCGGCTCCTGCCGCGCTTGGGCAATCCTTCGGCGGAAGCCTGGTTCGCGAAATCGAAGCGACAAAACCCGGGCGTGGGCAACCCACGACCTGAGACCTTGGCGGCGCTCGATGCTCTGCTTCGGTCGCTGCGTGAAGACGCCGCTCTCAGCTTCGCGGGCCGCATCGCCGCGCAAATGGACTGCCTCCGCATGGCGGGGCAGCATCTGCTGGTCGAGCAGGCCTTAGCCGAGAAACCGGAGATCCTCGCCACCGAGATCCCATCACCGATCTTTCTGATCGGCTGGATGCGCACGGGTACGACTTTCGTCCATCGCTTGCTCGCCCAAGATCCGGACACGCGGACGATGCCGTATTGGGAGAGCATGTATCCCGCGCCTCCGAAGGGCACCAAAGACGAGCGCCCCGTGCAGCTGGCGCGCTTGCTCGAGCAGCTGGAGAGCATCTCTCCGAACTATGCGGCGATTCATCCCATGGGCGCAGAGGAGCCCGAGGAGTGCGTCGCGCTGTTCACGAACGTCTTCCGAACGCTTCAGTACAACGTTCAGTACCGGGTCCCCAGTTACGTGAGCTGGCTGCAAGGGCAGGACCCCCGCATCGCGTACGGGCAGTATCGCCAGCAGCTGCAATTGGTTCATTACCACCGACCGCACGGAACGCGCTTCGCGCTCAAGGATCCGACGCACTCGGTGTTCGTCGAGACGATTCTCGAGCTCTTCCCCGATGCGCGTTTCGTGTTCACGCATCGCGATCCAGCAACGACCCTCAGCTCGCTTTGCAGTCTCTACGCGTACACCCGGGCGCTCTTCAGCGACGATGTTCATGCCGAGGCCCTCGGTCCGGAGCTGCTGAATAGCTACCTTCCGCCAACCCTCGAGCATGCTCTCGAGGTCGTTGATGGCCTGCCCGCCGGCCGAGTCGCTCACGTGCGCCACGTCGATGTGCGACGCGATCCGATCAGCGCGATGGCGAGCGCGTATCGGGACCTCGGGATGGAGCTCGGCGAGCCGGCGCGCGCGGCGATGCAGAAGATGCTCGATGCCGAGAGCCGCAAGCCCCGGGACATCCACATTCATTCGCCAGAGGCGTTCGGCCTCAGCGCAGATGAAGTTCGAGCCCGGCTGGCGAGCTACTGCGCGCGC
This sequence comes from Polyangiales bacterium, assembly GCA_035686645.1. Classification (GTDB taxonomy): domain Bacteria; phylum Myxococcota_A; class Polyangia; order Polyangiales; family Houyiibacteriaceae; genus SG8-38. The sequence continues at coordinate 6,108 of DASRZF010000168.1, forward strand.
TTCGACCTATGAAGCGCGCGGCTTACCGCTGAGCTTGGCTTTTGCGCTACCGAATGCGTGGCGAATCTTGACGCCTGCCCAGATCACGAAGACGAGCAAGACCAGCAAGACGACCATGTTGACCCAGGGTACGTAGACGTAGTCTGCATCGACTTCTTTGAGGGACAGAACGTTCGGATAGGAGTCCAAGATGGCGATGCGAAGCCCGTAGAATTTCACGAGCGCGATCTTTTCCTCCTCCTTGCTGGCCAGCTTCGATGCTTCGGCGGCGATGTCACCCGAATTCCATTTCAAGTACCAGCCGTTGTCCTCGTTTCGAAAGACCCGCGCCTTCTTCGAGTCGAGCTCGGTCGCATAGAGGAAGCGAACGTCACGTGTCGTGCCTTCGCCTCCAGCCATGTCCGTCTTGTCCATTCGTTTGACGTCGGTTCCCGTGATCCGGGCCATGGTCGCGCGGGGCATGAAATAAACGAGCGTGCCCGCGAACAGAAGAGTCACCAGAACCGCAAGCGCTATACCTAGTTTTCGCATCGATTTGCTCCTCGCGGCTGATCCATACGGCCTTTGTGGGGGCGCGCGCAAGCGCGACCTGTGTTCAGAGCCCTCGCGACCATTCGGGACGAAGCG
>DASRZF010000169.1:0-4157 GCA_035686645.1 Polyangiales bacterium
TGGACCAAGCTCCAGCGCCGATGGTCTCGGCCGTTGCGCGAGCGGCCTCCCCGTCGATGTCCGTCACGAGGACGGCGAATCCCTTCTTGGCGAGACCTTTGGCGATTTCCCGCCCGAGACCCTTGCCGGCTCCTGTCACGACCGCTGTTTTCATGCCTGCCTCTTTTGAAGCATCCCGGGCGAAGAGCAAGAGGTACTCGACCGGCACTGGTAAGCACACGCGAATCCGTCTAGCATCCGCCAGATGAAATATTGGGCCACTTGCCTTGGCATGATGACGCTCAGCGCCCTTCTCGCTGCCGGATGCGGCAGCGACAGCACCAGCACCCCTGGTACCGGGGGGGACGGGGGAAGCGGAGGCACGGGCGGCAGCGGAGGCGCGATTCCTGCCCCCCCTCTTGGATGTGATCCGCTGACGCCGAGCTACTGCGGTTTTCCGTATCCCAACGACTACTGGACCGTTCCAGACGCAACCACGGTCACCGGGCTTCGACTCGCCTTGCCGGAAGTCACGATGCCAGTGAATCGAAATGGGGTCCGTTCCAAGCCCGACGCTTTCAACGAAATGGATGGCTTCTCGCCAGGCATTGCGGCCATGACCCATTTTCCAGGCGCAACGGTCACGGGACTTGCCACACCGGACAGCATTCAGGACTCGCTCGCTGAGACATCGCCCACGATCATCCTCAACACCAAGACAGGTGAGCGCTTGGCGCACTGGGTGGATCTCGACGAGTACGTCGTTGAGGCGAAGCGCCGCTTGGACGATGGGAAAGAGCCGCCGGACCCAAAGAACTTCGAGATCACTCGCGAGCTCGAGGAGCTCGAGCAAGAGCAGGCGCTCATGCTCCGCCCCGCAATCCGTCCCGAAGACGCGACCCGCTACATCGTCGCGATTCGGAACGTGCGTGACGATGCGGGAGAGCCCGTCGCTCCTTCCCCTGGGTTTCAGGCTTTGCGGGACGATGCTCCATCGGATGATCCGGTCATCGAATCGCGCCGGGCCCACTTCGACGAGATCTTCGCAACCCTGGAAGACGCGGGCATCGCGCGTGACGACCTCCAGATCGCCTGGGATTTCACCACGTCGAGCCGGGAAAACAATACCCGCGCAATGCTGCACATCCGGGACGATGCGCTGGCGCGGTTTTCCGACGGTGTGGAGTACTCTATCGAGCTCAAGAACGAGGGGCTCATCGAGGGAATCGCTTGCCGTTTCGAGATCACCTTCCAGATGCCTCTCTACATGACCCAGGGTGAAGCAGGCGGCCTGCTGAACCTCGGCTCAGACGGTCTCCCGGAGCAGAACGGATTCTATCCCTATGCGGCCGCCCTGATCGTGCCCGAGAGGGCGAAGGTTGAGCCCGCGCCGCTTGTCGAATTCGGCCACGGCCAGCTCGGCGCGAAGGAGCAAGTGCAGGGCTTTCAACCGATCGCGGCCTCAGAGAACCTCGCGGCGTTCGGGCTCGACTGGAAGGGATTCGCGTTCGACGACGTTCCGATCGTCGCATCCGTCATCTTTGGAGGCGACATGTCGACGTTTCGGGCGATTCCCGAGCGAATGCATCAGGGCTTCTTGAACTTCTTGATGGCAATGCGGACCTTGTCGCGGGAGGCCCAGGGCGGTCCAACGACCAAGTTGAATCAAGCTCTCGCCGACGACTGCGGTGGCGCCATGCTCGACGGATCCAAGCGGTACTACTTCGGCGGCAGCCAGGGCGGCATCCTAGGGGCAACGCTCATGGCTCTGACGACCGACGTGGAGCGCGGCCTGATCGCCGTCCCGGGGCAGTCTTACAACCTCTTGCTCAATCGTAGCGTGAACTTCGACGAGTACTCTGGGCTCTGGTACGGGCTCTACGGCTGGAACGCGCTCGACATGCAGATGAACCTGGCGCTGATTCAGGGGCTTTGGGATCGCGCCGAGCCTACGGGCTACTCGAAGTACATCCGGACCAATCGCCTGCCGAATACGCCCGCACATGAGATACTGATCCAGGTCTCAAAAGCCGATCATCAGGTAACGAACCTCGGCGCACACATCATGGCTCGCACGATCGGAGGAGTGGTTAATCTGGCGTCCGGCGATGATGTCATGAACGTCATACGGCCGGTCTGGGGAATCGATGTCCAAAGCGGTTCACGCCTCGGTTCGTCGATGATCGAAGTTGATTTCGGAAACCCTGACCCGCCGATCACGAACATACCGCACTGGGCCGACACCATGGATGACCCGCATGGACGCGCAACGGAGCTCATCGGCATCGGCGCTACCTTGCGGAATTTCTACGACACGGGCGTCGCCGAGAACCCCTGCAACGGCCCCTGCGACGAAGACGATATCGCACCCTAGTCTTTCGGGATGGGCACTTCTCCGAATCGCGTTCTCGTTCTCTTCGCACATCCGGCGCTCGAGAAATCTCGAGTCAACAGAGCCATGGTTCGCGGGCTCGACGGACTCCAGGGGATCACCTTTCATGATCTCTACGAGGCTTATCCAAGCTTCGACATCGATGTGGATGCCGAGCAGCGGCTCCTCCTCGAGCACGATGTGCTCGTGCTTCACCATCCGTTCTACTGGTACAGCACACCCGCCTTGATCAAACAGTGGGAAGACCTCGTGCTGACGCACGGCTGGGCGTACGGAAGCGAAGGGACCGCGCTGAGGGGCAAGCTGATGATGAGCGCCATTACGACCGGGGGAAGCGAAGCCGCCTATCAACCCGGTGGGCACAACCGATTCACCGTTTCCGAGCTACTCCGGCCGATCGAGCAGACGGCGCGGCTATGCGGCATGGACTACATGCCGCCCTTCATCGTGTACGGGACCCACGGCATGACAGACGATGCGATCCGTGGGCACGCCGAGGACTATCGCCGTGTTCTCTTGGCACTGAAAGACGGTGCCTTGGACCTCGCGGCGGCTCGGCAGTTTCCGCATCTGAATTCCAACTTGAATGCCGTGGTGAGAGGCTGAGGGCACGGGATGCACGGGCAGGGCTTCTTCTACCAAGCGTTCGTCTACCTCGGGGCCGCGGTCGTGGCCGTGCCGATCGCGAAGCGCCTTGGACTCGGCTCCGTCCTCGGGTACCTGATCGCAGGTATGGCGATTGGCCCCTTCGGGATCGGGCTCATCGGTGCCGAGGGGGAGGATGTCATGCACTTCGCCGAATTCGGCGTCGTCATGATGCTCTTCCTGATCGGCCTCGAGCTCCAACCGTCTTTGCTTTGGCGGCTGCGCGGGCCGATCGTGGGGCTCGGAGGCCTCCAGGTTTCAGCAAGCGCGCTGGTCATCGCAGTCATTGCAGGGGCAACGGGGTTGACGTGGAACACCGCGCTGGCGGTCGGAATGATTCTCGCGCTTTCGTCTACGGCAATCGTGTTGCAGACGCTCTCGGAGAAGGGGCTGTCCAACACAGACGGCGGACAGAGCGCGTTCGCGGTTCTTCTTTTTCAAGACATCGCGGTCATCCCGATGCTCGCGCTGCTGCCACTTCTTGCAAGCGAGACCGAGGCGGGCTCAGGGCTGGCTGCACATGCAAACCAATCGACTGCATGGGTCGACGATTTGTCGGGGTCGGCTCAAACGCTCGCCGTGCTGGCTGCGGTCGCTGCAATCGTGGTTGGTGGCCGATACTTGATGCGTCCCGTCTTTCGATTCATCGCTAGAACTAGGCAAAGCGAGATCTTCACCGCGGCGGCGTTGATGTTGGTCATCGGCATCGCGCTGCTGATGAGTCAGGTCGGATTGAGTCCGGCGCTTGGCGCCTTTTTGGCTGGAGTCGTCCTAGCGGATAGCGAGTACCGGCACGAGCTCGAGGCCGACATCGAACCGTTCAAGGGCTTGCTTTTGGGGGTCTTTTTCATCGCAGTCGGAGCTTCGGTGGATTTCGGACTCATCCTGAACGACCCGGTTCCCATCGCGGCGATAGTGGGCGCGCTAGTCGTCGTGAAGCTCGGCGTGCTTCTGGTTCTGGGTCGGATTTTCGGTATGGGCGTGGACCAGAATCTGCTGTTCGCATTCTCCTTGGCGCAGGGCGGCGAGTTTGCTTTTGTCCTGTTCTCGTTCGCCGCTCAGCAAGGTGTCATCGATACGGAAACGACGCAGACTCTCATTGCGGCTGTCGCGATTTCGATGACTGCAACCCCGATCCTCA
>DASRZF010000170.1:0-4938 GCA_035686645.1 Polyangiales bacterium
CGGCTCGAAATGCCTATGAGGTGAGGGGGAAGTGCCTAGGCATCGTCGGTTACGGCCGAATCGGGAGTCAGCTCGGAATCCTGGCGGAAGGTCTCGGCATGCGGGTCCTCTACCACGACGTCGAGCACAAGCTCCCGCTCGGAAACGCAATGCCCGTCACCACGCTCAACGAGCTCTTGGCGGCGGCGGACGTTCTCACCCTTCACGTTCCCGAGACCCCGGCCACGCGCAACATGATCGACGAGCAAGCTCTCCGCTCCATGCGCCCAGGGTCGCTCCTCATCAATGCTGCACGGGGGACCGTCGTCGATATCGATGCGCTGGCCTCAGCGCTCGCCTCGGGTCACATCGGCGGCGCTGCGATCGATGTCTTCCCGGTGGAGCCGAAATCCAATCAAGACACGTTCGAGTCCCCTCTGAGGCAATTCGACAATGTCATTCTTACGCCTCATATCGGCGGCGCCACGGAGGAAGCCCAACTCAACATCGCCCGGGAGGTCGTTGCAAAGCTCGTGAAGTACAACGACAACGGCTCCACGGTGTCTGCGGTGAACTTCCCTCAGGTCGCGATCCCCGATCACGAAGGTAGGCGGCGTATCCTGCACATTCACAGGAACGAGCCCGGCGTCATGGAACAGATCAATCGCGTGTTCTCGAGCCGTGGCATCAACGTGGCCGCGCAGTATCTCGAGACGCGCGCAGATGTCGGTTACGTCGTAATGGACATCGAGCTCGACGATGCGGGACCCTTGCTCGAGGAGCTCGAGGCCATCCCGGCCACGATTCGTGTTCGTATTCTTCGCTGAGTCTAGGGCGGCGCGTCGGCATCATCGATCCACGCCACGAAGACCGTATACCCGAGCGAGAGGACGACCGCGCCCACGAACAGGCCGAGAATCCCGCTCGAGATGAATCCACCGAGCGAGCCCATGAACAGCACGAGCATCGGTACCGACGAGCCGCGTCCCATGAGCAGTGGCTTCAACACATTGTCGCTCAGCCCAATCAGCACGGCCCAGATCGTGAACACGATCGCAATCCAAGTCACGCTCGTCGAGAATACGTAGAGGATGACCGGAAGGAGAACAATCATCGAAGGCAGCTGCATCACCGCGAGGATCAAGATAAACAGCGTCCAGAGACCCGCGCCAGGCACGCCAACGGCGAGCATGCCCAAGCCGGAAAGCAAGGACTGGATCACAGCCACACCGAGAACACCGCGTGTCACGCTCTGCACGCTAGACGCTGCGAGATTCGCGAGTGCAGGGCCACGCTCTCCGGCGACCATGAAGGCAAACTTTCGCGCCAGGTTGGAGGCCGCTCTGCCATTCGGCAAGAGCGCACCAGCGATGACGATGGCCACGATGAACATGGCCAAACCGAGTCCCAGGTTGCCGACGGTAGACACCAGCCAGAGACCGAAGTCTTTGAGGTAGGGCGCAAGCTTGACCAGCGCTGCCGCCAGGTTCTCCGAAGAGCCGAGCCAAAAGGCCTGCAATCGTTCGCCGACCAGAGGTAGGTCTGCAAGTCCCTCTGGCGGAGGGGGTAGCTCGATCCGGTCGTGCATCAGGTTGCCGGATAGGTCGGCCGTCGACTCGACCAAGCTCGCGCCGAGCGTGAGCGTTGGGATGATGAGAACCAGCAAGGCGATCGCGACGAGCGCTACCGCAGCGAGTCGTGGGCGTCCGCCGAGCGCGCGGGTCAGTTTTGCATAGGGCGTCTGTACCGCGATTGCGATCACGACCCCGCCGAGGATCGGATTGATGAATGGGCCCACGATCTTCAGACACCAGAACACGAGCAGAGCGAGCAGGCTCAACCGAACCGCGGCCTGCATCACGCTCTGATTGCTTTCGTCGCGCTTTTCGGGTCGCACGGACCCATTTTCGGGATTGCTCACGGTCCGCCGACCCAGAGGAGTGCTTCGTCCCGAGCCTCGAACGGAAAGGCGCGGACCTCGGCATCGACGAAGCGCGAAGCAATTCGCGGGATCGCGGAAACCAGTCGGTCCGCGGACACCAAGGCGACTCGACGGATCTTCTTGTGGTGCTCGCGTACGAAGCGAATGTGGGTCGTCAGCGCCCCGAAGTCGTCCCAGCCAGGAAAGTGCCGCGCGACGATCATGACGCCTCTCAGGGAACCCGCACGGGCGATGTAAGGGTCGACCTCGGCGCTGAGACGCTCGAAGTCAGCGGCTTCGAGCTCGCCATGCGGCTCCATGATCAGCACGCCCCTGTCCTCGAGCAGATCGAACGAAAGCTTGCCCTTCGAAGCAGGCTCGGAAATCCAACGCCGGGCATCCTCGAGAGCATCGTCGTCGAAGACGCGAACCTCACCGGGGATCGCGAAGCCGAATGCCCTCACCATCTTCTCGATCCACTCCACCTCGGTCACGACGGCGACTCGCTCAAACGAAGTGAGGTGCTTCATTCCGACCTTGGCGTCCTCCCAGGCGGCGCCCCCCGAGTATCCACGGAACTCATCGCTCAGCACGTAGAGAAGACGTGCCTTCTTGTGTTGTGTCAGCTTCTCTTCGATCGCCGGGACCAGAACGGTTCTGTAGTCATCTGCCGTGACCTCACCGCTCGCTTTGACCCCGAGCACTCGGTCGGGAAGGTCGGTCATCACTTCGATCATGGAGGACTCCTCTCGATGGAACAGCAACTAGCATTTCGGGCCAAGTATGGCATGGTCCCGTGCAGGTCATGACCAACAAAATCGCAGCAAATAAAGTCGTTACGCTCAGCTACACCCTGCGCGACGACGACGGTGAAATCATCGATCAGTCCGAGGACGGAAGCCCGCTTCTCTACCTCCACGGCGCCATGAACATCGTGCCCGGTCTCGAGGAGCAGCTCGAGGGCGTGGCTCAAGGCGAGTCGATCAAGGCGACGGTTTCGCCCGAGAAGGGATACGGGCCGCGGATTGGCGAGGCCCAGGAAGTACCGCGCAATCTCTTCCCAGCCGATGCGGATCTCGTCGCAGGAATGCAGGTGGTTGCCCACGATGATCAGGGCCGCCAGATTCCATTCTTCATCACTGGCATTACCGAAGAGACGATCACGGTCGATCCAAACCACCCGCTGGCTGGCGAAACCTTGCATTTCGAGGTGACCGTCGTCTCGCTCCGCGATGCATCAGACGAAGAGATCGAGCACGGACATCCGCACGGCGCGGGCGGCCATCACCACTGAGCCCACGCGAGCTCAGAAGAGAAACTGGAGCTGTAGGTTCAGGGCGAGTCCGTTTCTTCTGCCTTGAGCCCAGAGCTGCGACTCCCAGGCCGCTTGCGCCAGGACCTTGAGACTGTTTCCGAATATGTGCGAGGTGCCCGCAAGGGCGAGCTCGTCGTTGGTGATCTGGTTTCCGTTCTGACCAAACTGCGCCTGCGCAGCACCTGGATCGCTGGCATTGGCGATCTGCGCCTCACCGAAGGATCTAGCGTCGCTTCGAAGCCAGGGTGTCAGATATGTAGTACTGTAGCGGATCGCCAGCTCCCACATCGGCGTGAAGCGATACCCTACCTCTGCCATGAACCCGATCGGACCGAAGAGGATCTTGCCGCCCTGCCAAGGTGCGTACCAGGCGAGGTAGCTGATGACGTTGATGTCGATGTGGCGGATCTTTCCGAGCCACTCCGCGGAGAGCCGGAGGCCCAAGTCCTGCGTCGGTGTCGGCCTTGCATCCCAGGCGACCCCGGCACCCACACTGTGTCGGAGCTTCTTCTCCCCGGTCACATCGCTGTTGGTGTCGGTGTTGATCGCTCCGAAGTTCTTGGCCACACGGCCTACGAGCGCGGGATGGAACTCGCGCACCACCTCTCCCGTCCCCAGCGAAGAAGGATTCATGGGAGTCAGCCCGTAGACTTCTGTGATCCCGACCGCGTGCGAAGCTCGAGCATTGACCCCGGTGAAGATGCCGCCAGCGTACTCGAGGTTCAGGAAGCCGCCCTTGGCCAGCACCTCGACCCCAATCTGGCGCTCGGAGCCGAACATTCTCGTGGTGGGCGCCCAGTCGATGAACGAAAGTGCCGCGAAGGACTGTGCCCGGTAGCGGTCATACGGGATCTTGAACTGGCCGATGCGCATAGACGCAAATTTCAGACGCGTGAACGCGAACCACATGTCGATCAACTCAAAAGAGCTCGGCGTCATGTTGATCTGAAAGAGGCTGCTGATACGGCCGTCGATGAACGAGCTCGACAGAGTCGCCCGGATCCGGCGAAATTCCAGTGTCGTCGAGTTGCTCTTCGTTTCTCCTCCACCCGCGAACTGTTGAGCGGAGTCGAATTCCATCTGCACGGCGAAACCAATTCCAACCCAGTCGTTTGAATCGCCGATCCGGATGCGAACCGGACCCAGACGCGCCAGCCGTAGGTTCCCCTCCGTACTCTCCGTCCCGGCACCAGAAAGGCCTGTGGTGCTCGGCTCGGCCGAAAGGGCATCGCCGGAACCATCCTGCGCGTCGATGTTGACCGAGTCGGTTTCCTTGGCGAGATCGAGCGTACTCTTGCGTTGCTGTTCTCGCGCTTCCTCCTTGTTGATCCGAGCTTCGAGACAGTCGAGGTCGCAGTCCTCGTCGGAGCTCTGCCCGGCGTCTACCTGAGTGGAGGGTTCGACCGCGGTTTCCGTCAGCGAGGGCTCGCCCCCGAGCTGCGCGTTGTCCGCGCCAGGCCCCTCGGGTTTCACGAGGCGTGGGCGCTTGTTTTCGGGAGTGGGCGCGTTCTGGCCGCTACCGCCTCGTTCCGCTGGCGCGCCCGCATCCGGCTCGTCTGCCAGCGTGGCCGAGGCGCACACGAGCACGAGGATCACGGGGATCGCTGGGGCCAGGGAACGCATCGGCTGCAGAATGCCAGCCTATGAGGGTTGGGAGCTAGTTTTCCAAGGTGCTGAGGTTGAGTTCGTCGATCTTCGCGGCCTGGATGTCCGCATCGCAGTA
>DASRZF010000171.1:0-4331 GCA_035686645.1 Polyangiales bacterium
TCATTTCAGCAGCCTTTGATCGCACCGCTCTACGGTGGCCGGAACCCGCTCGAGATCTTGGCCGCGTTCGCCGGCGAAAAGAACCCCAATGCCCACGACGAGGTACAGGCGACACAGAAAGACACGCTCCAGAAGATGACCGTGTCGCTGCTGATGCTGGGCTTCCCGCCCGATGGCGTGAGCTCGGATGCGGTCTGGCGTGGCGGTTTACACTCGGGCGTCTTCGTCCAGCCACAGCAGGGCGAAGCCAAAGTGCTCCTCAATCCAATACTCGACGCGCTGGCTTCGTCGCCCGCTCGGCGGACGCCCGTCGGCGACGGCAATTTCGAGGTGAACTTCGAGCCCGATCCTGCGCTATGGGACGGTACACACGCCAACAATCTCTGGGCGCTCGAGCTGCCGAGCCCAATGACCAAGCTGGTTTGGGACAACGCCGCCCTCATCTCCCCGGCGACGAGCAGGGCGCTAGGCGTGAAGAACGGCCAGATGCTCCGCATCAGCAAGGGCGACGCCAAAGTCGAAGTGCCGGCCTGGATCGTTCCTGGACATGCCGATAACTGCGTCACCCTCCCGCTTGGATGGGGTCGGACGGCAGCTGGTCGCTACGGAAACGGCAAGGGCTTCGACGTGAACCCGCTTCGCAGCAGCGACGGCATGGACTTCACGGATGGGGTCTCCATCGAGCCCCTTCGCGAAGGGTACAACCTCGTTCAGACGCAAACGCACGATCGCATGGAGGGCCGCCCGATCGCCATCGATGCGACTCTCGACGAGTACAAGAAAGAGCCCGACTTCGCCTCGTACCGTTCGGTGGATCCGGTCAGCACGCCGCCGCTCTGGAAGCAGCAGGACTACAGCCAAGGGCACAAGTGGGGGATGGCGATCGACCTCAACGGATGCACGGGCTGCAACGCTTGCGTCGTAGCGTGTCAGGCCGAAAACAACATCCCCACCGTTGGCAAGTTCGAGGTCGAGCGCGGCCGCGAAATGCATTGGCTCCGCATTGATCGCTACTTCGTCGGCGATGACGAGAATCAGCCCGAGGTGGCTGTCCAGCCCGTTACCTGCCAGCAGTGCGAAGAGGCGCCATGCGAGAACGTTTGCCCGGTCAACGCGACCGTGCACTCGCCCGAGGGCCTCAACGACATGTCGTACAACCGTTGTGTGGGCACGCGTTACTGTGCGAACAACTGCCCATACAAGGTCCGGCGCTTCAATTACCTCGATTGGCACGGCCATCTCGACGACAAGTTTGGCTGGTACGAGGACTTCCCAGAGTCGAGGAAGCTTCAGTTCAACCCGAACGTCACTGTTCGCATGCGCGGCGTGATGGAGAAGTGCACCTACTGCGTGCAGCGTATCGAAGAGGGGAAGATCGCGGCCAAGCGTGAAGGCCGCATGCTCAAAGATGGCGATATCAAGAGCGCGTGCCAACAGGCTTGCCCGGCTCAAACGATCGCGTTCGGAGACCTAAACGATCCGAACAGTACGGTAGCCAAGTGGTCGGCGGTCGACCGCAACTACAAGTTGCTCGCCGAAATCGGAACACGACCTCGTACGACGTTTCTCGCACGGATCCGCAACCCAAACCCCAAGCTGAAGGGAAATGGGTAAGAACCAATGAGCTACGACGCACCTATCAAAGAACTCGGCGAAACTTCCCTTCTTCCGGAAGGCACGACTGCCAACGATGTCACCGAGACGATCGCAGGCGTGACGGAGAACCCGGCCCCGCGTGGATGGTGGCTCCTGTTTCTCCTCTCGGTGTCTGTGCTCGGAGTCATGGGCGCTGCGCTCTCGTATTTGTTCATTCAAGGCGTCGGCGTCTGGGGCAACAACGCCCCAATCTACTGGGCCTGGGACATCACCAACTTCGTCTGGTGGATCGGTATCGGCCACGCCGGAACGCTGATTTCCGCGATTCTCTTCCTGTTCCGGCAGAAGTGGCGGACGAGTATCAACCGCTTTGCCGAGGCGATGACCGTCTTCGCGGTGCTCTGCGCTGGACTCTTTCCCGCGATTCACACCGGTCGCCCCTGGTTCGATTACTACCTGTTCCCTCTGCCCAATCAGATGGACATGTGGCCGAACTTCAAGAGTCCTCTGATGTGGGACGTCTTCGCGGTCAGCACCTACCTCACGATCAGCGTGATCTTCTGGTACGTGGGCCTGATTCCGGACTTCGCGACGCTGCGCGATCGGTCCAAGAACCTCACGCGAAAGCGCGTATACGGTTTCTTCGCTCTAGGCTGGCGCGGCGCCCATCGGCACTGGCAGCACTATGAGCGCGCATATCTGATCTTCGCCGGTATCTCCACGCCACTGGTTCTTTCCGTCCACTCCGTGGTTTCATTCGACTTCGCCACCTCGGTCGTTCCTGGCTGGCATACGACGATTTTCCCGCCGTACTTCGTCGCCGGCGCCGTCTTCAGCGGCTTTGCGCTCGTCATGACGCTGATGTTGATCTGCCGCTCGATTTTCAAGTTGCACAACATCGTAACGATTCGGCACCTCGACCTGATGAACAAGTTCATGCTCGGGACGGCGCTCCTGGTCGGATACGCCTATGCCATGGAGTTCTTCATCGCCTGGTACTCCTCCAACCCTTACGAGCAGTGGGTGTTCTTCCACAACAGACTCGGTTGGGGCCAGCTCGACAGCAAGGGCAATTGGGGTCCCCTCTGGTGGGCTTACTACGCGATGGTGTTTTGTAACGTCATCGTGCCTCAGATTTTCTGGTTCAAGCGAGCGCGCACCAGCGTTCCGATCATGCTCATCGCGAGCGTGCTCATCAACATCGGAATGTGGTTCGAGCGCTTCGTCATCATCGTAACATCGACCTACCAGGACTTCCTCCCGTCCTCCTGGGGCATGTTTCACCCGACGGCGATCGACATCTTGACGTATCTCGGCACCTTCGGGCTGTTCTTCACGCTCTTCCTTCTCTTCGTGCGGTGGATTCCCATGATCGCCATCGCAGAGGTCAAAGGAAACCTTCCGGGAGCGCATCCTGACTTGCATGCGATTCAAGCACATGAGGAACCGGGCGCGGCTGCCGTGCCGGTGCCGGCGGAGTGAGGTGAATCATGGCTAACAACACGAAAAAGCCTGCCCTTTACCTGGCCGAATACGACACGCCCAACGCGATCGCTCAGGCGGCGATGAAGGTGCGCGACGCGGGTTACAAAATCTGGGACTGCCACACGCCATACGCCATGCACGGCATGGATGAGGCCATGGGTCTCGCGCCAACCCGCATCGGCGTCGTCTCGTTCATTTTCGGAATGCTCGGCGTCGCGACCGCGGTCTTCATGATGCAGTACACGAACGCGTTCTCCTTCAACCTCATGAACATCGGTGCGGGATACCCACTCGTGGTGGGTGGCAAGCCGCCTGGGGCGTTCCCTTCGATGGTGCCCATCATGTTCGAGCTCGGCATTCTCTTGACCGGGTTCGCCACGCTGTTCGGCTTGCTGGGTCTCATCAAGTTGCCGATGCACAACCACCCGATCTTCGAGTCCGACCGATTCGAAGCAGCTACGGACGACAAGTTCTTCATCTCCATCGAGGCTAGCGACGAGAAGTTCGACCTCGAGCGAACGAAGGCGCTCCTGGAAGCGACCCATCCGACCTACCTCGAGCTCGTCGAGGAGGAGGTGCAGTGATGCGTTCTCTTTGGATCGCGTTCACGTTTGCCGCCTTGGCCGCGGGCTGCATCGGCGCCGAGAGCAGCGAGCCGCCCGTCGTCGGTATCCGCAACATGTACAATCAGCCTCGGTACGACACGCAGGAGCGGCAGCCGTTCTTTGCAGACCAGCGCTCGATGCGACCTCAGGTCGAGGGGACGGTCTCCCGCGAAATGTCGAAGGGATTCGACGTCGCAACAGGACGTTCCGCGCAGGGCAACAAGTGGATCGAGAAAGTTCCTCGCGGCGTGATCGCGGGCTTTGGAAGTCGTGAAGCGATCATGGCGCGAGGCAAGGACCGCTACGAGATTTACTGCTCGGTGTGTCACTCCATTTCGGGGGACGGGCAGGGCATGGTCTCGCGGCGAGCCGCTGCGCTTGGCGCCACCGCACTCATGGCACCGAGCTTCCACGATGACAGGCTTCGGCACATCCCCGACGGCCAACTCTACGCGACGATCACCAACGGCGTGCGCAACATGCCCGCGTATGCGCACAACCTCCCGGTCGACGACCGCTGGGCCATCGTCCAGTACGTCCGCGCGCTACAGCTGAGTCAGGCGCCAGCCGCCGCGCCCGAGAAGACGGAGCAATCCCAGTGACGGCAGCAAAGAAGAACGACTATCGCGTTGGAAACGATGCCGT
>DASRZF010000172.1:0-20024 GCA_035686645.1 Polyangiales bacterium
GAAGCGGTCGAGCGTGGAGCGAGTACCGTCGACCGAGGTGTGACGGTGAGCGCCGAGGCAGAGCGTGCGCTCAAGAAGATCCTCGAATCGTCGAAGCAGTCGACGGCAATGGTACGTGGAATCGCGCGCGCTACGGTCGAGCAGGCCAAGGGCTCTCGCCAAGTGACGGATGCGATTGGTCGTATTGCGGAGACGGTCCAGCAGATCGCGGCGGCGACCGCTGAACAGGCCCGTGGATCAGAGCTCATCATGAAGAGCGCGGACAACATGCGGTTGATTACGCAGCAGATGGAGCGCAGCAGTCAGGAGCAGGCCGAGGGTGGCCGCCAGATGACCGGCGCGATCGAAAACATTTCCGACATGGTGCTTCAACTCCATCAGTCTCACCGCAAGCATTCCGAGAGCTCGGAGCAGACGCTTGCCGCGGCCAACCGCATTCAGGATTTGACCCGCGAGTACGAGCGGCGCGTTCGCGACATGCACAGGGCGGTCGAACGGCTCCGCCAGATTCGCTTCGGCTCGTGATTGTGGTGATCAAGAGGCCGCGCTCGTTCGAGCGGCCCGCTTCCGCCATGCCTCTGGTTGCCTCCCGGGGGGGCAAGCATTCATCTTAGGCACACATGTTTGGGATTGGGCCGACGGAGTTAGCGTTCTTTCTCGTGATCGTCTTGTTGGCGGTGGGGCCGGACAAGCTGCCGGCATTCATGCGCACCGTGGGAAAGGGCCTTCGCCAGGTCCGGAACGCGAGTCGGGAGTTCAAGGAAGCGATCGGGCTCGATGAGCTCATGCGGGAGGGCGATCCTTTCCGCGCGCCGCCCTTGCGTCCACCAGCGACGCGACCAGTTCCGCTCGGAGACAAGCCGCCGGTGCCGAGCCCGGACGCTATCGACGCGGCCGACACACCTCCCGCGCCCGACGCGGCTCCCATCGACGACGCAAGTCCGGCAACGGATACGCCGTCGAGCGGTGAACCCGGGTCCGCAGCGAACTCAGAAGCGCCCGACGAGGCAAAGGGTCCATGACTTCCGCAGAGATCCAGGTCCCTGAACCCGAACCGAGAGCGGTCCCCGAAGAAGATCAGGAGATGACCTTCTTCCAGCACATCGCGGAGCTGCGGACACGCTTGCTTCGCTCGATCCTCGGTCTGATTCCAGCGGTCGCGATCAGTTGGGTCTTCAAAAAGGAGATCAAAGACTTCCTCGTCGCACCGCTCCAACCCGCTTGGGAGAAGCTCAATCTGCCCGGTCAGGCCGTGCTGCGATTTTCCGGTCCTGCGGACGCCTTCATGATGTACATGCAGAACTCGCTCATCGCTGGCGTGCTGCTCGCGTCGCCTTGGATATTCTGGCAGCTCTGGATGTTCATCGCCCCGGGGCTCTACAAGAAGGAGAAAGCGCTCGCAATTCCGTTCATCGTCGCATCGACGATCTGCTTTGTCGGCGGTGCGGTCTTCGGGTACAAGCTCGTGTTCCCCGAAGCGTTCACCGTACTTCTCGGCTTCAGTGACGAGACCCTCGTCGCCACGATGTTCGTGAAGGACTACATGCCCTTCTTTCGGCGCATGCTGCTGGCGTTTGGCGTCGTTTTCGAGGTTCCAGTCCTCGTCACCTTTCTTGCGGGTGCGGGCATCGTGACCTGGCAGCAGCTCATCAAGTTCTCGCGATGGTGGATCGTCTGTGCGGCGTTCCTCGCGATGATCCTCACACCCGCGGACGTCTACAGCATGGTGATGATGCTCATCCCGCTCGTGCTGCTCTATTACATCGGCGTCGGGTGCGCCTACTTGATCAGCGTATTCCGGAAGAAGCCGAGCCCTTAGCCGCGTTCGGGAACCGGGTACGGCGGATACTTCGGCAGATCCTCTGGAAGAAACCACTGGTCGCCCCAAATACTGGCGCCACCGTCGATGTAAAACGTCTGGCCGGCGACGAAATCTGCATATCTCGATGCGAGATATGTAATCAAGTGAGAAACCTCCTCCGCCGTCCCGAGGCGCTTCAGTGGGTTTGCCTTCTCTGCGGTCTCGAGGAGCTCCGGCGGGTACTGCTTGGTGCCGCTGGTTACGATCACGCCTGGGGCGACGGCATTCACCCGAATACCGTGTAGCGCCCATTCGACGGCAAGAGTCTTGGTCATGTTGTCTACGCCTGCACGTGCCGCGCCGGTGTGCACCATTCCGGGGAAGCCGCGGATGATCTGCGCGATCACGTTCACGATTCGTCCCCGTTTCTGCGGAATCATCGCCTTGGTCGCCACGGCATGGGTCATGCTCCAGGTACCGACCAGGTTGTTTCTGATCACCGCCGCGAAGCCTTTTGGCGATAGCGCTTCGGCGGTCGTCGGGAACTGGCCACCTGCGTTGTTGATCAGCACGTCGATGCGCGCAAATCGCTCGAGCACGGCGTCCACGTATGCAGTGATTGCCTCCGGCTCGCGAATGTCGCAGGGAGCGCCGAAGGCGTCGATGCCCCTTGACTGGAGCTCGGTGACTGCGTTCCGCAAGGGCTCTGGCCGCCTGCCGCAGATCGCTATCTTCGCACCAAGCAGGCCCATCTCGGTGGCAGCGACGAGGCCGATGCCAGTGCCGCCACCCGTGATCAATACGACTTCGTCTGCGAACAGCCCGTCGGCATACACCTGATCCATGACGCGGCTCATACCACGCAGGGCGAGATCCGACGATTCGATCCTCAGCTGGCCGCTACGGCTTCGCTCTGTGTCACGAGTGTCGCCACCAGCTCCCGCAAGTCCTGCGCGAAGAAAGGCTTGGCGAGGGTGGCCTCCACGTTCAGGCGGCGCGCGATGTCGTTTCGCGCAGTGCTCGCGCTCAATAGGATGACCGGCACCTCGGAGTGCCTCCAACGGCGATGAAACTCTCTCAAAAACATCTCGCCGTCTTCGATGGGCAGCATCAAATCGACGACCATCAGATCTGGCAGAGCAACCTTGCACTGCGCAAGTGCCGAACGGACGTCACCGGCAGCGACGACCGCATGCCCATCCTGCTCCAGCAGGACCTGGAGCATGTGCCGCACCGAGGGGTCGTCATCGAGAACGAGAATCGTCTTCTTCGCGGTCACCCCTGCATCCTAACAGGCGGACCGCTCATCGCGAATATGCGCTTCATGCCTACATGAGAGCTGCTATCCTCACCTGCCATGACTTCAGCTTTGCGTGCCAGCGTGATGTTTTCCTGTCTGCTGGTCGCCTGCGCGGGCAGCGAACCCCGGCCTTCGTCGCTGGACTCGATCGAGCTCAGCGAGTTTTTTCCTCTGCACGCAGGCAACGCTTGGTCCTACGACGTCGACACAGGCGAGCCGTCAACCACGCTTGGCGTCACCCGGGTCGAAGCGTTCGACGGGCACCTCGCGGAGGTTCGAACGGGACGAGCGATGGTGCGCTACGAGCTGCTAGCCGAGGGGATTCGCGTGCCCCCAGAGGATGTGTGGCTTCTCCGAGCACCCCTAGAAGAAGGTGCAAGCTGGCCCGCGCGCGGAGGTCGGACCGCCCAAATCATATCGATCGACACTCGCATCGAAACGCTGGCAGGCAAATTCGAGCGTTGCATCGAAGTCTCGGAGACCGGGGGCAAGCTCGAGCTCGAGATTCGAATCGTCTACTGCCCTGGCGTAGGCCCAGTCGCGCTCGACTCCACCATGCGTTCCGAGACGAGTGATCGGGTCGTAACGGTATTTGCGAGGCTTCGCGGTTATGAAGTCAGTCGCGAGTCTCGCTCGGGGCCTTAGCGGAGACATCGACCTCGACGAAGTGCGTTCGGAGCTGGACCACTAGCGAGAGCGAACCGTCGACGAGGAAAACCTGGCGCCAGCTTCGGCCGTCGCCGTCTGTCACTTCGAGCGCGTGGCGCGTTCCTGGCGAAACACCAAACAAAGTATTGTCGATTCTCCGCCCGTCGAGCGTGACCTCGGCCCCCGCCGGTACGCCGAGAAGCTCGACCGTCGCCATCCTTGCGTCGCCTTGTGCGATGCTGCCGTCCCCTCCGATTGGTTCGCGTTCGATCAACGCCCATGCGATGGCCACGAGCACGGCCAGCACTGCGAACGCCATCATCCAGCGGCTGTCGAGCACCCGCCCTACGGTCTGTAAAGGTCTGCCTTCGTCGTCGTTGCCGGGGTAGGCCATCTCAGCTCCGCATCGCCACGGTTTCCGAAACGTGCACGATCGCATCGCTATTGTAGGATGCTCTCGGAGGTTCCGTCACCTTCCCGGGTGGATTCACCATGACGAAAGCAATTCTGGAAGCGCGAGGTCTCACCAAGGCCTACGGGAACCGCGTGGTCGTGGATCACCTCGACCTCAGATGCCGCCGCGGCACGGTGCTCGGGCTCCTCGGCCCGAATGGGGCTGGCAAGACCACGACTCTGCGGATGTTGTACGGTTTCGTGCCTCCGGACGAGGGCTCGATTTCGTACGCAGGCCAGCAATTTTCGGTCAACCGCGCAGAAGCCAAGCGCATGATCGGCGTTTGCACTCAAGAGGACTCGCTCGACTACGACTTCACCGTGGCCGAGAACCTCTTCATTTACGCGAGCTACTTCCGTCCTCGGGTCGAGGGTCTCGAGCGCCGCGTCACCGACCTCCTCGACCGGTTCGAGCTGACACCTTACGCGAACGTGTCGCCGCATGTGCTCTCGGGTGGCTTCATGAGGCGGCTGCTCATCGCCCGTTCGATCGTGCACCGCCCGAGCGTTCTGTTCCTGGATGAACCGACGACGGGCCTCGATCCCAGCGCACGCCTCGACGTCTGGGAGCTCATCGACGGGATGCGCGCCGAAGGCTTGGCGATCGTGCTCACGACTCACTACATGGACGAGGCCGAGCGGCTGAGCGACGAGCTGCTGGTTATTCATGAAGGGCAGAACGTGGCGCACGGAGAGCCGCACCGAGTCATCGACAGCGTCCTCGGTGACCATGTGATCATCGTTCCCCGCAGCGAGCCCGCACGCGAGGAGATCGCAACTTGGCTCCGTGACCGCGGTGCCGAGCAGGTCGCCACCGTTCTCGGCGAGCTACGGGTGCCAGTGAGCAAGGACGACCTCGCTGAGCTCAGCGCACGCTTCACTGGTGCAACCTGGATGGTTCGTCCCCCCAACCTCGACGACCTCTTCATTGCACTGGCCCGCCGCAAAGCGAGGCACTCGTGAGCGGGTTGCGAAACCTCGCCGCCGTGTCGGATTGGCGCTCCTGGGCGGTTTTTCGCCGGAATACCCTCGTATTCTTGCGCAATTGGCGCACAGCTCTGATTCCCCCGGCGATGGAGCCCGTCATCTTCTTCGTTGCCTTCGGGCTCGGTTTTGGGGGCTTCATCGAGGACCTCAACTACCATGGCGTCGAGATCAACTATGCGACCTACGTTTCGGCTGGGTTGATCGCCTACACGGGGTTTGGAACTCCGTACTATGAAGCCCTTTACTCTGCCTACGTGCGGATGTTCTATCAGAAGACCTGGGACGGTCTCCTCGCTACGCAAGTCGAGCTTCCAAATGTCGTCTGGGGCGAGATCCTCTGGGGGGCGACTCGTGGAATGGTGAACATCTCGATCGTGTCGTCGGTCGTCGCAGTCTTCGATCTTCTGGGATTCGTCGAAGTGAAGGTAGAGTTCTTGCTTCTGATGCCCCTTCTCGGTTTCGTTGCGGGCTCGGCATTCGCATCGTTTGCTCTCATCTTCACGGCAATCGTTCCGGCGATCGATCACATGAACTATCCGGTGTTCCTCATCGGCTGGCCGCTCAGCGTGGTGAGCAACACCTTCTTTCCGATCGAGCCCCAGAGTCAGTGGCTCTTCGCGCTCATGCAACTCAATCCGGTCTACCAACTCGCGGAATGCGCGCGAGGGCTCTTGGTGCTCGGAAGCCCGGGTTGGCATCTCCTCGGACTGCTCGGTTCGACGGCGCTTTTTCTCATTCCCTGCACCCTGATTTCCATCCGATTGACCCGTCGGCGAGTCCTCGGCGATTGAGCTCCGCTCGTCCATAAATTCTTTTGTCAGATCAAAGAGTTAGACGTCGCATCAGTCCTTGCGTCAGCCCCCCTTCAAGGCTAGAAGTGCCCTATGGCAGATCCCCCGATCGCGGAACAGCGACCTGCTGCACACGGCTACGATCAAGACGCGATTCAGGTGCTCGAAGGGCTCGAGGCCGTTCGGAAGCGTCCGGGCATGTACATCGGCGATCCGCACGACGGATCCGGCCTACACCACCTCGTCTGGGAAGCGGTAGACAACGCGGTCGACGAGCATTTGGCGGGCCACTGCGACGCCGTACAAGTCATCGTTCACTCCGAGGGCTCGGTCACTGTGATCGACAATGGAAGAGGTATTCCCGTCGGGATGCACTCCAAGGGTGTGAGCGCCGCCGAGGTCGTCATGACCCAACTCCATGCGGGCGGGAAGTTCAACAGCGATAGCTACTCGGTGTCCGCTGGTTTGCACGGCGTCGGCGTGAGCGCCGTGAATGCGGTCAGCGAATGGCTCAAGATGGAGATTCGCAGGGAAGGCAAGCTCTGGTTTCAGGAATACGAACGTGGCGTGCCCAAGGCGCCGCTGCGCGCGATTGGAACGAGCCAAAAGACGGGAACCAAGGTCACGTTCAAGCCCGACCCCCAGATCTTCACCATGACCGACTTCAGCTTCGAGGTGCTGAACAACCGCCTGCGGGAGATATCGTTCCTCAATGCCGGTCTCGAGGTCTCGCTTGAAGACGAGCGAGGTGACGGCAAGAAGGTCATGCACAAGTTCGAAGGCGGAATTCGAGAGTTCGTCGAAGCGCTCAACAAGAAGAAGACACCGCTACACGATGACGTGATTTACCTCCACGCCGTCAAGGACGGGGTCGACGTCGAGATTGCGATGCAGTGGAGCGACTCGTACAACGAGTCGATTTTCCCGTACACGAACAACGTCTTCAATCGCGACGGCGGAACCCATCTCACCGGCCTTCGCACCGCACTCACTCGCGTCATCAATCAGTATGGGTCGCGTGAGAAGCTTCTAAAAGATCTCAAAAACCCCCTCAGTGGCGAGGACGTGCGCGAGGGACTGACCGCGATCATTTCGATCAAGCATCCGGACCCGGCCTTCTCGTCCCAGACGAAGGACAAGCTCGTCTCGAGTGAAGTCAAGGGCATCGTCGAGAGCATCCTGAACGAAAAGCTCGGTCAGTACCTCGAAGAGGACCCCAAGGCGGGTAAGCGCATCGTCGAGAAGACGGTCCTCGCCGCGCGTGCCAGAGAGGCGGCCCGCCGGGCACGCGAGATGGTGCAGCGCAAGGGAGTCCTCGATGCGAGCACGCTTCCTGGCAAGCTTGCCGACTGTCAGAGCAAAGACGCGACCGAGAGCGAAATCTACATCGTCGAGGGTGATTCTGCGGGCGGAAGTGCGAAGCAAGGACGAGACCGCCGATTTCAAGCGATTCTTCCATTGCGCGGGAAGATCCTGAACGTCGAGCGCGCGCGTTTCGAGAAGATGATCTCCAGTGCGGAGATCGGTACGCTGATCACGGCTCTTGGGTGCGGCGTAGCGGGTGGCGAAAACTTCGACATCGAAAAGCTACGCTACCACCAGGTCATCATCATGACGGACGCGGATGTCGACGGTTCCCACATCCGAACCCTGCTGCTGACTTTCTTCTACCGCCAGATGCCACAGCTCATCGACAAGGGATACCTCTACATCGCGCAGCCGCCACTCTACAAAGTGAAGAAGGGCAAGAAGCTCCGTTATCTGCAACACGACGACGCCTTGAGCCGCCACCTGATCGAGCTCGGAACCGATGGCATTCAGCTCAGCATGAAAGGGGGCGGCGCGGAGCTCACGGGGGAGCCGCTTCGAAATCTGGTCAAAGACATGGCGCGGTTCCGGCTCTTGCTCGATAACATCGGGCGTCGTTTTGACGCGCTGGTAGTCGAAGCGCTGGTCACGGCGAACGATCTCGAGGTCGAGGACCTCGCGGATCGCGAGAAGGTCGAAGCTGGCATCGAGGCGCTCAAGAAGTACGTCGAGTCCAAGCGGCCAGGCGAGATCGACACGACCATCCAATACGACGAAGAGCATGATCGCCACAGGGTGATCATCGAGACCAAGGACAGCGGAGCGCGTCGCGTGACGACCGTCGATTTCGATTTCCTTTCGGCCGGCAACATCGCGGAGCTTCGGCAGATCTATCAGGGGATTCGTGCTCTCGGAGAGCCGCCGTTCGTGCTCACGGTGCTCGACAAAGACGGGCGGCCCACGGGTGAGCCATCCGAGGTTCCCGACCTGGAGTCCCTCTGGGACACCATCGACGCCAGAGCACGTAAGGGTCTCGGTATTCAGCGCTACAAAGGCCTCGGCGAGATGAACCCGGAAGAGCTCTGGGAGACCACGATGGACCCGGAGACGCGGACGCTGCTTCAGGTTCGCATCGAGGACGCGCTCGAGGCTGAGGAGCTTTTCAGCGTGCTCATGGGTGACCAAGTGGAGCCACGCAGAGCGTTCATCGAGAGCAACGCACTCAACGTGAAGAACCTGGATATCTAGCTGGCGCGGCGCGAGCGGCGCAGTAGGGCTTGGACCGCTTCATCAACCCGCGGGACTTCCTGATCGACGAGGCCGAGCAGCTGCCTGACGGCGTCGACGCTCGTTTCGCGTTCGATTGCGCCGAGGAGCTCTCCCACCTTGGTTGCGCCGATCTGCTTGCTCGCGCCCTTGATCGAGTGCGCGATTAGCCCAACGGTGTCGAGGTCCTGCGCTTCGAGGGCGTCGCCTAGCTTCAGCATGGACTCCTTGAGCTGGACGACGTAGCCCATCATGACCTCCTCGATGAAGTCATCGTCCTCTCCGTCGAGGGAGACCAGGCGTCGGACCATCTCGAGGTCGAGCGCCGACGGTGGAGGGAGGGACGACACCGGCCTCGCCGAGGGCCTACCGGAGACCGGAACCCAGCGCTCCAAAGCTCTCGCGAGCATCGAGATGCGGACCGGTTTGCCAATCGTGTCGTTCATACCCGCCTTCAGGCACCGGATCCGGTCCCCTTCGCTAACGCTGGCGGTGAGCGCGATGATGGGCAGTCCTTCACGAACCCCCGACTTCCGAATGCGTTCCGTCGCTTGGAATCCGTCCATGTTCGGCATGCGGCAATCCATGAACACCACGTCGTATGGGTTGCTCTTTGCCTTTGCCAACGCCTCTACGCCATCCACGGCGATGTCCACTTCACAAGAGAGCTTCTTCAGGAGCGCCTCGGTCACCATGCGGCTGGTCGGGTTGTCCTCCGCGACGAGCGCACGCATGCCTTCGCGAATCAGCACTTCGCCCGCGCCGCCCGGGTCGGCCACGCGAAGCGTATCCTCCCGACCGGGCGCTAGATCGAGCTCCACCCAGAACAGCGCGCCCTGGTCGAGTGAGCTCTGCACTCCGACTTCCCCGCCCATCAAGTCGACGAGCTGCTTGGTGATCGCGAGTCCAAGCCCGTTCCCAACAGCACTGCTCTTCGGGCTCGTCTCGTTCCGGTGATAGCGCGTGAAGATCCGCGATAGGGACTCCTCGGGGATGCCGATGCCGGTGTCCCTTACGGAGAGGCGCACACGCGTCGTTTCGGAGCGCCGGACAACCTTCGCACTGACGAGGACCGAGCCCACATCGGTGAACTTGATCGCGTTGTTGACGAAATTGAGGAGGACCTGCCGGATGCGCCCGGCGTCGCCAACGAAACGGCGATCGCTGAATCCTCTTAGATCTGCATCGAGGCTGAGCCCCTTCGCCTCAGCGCGAGGTCGCATGAGGGAGATCACACCATCGACGACAGCAGTCAGATCGAACGGAACCTGGTCGAGGACGACTTGTCCCTTCTGAAGCTGCGAAAACGTCAGCACTTCGTCGACGATCCCGACCAGAGCATCCGCCGACTCGCGAATCGCCATGATCATCTTGGTCTGCTGGTCATCGAGATTCGTGTCGAGCAGCAATGCGCTCAGGCCGAGCACCCCATTCATCGGCGTGCGGATCTCGTGGCTCAAGTTGGCCATGAACTCGGTCTTGGCCTCAGAGGCGCGCTCCGCGGCCAAGCGGCGCTCCTCGACCGTAACCAGGGTTTGGCGACGTACGTGGTTCAGCGCGAGAGCTACCACCGAGAACCCAGCGAGGTATCCGATGCTGCGCCCCCAGTCCACGCCTTCGACCGAAAGCGAGGTCAAACCCCAGCCGAGGTCGCCGAGGATCATGATCGCGATCACCCACCTCCGGCTGTGAATCACGGCCCCCGCGATGACCTGAATTAGTACGTACAGATAGAAGTCGGAGGGCTCGCCGCTCAGCCCGTAGCAGATCGTTACCGTCGAGGTGACCACCAGGAACAAAGCTCCGCCGATGTGCACTGACCACATCCTGGGCGGCGCTTGACGCTTGAAGCGCCAGCTCAGGGCGAGCATCGCCACTCCGGTGAGTCCGTAGATCGTCATCAGCTTGAGGCGCGTTTGGTCGACGTCGCTCGACCACTGGCCGAAGGAGAGTCCGAGGTACGCGAGGCCTGCGCTGAGGAACATGGTCACCACGTGCCGCGCGGTCGTCGCGTTGAACATAGCCCAGCGCTGGCCGGCATCGAGTGGCTCGTGTGCGGCGACGGCTTCAGTGGAAGGAGCGAATCCCTGCTCCCAAGCGCTTTCTTCCTTCTGCCCGACCCCCATCCAAACCAGTGTATCGGCCGCCGGGCCGCGATTCACGGCTTGTGGGGCTGAAGTTTGTGTCGTGCCTCACGAATCGTGCGAACCGCCGCTTCGTGGAGGAGTCCGTTCGACGCGATCAATTTTCCCGTGCGCGGATCGGCGGCGTCTCCCTCGTAGGTCGAGAGGCGTCCGCCGGCCTCCTGCACGATCAGCGCACCGGCGCACATGTCCCAAGCGTTGAGACTCTGCTCCCAATAGAGGTCATACGTGCCGTCGGCGACCAGGCAGAGGTCGATCGCCGCTGAGCCGCAGCGGCGGATGCCCCTTGCTCGCTGCAGAAAGAGGGCCAACTCGGCATGATTGTTGTCTGGGTTCGACCACCGATCATAGGGGAATCCCGTTGCGCAGAGGGCTTCTTCGAGCCGAGCACGCTTCGACACCGAACAGGGGCTGTCGTTGCGAAAGGCGCCGCGGCCTCTGGTGGCTTTCCAGGTGACGTCGAGGGCGGGTGCATGCACCACGCCGATCAGCCCCTCGGAACCGCGATAGAGCGCGATGGACATCGCGAAGAAGAAATGGCCGTGGGCGAAGTTCGTCGTTCCATCGATTGGGTCGACGTACCAGACCATCTCTCCTTCTCCGGTCTCTTCGCCTTCCTCGCCGACGATCCGGTGACTTGGGAACGCCGAGGAGAGCTCCTTGCGAATCAGACGCTCGCTCTCGAGGTCGTACTCGGTGAGAAGGTCAAAGCGACCCTTTTTCGAGACCTCGGACACCGAGCGCCAGGCTCGCATCACGAGCCCGCCAGCTTCCCGGGCGGCTCGCTCGGCCACCTCGAGCGCGCGCTCGCTATCCTCTTCGTTAGGCATGAAGTCTTGCATTTTCGCGGATTTCCGGGACTGCGCTATGCGTAACTGAGCGCCTGAAGGGTGTTCGCTGGCATTTCCGCCCCAAAGCCCGTAAAAGGCGGTGCGCTCCTGAGCCCGCGTTTCGAGCGTTTACCAATGTAGGCCAATGTAGTTATGCCCGACAAGGACACCGTCACGCCGAGCATTCGCAACCCATTCAAAGTGGATCGCGATCCCAGTCTCCCAAGCGACAAACCCGAGGCGCAACGGCCCTACGACGAGGCCGTACGAGAAGGTGAGCAGCTGCGCGCGCGCCCGCGCAAGGCGGCGGGGCCAGTTCAGATTGGCAAGCAGCACGACAAGCGCCGCATGACCGTCTGGGAGAGGATGGATGTTCTCCGGGATCCGGGAACCGAGCCGACGATTCTCTATCAGAACTGGGGGCCGAACCTCGATGGGGCGTCGATTGTCACGGCCGTCATCGAGGTCGAAGGCCGTGAGGTTGCGCTCTACGGTCATGACTTCACGGTTCGCGCCGGTTCGATGGATGCAACCAACGGCACCAAGCTCGCCAATCTCATTCGACTGGCCGGTCGGCAAGGGATGCCGCTCGTCGGAATGAATGACAGTGCAGGAGCTTTCGTTCCTGCAGGAATCGGTGGACTCGATGGCTACGCGGAGGCGTTCACGGCACTGCGGAAGATCAGTGGCGTGGTCCCGAGCATCATGTGCATGTTTGGCTACAACGCCGGCGGCGGTGCATACCTGCCTCGGCAGGGAAGCTTCATGATCCAGCCTTCCAACACGTTTTTCGGCCTCACCGGCCCCGGGGTCGTGAAGTCGGTTCTCGGGGAAGACGTGACCGCCGATGAGCTCGGCGGACCGGGGGTCCACGGACAGAGTGGCGTGGTCGATCTCACCGTACGGGACGAGGTTGGCGCTCTTAGAACCGCTCGGCGCTTGCTGGCTTATCTGCCCGGCAACAATCACGAATTCGCCCCATATCAGGAGACTTCCGACCCGATCGACCGTCCCACAGGCGAGATCGACACGCTCCTGCGAAAGGCGTTCAACTCGCCGACCGGGTTCAACACGCCCATCGACGTCAGCATCATCCTGCAGCAAATCTGCGACCACGGTGATTACTTCGAGCTCCAGCCCCAGAGGGCCCGAAACACGATCACCGCGTTCGGCCGCCTGGGCGGACACGTGGTCGGTTTCGTTTGCAACAACAGCGCGGTCGCTTCGGGTCAAATCGATGTCGATGCCGCATTCAAGAACTCGCGGTTCATTCGATTTTGCAACCTCTACAACATTCCGGTCATCTTCATGGAGGACACCACGGGTTTCTTGCCGGGTCGTGACCAGGAGGGCCGCGGGATCGTGCAGGCGGGTCGCGCGATGCTGGATTCGATCATCGATCTGCGGACACCGCGTCTCTTGTTGATCATTCGGAATGCGTTTGGCGGCGCCTATGCGGCCTTCAACTGCTATGCGACCGGTGCCGACCACGTGATGGCGCTTCCGACTACGCGCGTCGCGGTGATGGGACCTGCGGGCAAGGAGTTCGTGTACAAACAAGAGATGCGCGACACGCGAACCAAGGCGAAGCTCCGCGTGCAGGAAGCCATTGCGGCCGGTGCGTCCAAGAACGACGCCGAGGCCGAAGCCGCGGCCTGGCTCAAGGAGCAGGACGCAGCATTCAACGCGCGATATGAAAGGGAGCTCATGAATCCCAAGGAAGCGCTGAGCCTCGGTTCGATTTCCGAAATCGTCATGCCGACCGACGTCCGAGCCGCGCTGGCGAAAAACCTCAACTTCTA
Source organism: Polyangiales bacterium (assembly GCA_035686645.1). GTDB lineage: Bacteria > Myxococcota_A > Polyangia > Polyangiales > Houyiibacteriaceae > SG8-38. Next base: position 13,331 of record DASRZF010000172.1, read on the forward strand.
TCTCTCCCACTACACACCGGAGCCGCTTCAGGCGGTGCAGCGTGAGTTCCATTGATGGATTCCGACAACTACTTGCACAACCCGCTCATTCATCGGGATCGGCGCCTTGGCGAGTCCGAATCCGAATGGACTCGCTCCTTCGCCTGCGAAGACATGACCGTGCTCATCGTCTGCCGCGGCCCCGTGCGGCAGGAAGCGCTGGACACCTTCAGCGAAATGGGAATGACGCACGTCGGGATCCTTCTCTCCGAGAAAGATTCGATCGTCTACCCGCGGGCCCTGGCCCCGGAGCTCCGCCGACTCGACCCATCACGCGTGCACGCGGTATCCGACTACACGGGTGCCAGTAAGGAAGAGCGAACGCAGCGCATCGCTCAGATCATCAAGATCGCAAAGAAGAATGGGTACGACTACATCTTCGCCGGCTACGGATTCATGGCGGAGGATGAAGATTTCGTCCGCTCGATCGAAGAGGCTGGGCTTCGTTTCATCGGTCCTTGTTCGCACACGGTCCAGGCTGCCGGCTTCAAGGACGAGGCGAAACGCACAGCCGAGCGCGTCGACGTGAGCGTGACGCCGGGCATCAACAACGCTACGGCTAGGCTCCTTCTCCGGAAGCACCCGGATCTGAAGGCACTGAGCAAGCTGGCCGAGAAACACTCGCTCGAAGTCGCCGAGCTCAGCGATGGAGCGCTCGAGCTCGAGACCGTCGCCGATGGCGTCTTGGCAGCGTCCTACGATGCTGGAATCGATCTCTACACCGTCGACGAGCTCGGCGAACAGATCGAGCTCGAGGTCGCGTCGATTCTGAAGAAGTACGAGGGGAGCCGGATTCGCCTGAAGGCGATTGGTGGCGGTGGAGGCAAAGGGCAGCGCATCGTAAACGCCGCAAAGCAAGCGCCAGCGATGGTGCGCGAGATCTTGGGCGAGGTGAAGGCGCTCGGCGTCGGCGACAACAAGAACATCCTCGTCGAGCTCAACATCGAGACCACGCGCCACAACGAGATCCAGCTTCTTGGGAACGGCGAATGGACCGTTTCCCTCGGCGGCCGCGATTGCTCGCTCCAGATGCACGAGCAGAAGCTGCTCGAGGTGTCGATCACCCAGGAAACATTAGCTGCCGCGGTCGAGCGAGAGCGCGCTGCGGGGAACGAGGCTCACGCCGCTGCGATCGAGCAAGACCTCGACATTCTGCGCCGAATGGAGGCAGAGGCCGAGCGCTTTGGTGAAGCGGTGAAGCTCGATTCGGCATCGACCTTCGAGTGCATCGTCGACGGTGCGCGCCATTACTTCATGGAAGTCAACACGCGCATTCAGGTCGAACATCGTGTCTCCGAGCTCTGCTATGCGCTTCGATTTCGAAATCCCGAGGATCGGGACGAGTTCTTCGACATCCACTCGCTCGTCGAGGCGATGGCTTTGCTCGCGAAGCACAAGGTCAGGCTTCCCCGGCCCGAGCGCGTGCAGCGCCATGCAGCCGCCGTAGAGGCTCGTCTGAACGCCACGGACCAGTCCTTGTCCCCGCATGCGGGCGGAGAGATCATGTCCTGGTCCGACCCGATCGAAGGGGAAGTGCGCGATGACCAGGGGATTTGCTTCAAGAACCCCGACACGCATCTCTTCATGCGCTACAAGCTCGCCGGCGCATACGACAGCAACATCGCGCTCCTGGTCACGACGGGTGAGGACCGCCGAGATAGCTACGAGCGCTTGCGCGAGGTGCTCCGGCGAACGGTGATTCGCGGCCCAGATCTGCAGACGAATCTGCAGTTTCACTACGGCCTGGTGCATTGGTTCTTGGCGAACGGTGTCGATGCCAAGCCGACGACCCGCTTTGTGGTGCCTTACCTCACTCTCGCAGGGGAGCTTCTCCACGAGTCCAACGAAATCGACGTGGACTACGCCTATGACCGGCTCTGCCGCAAGTATCTGTCCGCCGTCTCGACCGACCCCGCGGCAGCCAAAGCTACGACCGACCTTTCGGTCTTGAAGAAGACGCTTCTCGGGCGGCCGCTCGGCAGGATTCTCAGGCAGCCGCATCTCTTGTCGGCCTGGCTCAGTGCGAACAAGAACCACTTCGAAGTGAAGAAAGGCCGCGTCACTTGGTTGCGCAACCCGCTCTCGGTGCTCGCGGACACGTATTTTCTTCTCCACATGGACGCGGAGGTCGACCTCCCAGCCGCGCACCGCATTTGGGAACAGGACCAGACCGTGCTGCGGGACGGCGCCGCTTTCTACGAAGCCGTCGAGGAGCGCTTGGGCAGCCGTCCTTGGCCGGAGCTCGATCAAGCGTTGAAAGCGAAGAAGCCGCCTAAGGGTTTCGATGCCGCGCTATGGCAGGAGGTGCGTGAAGCGCATCTCGGTTTCCAGCTCGGCATGGAGCTCTATAGCTTGTTGCCGCTGATCGGGGACAAGGTTGGGTTCTTCGACCTCCGAGTGAACGACGACCTCACCATCAGCATCCCGGAGCGGCTCCTCGATTCCGCCCACCAGGCGAAGATGAAGAAGGTGCTCGTACCGCCGCCGGTCAACAAGGCCGATGAGATCGTGGCTGTGAGCGGCGGGATGTACTATGCGCAGGAAGCGCCGGGCATGCCTCATTTCATCGAAGAGGGGCAGCACTTCGAGATTGGCGATCCGCTCTACATCGTCGAAGTCATGAAGATGTTCAACAAGGTCTACGCGCCTTTCGCTGGCACCGTCGACAAGATCCTCGTCGAGACGAATGGAACTATCGTTTCCAAGGGCCAGGCGCTGTTCAAGGTCACTCCCGATGAAATTTTCGTCGAAGAAGATCCAGTCGAAGTTCGAGCACGGATCCAATCGAACACCGAGCAGTACCTCAGCGTTGTCGCCTGAGGCTCCGAGCCGTTTAGCGGCGGTCGTCGCGCGGGGTCGCGAGAACGACTCGGTTGCGTCCGGCCCCTTTCGCGCGGAATAGCGCGCGATCTGCCGTGGTCATCAGCCGCGACTTCAGATCACTCGGTGGTTGACCGTTGAGGTCGCGAAGGCCTAGCAGAGTGGCGACGCCCACGGACACCGTGATCTTGGGAAGTGTGCCGCCTGGGCGCATCGCGCCTCCAGTGCTTGCAGCCACGTGGCTGCGCATATGATCCGCGAGGGCCCGCGCGCTTTCCTTCGAGGCGCGCTTTTGCACGACCACGAACTCGTCACCTCCGAAGCGAAAGACCTCGCCGACGCCAGCTGCAGCCTCTTCCAGAGCCTTGCCCGTTCTCTTGAGCGCCTCGCTTCCTGCCGCATGCCCGAGCTTGCTGTTCACCCGCTTCAGGTGGTCGACATCGACGAACATGATCGCCATGTCGCGCTGACCGCGGCGTGCCGAGGACACGGCTTTGGTGAGCTCGTTGTTGAGCTCCCGCACGTTCCTGAGGCCGGTGAGTGGGTCGTGCGCGGCGAGCCCCTCTTGCCGTCGAAGCGAGGAGGTCTGGATCAAAGATGTGGTGATGTAACGCGACAGACCTTCGACGATGCGCGTTTCCCGCTCGGTGAAACGAAAGGGCGGCTCCGGATCGGTCAACTGCAGAAAACCGAATGGGCGGCCTCCATCGTGCAGTGAAGCGAGTAGCGCAGTCCAAGTCTCGTCTGCAGCATGAATCGAGAGCTCTGAATCCTCTCGAGACGAAGGAACCACGAAGGGTGTCCGGCGTCCGAGCGCTCGGGCGGCGAGGTCCGGATGAGGCGGACCGCCTCGTTCGAGCAAGGACTTCGCATCGGGCCCGTGCGAGACCACGCAGCGAAGGCAGTCTACGTTCTGGCCGATGTAGATCGCCCCGGCCGTCGCGCGAACCGCGAGCACTGACGCCTCTAGCGCTTCTTCGAGCACACGCGTGACGGACCGCGCCCGGGAGCTCGACGCCCCGAGCACGGATTCCTCGAGCTTTGGCCCCCTCAAGGTGTGAATCCGCACACTCAAATCCTAGGCAGTTCCAGACTCTCGAGCCAACTTGGTATGCTCCTGTGGTGGCCTGTAGGCACTGCTGGCTTGGCGTGGCGAAACGCATGATCGTCTCCCGCGCCAAGTTCTACGGATGGCGGTTCGGCCGGGTTACACTATGAAACTCAGGGGGCACCGTTGCCGAACAAGGACGATCTTCTTCGAAAATACCGAGTGATGATGCTGATTCGGCGCTTCGAGGAAGAGGCGGCGCGTCACTATGCAAAGGGGAATATCGGAGGATTTCTCCACCTTTACATCGGCCAAGAGGCGATCGCAGTCGCTGCGGCTGACGTCCTCCAGCCCCAGGACTACATCTTTCAGACCTACCGTGATCACGGCATCGCGCTGGCCCGCGGAATGTCACCCAACTCCGCCATGGCGGAGCTTTTTGGCAAGGATACGGGCTGTTCGCGGGGCTTCGGGGGCTCGATGCACTTCTTCGACGTCGAGCGTGGCTTCCTCGGCGGCTGGGCGATCGTGGGCGGTCACCTCGCCTTGGCGGCCGGTACGGCCTTCAAGTCGAAGTACAACGGAGAAGACCGAGTCACCATCTGTTTCTTCGGCGAGGGCTCGACGAACATAGGCGGCTTCCATGAAGCGATGAGCCTGGCCGGTCTCTGGAAGCTGCCAATCGTCTTCGTCTGCGAGAACAATCAGTACGCGATGGGGACGCCGCTCGAACGGACCAGCCCGCTCAGGGATCTCTCGATCAAGGCCGAGGGCTACGGCATGATGGGCGACCACTTGGAGGGGCACGATGTGGATGTCGTCCAAGCGCACCTCGCCAAGGCCGTCGATCGCGCACGAACTGGGGGCGGACCGACTTTCGTCGAGATCAAGACGTATCGGTTTCGTGGGCACTCGATGAGCGACCCGGCGAAGTACCGAACTCGCACCGAGCTCGAGCAGCGCAAACAGCAAGACCCTGTCACCGTGGTTCGTGAGAGGCTCCTCGGCATGGGCGCCGATGAGACGGTGCTCGATGACATCGATCTCGAAGTCGACGAAACACTCGACGCGGCCGTGCGTTTCGCAGAAGAATCAGAGCCGGCTCGTGAGGAACTCATGATGAGCACGGCGCTCGCTCCGGAAGGTGATTCGTGAGGGAGCTGCGTTACAGAGAAGCTCTCCGCGAAGCGATGCTCGAGGAGATGGAACGGGACGAGCGCGTCTTCTTGATGGGTGAGGAAGTCGGGCACTATCAGGGGGCGTACAAGGTCTCGGAGGGCTTGCTCGAGAAGTTCGGTGAGAAACGCGTCATCGACACGCCAATTGCGGAGGCCGGTTTCGCGGGCGTTGGCATCGGCGCCGCGATGGTCGGCCTTCGCCCGATCATCGAGTTCATGACCTGGAATTTCTCCTTCGTCGCGTTCGACCAGATCATCAGCAACGCAGCCAAAGTTCACCAGATGAGCGCGGGCGCGATTCGCGTACCCATCGTGTTTCGCGGACCCAACGGTGCGGCGAAACAAGTCGGCTCTCAACACAGCCACAGCTGCGCGCCGTTCTACACGAGCATTCCCGGGCTCTACGTGATCCAGCCGAGCACGCCCCGTGACGCGAAGGGGCTCCTCAAGAGCGCGATTCGAAGTAACAACCCCGTGATCTTTCTCGAAGGGGAAACGCTGTACGGCGTCAAAGGTGAGGTCCCGGACGAAGGCGTCGAGGAGCTGATCCCGATCGGAGAAAGCCGCCTGGCGCGGCCCGGTGCGGATTGCACGATCGTGAGCTGGGGCCGCCCTTACTACACCGTGCTCGGAGCGGTCGAGAAGCTCGCGGCCGAGGGCATCGACTGCGAGGTCATCGACCCGAGGACGCTTCGTCCGCTCGACACCAAGCTGATGGTGGAGAGCGTGAAAAAGACCAATCGCTGCGTCGTGGTTCACGAGCACTGGCCCTACGGCGGCCCGGGTGCCGAGATCGTCGACCGGATTCAACGGGAGGCGTTCGACTATCTCGACGCGCCCGTAGAGCGGGTGACCGGGCTCGACGTGCCGATGCCCTACGCCCTGAACCTGGAAGATAAAGTCCTGCCAACCGAGGAGCGAGTGATCGACGCGGTCAAGCGCGTCAGTTACGTCAAGTGAGTCATGGCTAAGATCATCGGACTACCCAAGCTTTCTCCGACCATGGAAGAAGGCACCCTCGTCGCCTGGATCAAGAAGGAGGGCGATGAGGTGGAGGTCGATGACCTTCTCGCGGAGGTCGAAACCGACAAGGCCACGATGGAGTTCCGCTCCTTCGACCGCGGCGTCTTGCTCAAAATCCTCGTGAAGGAAGGCGAGACCCTGGAGCCGGATGTGCCCGTGGCGATCATCGGGAAGGCCGGTGAGGACATTGGGGAGCTGCTTGCGCAGGTGGAGGCCCGGGCAGGGACAGCGGCAGGGACAGCGGCAGAGCCAGCGGCAGCGCCAGAGTCAGCGGCAGAGTCAGCGGCAGTGTCGGAGCCGGCGGCAGTGTCGGAGCCGGCGGCGGTGTCGGCGCCAGCGGCGGTGGTCGAGATGGAGTCTTCCGATCGAATTCTCTCTTCGCCTCTCGTTCGTCGACTTGCTCGCGAAAAGAGCATCGATCTTCGTGCGGTCGAAGGGTCGGGGCCGCGGGGCCGGATCATCAAACGAGATATCGACTCCTACGAAGAAAGGCCGAGCTCCGCACGAACGTATAGTGGCGAGCGTCTCCCGCCGCGCGTGCTGCAAGCCAGCAGCATGCGGCGGACGATTGCGCGGCAGCTCACCG
>DASRZF010000173.1:0-2132 GCA_035686645.1 Polyangiales bacterium
GGAAGAGGAGGAGGAGTGGCAACGCTATCTCACCGAGCGGCGCACAAGATCCAAGCGCGACTAGGCTTCCGCTACTGCCTCGCGTGCAACCACCTCACGTCGAACCAGTACCGCCCTGTCAGTTTTGCCCTGAGCGGCAAACGGCCCGTGTCGTCGAGTGACGATGCGACTCCTCCCTAGCGCACAGCCGCCTAGTGCAGGAGAGGCGCCCGGCCCACATCGTGGTGCTTCTGGGAGGAGTATTGCCGGGCGCCGGCCACAGTTTTAGAGGAGACTCACCATGTCCGCAGCAACCAAAGTAGAGCCGTTCGTCCCGACCGAGGGGATGCACCTCGACCTGCCGATGGAGGTCTATCGCGCAGCCGAAGGTGTCGCCGCGTCGGACCTCAAGAACATGCAACGGAGCCCAGCCTTCGCCAGGATGCGGTCGCATGTGACGAGCCCGTCGAAGGAATGGGGCACCGCCGTACACACCGCCGTACTCGAACCTCACGCGCTCGAAGATCGGTATGGACTCGACCCTGAGAGTCCAAAAGGAGGTTACCCGGCGGGTTGGCGCAACACGAAGGACTACAAGGCACAGCGAGCCGAGCTCTTCGAAACGCAGCCAACACTCGAGGGCCTGCTTACGCCGCAGGAATTCCAAGACCTCGGCCGAATCCAGACGCGAGTGCGCGAATCCGAGGTCGGCGAGATGATCGAGGGCGTGCGAGGCGAGCGCGAGGCGAGTGTCTGGCACTATGACGATGAGTTCTCGCTGTGGCGCAAAGTGAGGCCGGACTACCTGATCTCGGCAGCACGCATGGTCGTCGACCTGAAAACGGCCGTCGATCACCGGGAGCGCGCATTCTCACGCGCCTGCCATAACTACGGCTACCACGTAAGCGACGCCTATTACCGGGACACGATCACGGCTGCGCTCGACTTCGACGTTGACTTCTACTTGTTTCTCGTCGTGGCCTCGGATGCGCCGTTCGAGGTCGCCGGATACGTGCTCGACAACGACTCTGTCAAACAAGGACGGCACGAGTATCGGCACCAATTGGCTAAGTGGAGGGAGTGCGAAGAGCGGCAGCGGTGGCCTGGAGGCATCCACGACATCACCGAGATTCGGCTGCCGGAGTACGGAATCAACTACATGAACGGAGATATCTGATGAGCATGACAGAGACGACAGAGAACAAGCCAGCAAAACACGCCGACATCATCCCGAGCGATCAGGAACGAACATTCGCACTCGCTCAGCGTCAAGCGATGGCCTTCGCAAATAGCGACATCGTGCCCGACACGTTCCGAGGAAACATGGCGAACTGCATGATTGCGCTCGAACTCGCCGGACGGATCGGCGCTTCGCCGCTCATGGTCGCGCAGAATCTCGACGTGATTCACGGGCGACCCAGTTTCCGGGCCACGTTCCTAATCGCGTGCCTGAATCGCTGCGGTCGGTTCACGCCGCTCCGGTACAAGATCGAAGGCGATGGGATGAAGAAGAGCTGTATTGCTTACGCGCACGATACGGAGACGGGTGAGCTCTACGAAGGACCGCCCGTGACGATGCAGATGGCCCACGATGAGGGCTGGTCGACGAAAAAGGGCAGCAAGTGGCTCACGATGCCTGACCTCATGCTGCGCTACCGAGCTGCCGCGTTCTTCGCACGCACGACTGCGCCCGAGGTCGCCATGGGCCTCTATACCGCCGATGAGGCGTGGGATATGGCCGCTCCGAAAGAGGCCAGCACGAACGCGAAGGACGCCGCAGAAGCGTTGCGGAGTGCGCGAGACGTGACGCCGGCAAAGGACGATGTTGAGGTCGACGAGTTCGATGAGCCGGCTCAGGACGTGGAAGATGAGTTTGATCCAGAAACGGGAGAGTGTATCCCGCGCGACCTGTTCGCGGGTAACTGATTTGCCGCGCTCAAGTCGAGCGCGTCTAACGGCCCTGTCGAGCGACTGGATTTGAACGCACGGCAGACTCGCCTAGCAGGGTAGTAGCTGCGAAGCGGGTGCCCGGGAACCTATCAGAACCGGGCTGGCCTTTGATTTAGGGGGAGTGATGACCCTATACCGCCTAGTTGGTGTCGTGCCACCCGAACAACCCTTCTGCGACTGGCGCGTCTGCGACTGGCGCAGGG
>DASRZF010000174.1:0-4064 GCA_035686645.1 Polyangiales bacterium
TGCCCCAGCCGGCTCATCGAGAGCGCGACGCGCGAACCCGCCAGGATGGAGGCGTTCGACGCCGACACCATCGAAAAGAGCGCGCCAGCCACGATCACCATGCCCCCAACCGGGCCGAGGAAGTCCTTGGCCGCCGTTCCCATCGCCGATTCGCTGTACTCGGTGAGGTCGGCGGCCACCACGACGAGCACCACCAAGGTGTAGAGGACGGTGACGAAGCCCATCGAGATGAAGATCGCGCGAGGAATCGTCTTGATCGGGTTCTTGACTTCGCCAGCTGAAGCCGCGATTGCAGAGAACCCGAAGAAAGTGATGAACACCATCGCTGCAGTGCTGCCGATCATGCCGACGTCGGTACTGAATCGCTCGACGATCACCTCCGGGTCCACGTGAAACAACCCGCCGCCCACGAACCAGAACAGGAGCAGCACCTTGCCGATGGTGACGACTACCTGGAAGGTCCCGCTCTCCTTGGTGCCCTTGATGTTGAGCAGCGTCAGCGCCGCGACCGTGACGAGCCCAGGAAGAACCTCGATGCGCGAATGCACGATGAACTCGTTGAAGTAGCTCGAGAAACTAGCAATGTAGAAGCCGCACGAGGCCGTGTAACCGAGCAGCAGGCACCAGCCGACCATGTAAGCGATCAGGGCCGGAAAGGTTCGGCGTGCGTAGAGGTAGCCCTCCCCCGACTGCGGGTAGAGCGCGCTGAACTCGCAGTAGGTGAGCGCCGTGAACGTGGCGACGAGCGCGGCGAGCAGAAACGATGCGATCGCCGCTGACCCGACGTAGCCGACGGCGAGGCCGGAGAGCGTGAAAATGCCCGCCGCGATCATCGTACCCACGCCGATCGCGAGCACCGAGACGAGGCCGAGGTCGCGGGTCAGCTCCGTTTCGATTGGAGGACCGTTGGTTCCGAAACCTGGTGGCTCGTTCATGCGGCCGAAGGTTCGCATGCCGGGGCCCCCTTGTGGAACCACCTATCTCGCGTGAGCGATGGACCGAGACCAGGTCGCTGAAAAAAAGAGCCGACCCCACTTACGCCCACGGCGGGGTGCCCTAGCGTCTGGGAGACAAGAGGGATAGCTTTCGGTCCCCTGCGTCCCAACCGACAAACAAAGGAGCCATCATGAGCCTCAAGTTAGGAACCACCGCCCCCGATTTCCAGGCCGAGACCACAGAGGGTCCCATTCGCTTTCACGACTGGGCCGGTGACAGCTGGGTCGTCTTCTTCTCGCACCCGGCCGACTACACTCCGGTCTGCACCACCGAGCTCGGTCTGGTCGCCAAGCTCAAAGAGAAGTTTGCGAAGCGCAACACCAAGGCCCTCGCGATCAGCGTCGATTCGCTCGAATCCCATCTCGGCTGGATCAAGGACATCGAGGACACCCAAAACGTCAAGATGAACTTTCCCATCGTCGCCGACCCAGATCAAAAAGTCGCCACCTTGTACGAAATGATCCACCCCAAAGCCGACGCCAAGCTCACGGTGCGCTCGGTCTTCTTCATCGATCCGAAAAAGAAGATTCGCGCCACCATCACCTACCCGCCGGCCACGGGCCGAAACTTCGAAGAGGTCCTTCGCGTCCTCGACGGACTCCAACTCACGGACAGCTACCAAGTGGCAACACCCGGAAACTGGAAGGACGGCGAAGATGTCGTGATCGTCCCTTCGATCACCGATGCCGCTGAAATCAAGAAGAAGTTCCCGAAGGGCCACAAAGAGCTGCGCCCGTATTTGAGAATGACGCCTCAGCCCAACAAGTAGTCGCCCCGAGTGACAGGCATTCATGGGCGACTGCTACTAAATCGACCAGACCGTGGCGTCGGTCCGTACGTACCGGTCAACCCGCGGCGGATGGACCTCGATAGGTGTCCGCACCAAACGCGAGGATTGGATAGAAAACGAAGCCCAGCAAGATGAGGCCGAGGGCGAACGCGAGGTCGTGTCCGAACGACCGCGATAGATCCAGCGCCACTATGATTCCAATGACGATGTTGACCAACGGAATGAAGAACAGAAAGATCCACCACCAGGGGCGTCCTACGATCTCGAGAAAGACGATCGCGTTGTAGATCGGGATGAGCGCCGCCCAGCCGGGCTTGCCAGCTTTCTCGAAGATTTTCCAGGCCACCCAGGCGTAGACCGCGATGACTACGAGTTGAATGATCAAACCAAAGAAACTCCCCTCATTTCCATCCATGTCTGCTCTCCTTGCAGCGCCCTAGGGACGCATCAGGAGACTAACACGGGTCTCCCTCTCTCAACGAGCCTTGTCGGTCTGCTTCTCGATTGAGTCCGTTGCCTGGTCGCCGCGTTTGACGGCCTCTTGCAGCGTTTGATCCGCCCGCTTCCGCGCCTCCGCGACCATTTGGTCCGCGCGCTTGTCGGCTTCGGCAGTCAGCTGCTTGGTTCGCTTGTCGGTCTCGCTTCGAATGCGCTTGGCGCCTTCCTTGGCGGCAATTTCCTTGAGCGGGTTCCCCGCACCCTCTTTTTGCACCTGGTCAGCGCGCGCATAGCCTTCTTTTCGTAGCTGCTCCGCAGCCTTGGCGGCTTCAGCACGAATCTGATCGGCGCGCTTCTCGGCCTCGTCGACCAACCTCTTGGCCTGCTTGGCGGCTTCTCCGAACGCACGAGCCTTTTGCTCAGCTAGCTCTGCAGAGACCGCGTCGGCGACTGCACCCCGCAGAGCCGAAGTGTCCACATCCACCGAGATGCGGGGTGATTGGATCGACCCGGTCAGCTTGGCGCGTACAGCAACGGTCTTCGCTTTCGAGAGGTCCACTCCGAGTACCTTCACTTCCTTGGCGAGCGACGATGTGAGCTTGTCCAAAGGAACATCGCTCGTGACCTGGTACTTCATCTCCTGGTCGAGGCCGTGAGTGCCACTGAGCTGCATCGAGACGCCCCGCGCTTGCACAGTCGTGGGTTTGAGCTGGATCGCACCATCTTTGATCTGGAAACGTGCCCGAATGCTTTCCATGTCGAGGGGCTTCGGAATGGACGGAATGGCCTCGTTCAACAGGGCAAGCGGCTTGAAGTCGCTGCTGAGCTTGGTTTGGAACGCGGATGCAAGGCCACTGGCATCGATCGAATCGAGATTGGGCGAGAGCTCCTCGTCCAGCGTGCCCTTGGCGTTGAAGTCGGTCGAAAACCGGCCGTCGAGATATCGTGCGATGGGCGCGTAGGCGCGAAGAGACGGAAGCGCCTGGAACGCATCTGCGAAGCGGACCTTGTCGACTGCGTAGTGGATATCGAATACGGCCGGAGCATCGACCGGCGTCGCCATAGTGCCATCGAGCTTCATCGAACCGCCGAGGGCGTTTGCGCGTACGTCGTTGAGAACGAGCTTTCGATTTCGAATTCGCCCAGATCCTTTGAAATCCTTCAAGACCAGGTCGCCGTATGTCAGCACGCCGACTTCGAATTGGAGCCTAGCGTCGACGTCGTCAGGAAGCACGAATCCGCCCGGCTCGCTGCTATCCGCGGGAGCGTCAGGGGCCAAGAAGTCCTCGACGCGAAGTCGTTTGGATTGCACCCAAATGCTCGCGCTAGTCGGTTGATCTCCTAGAAGCAGCACTGTGATCGGCGAGACGATCCCGTTCATCGCTACGTCGCTTTCAGCGACCTCAGCCCTGAGCTCTTTGATTTTCGTGCTCTCGGGCGAAAGCTCGATCTGCGCCGTGGGAATCCGGATCGCGGGTGCCTTTTCGGGACGATAGAGCAGATCGGTGACCCTGATCTCTCCCGTCAGCTTTTCGATCCGCTCGCCCTTCGCGCTGAGGTCGACCTTGGCGACGACCAAGCCCTCGATGGCCTCCACCTCGGGCACCGGATAGGCCTTGGCAATCTCCGCTAGATCGAATCGACCGTCGAGCACGAGCTCGATCTCGGGTTGCGAAATCGGTCGTGTGACGCTCAGGCGCCCGTTCGCGTGGCTCTTTCCCGCGGTGATGGCATACTTCGGCACGTCGATCCGCATCTTGTCGAGGTTTCCGCCGGGGTGAACCGCTTTCGCATCGAGTTGAATGTCCGTCATGCCGAGCGGCAGGTCCGGATACTTCAG
>DASRZF010000175.1:0-4848 GCA_035686645.1 Polyangiales bacterium
CGCTATCTCGAGGTGTTCGAAGTCGCCAAAGATCACGCCCGGAGCAATCCGGGCGGCTCACAGCTCGTCGCCTACCGCAGCCTTGCCCGATGGGGGGGGATGCATTCGATGGTCGCCGGGATGGGGCTCATGCGAAAGCCGGTCCAGCTGAACCGCAATCACGCCCCCACCGGTACCTGGACCCTCTCTGCGGCTTCCTGACACGTGCGAACCACTCCGAGTCTCCGAGTCGCCGCCAGCGTGCTCGTCACTCGGCCGTAAGGAGCTCGACCTCAGCGTCCGTCGGAATCGTAGGCGGTGGCGGTGGCACCGTCGGCCGGCCGCGGAGCCGCGCGGACAAATTGCCCGAGCTGCGCTGCGCATCATCGAGGATGATGTAGCTGCACGGCACGATCAGAAGCGTGATGAATGTCGCGAGGAGGACTCCGAACCCCAAAGATACCGCCATCGGCACCAGGAAGCGTGCCTGGACTGATTTTTCGAGGATCATCGGAGCCAGTCCGAAGAAGGTTGTCAGTGACGTCAGGAGAATCGGACGGAAGCGGCGTGCAGCACCCGAAACCACAGCCTCCCAGATACCCATTCCTTCCTCGCGAAAACGGTTGATCGCGTCGATGAGGACGAGCGAATCGTTGACGACGACCCCGGACAACGCGACCACGCCCATCATGCTCATGAGGCTCAGCGAGAAGCCCATGACCACGTGACCCCATACCGCTCCGACCATGCCGAATGGAATCGCCACCATCACCAAGATCGGCTGCCCGTAGCTTCGAAACACCACGGCCAGCATCGAGAACATCACGATCAGGGCCAGAGCGAACCCGAGCCCGAGCGCGCCCATCGTTTCGGCCTGTCGCTCCTGCTCCCCTCCGAGGCTGTAGGTGAGCCCAGGGATGTCCGCCATGAGCTGCGCGAGCTCCCGTCGGATGATCTGCGCGTTGATCTCGTTGGCATTGGCGTCTTCGTCTGCGACGTCTGCCGTGACGCTGATGTTGCGGCGGCCATCGGTTCGCTTGATCACCGTATAGGCCTGACCCCTCTCGACGATGGCAGCCTGCGCGAGCGGCATCTCTCCGCCCATTGGGGTGCGCACGATCAGCTCTTCGACGTTGTAGAGCGAGCGCCTGTCTTCGAGCGGAAGACGTACGTACACGCGAAGCTCGTCCCGGCCTCGTTGCTGCCGCACCGCTTCGGCCCCGAAGAACGCGCCGCGTACCTGTCTGGCGAGCTCGATCTCGGTGAGGCCCTGGGACAAGGCTGCGTCGGTCAGACGAAAGTCGAGCTGGTCCTTGCCCTTGGTAACACCGCTGTCGATGTCACGCAGTCCGCTGTACGAGGAGATTTCGGAGGCGAGTCGCTCCGCGGCCGCTTCGAGCGTGGGCACGTCGTCGTGAATGAGCTGAATGTCGATCGGCTTTCCTGGCTGGACTCCGACCTCGAACGCGAACGTGAGCGAATCCGCCCCCGGAATCTCGCCGATCTCGTCGCGCCATCGTTGCACGAACTGCTGAGTGGTCAGCTCTCGTTCTCCCGCATCGATGAGATACATCATCACGGTCGCCATGTGGCTACCTTCATTTGCAATGGCGCCTTCGGGGTTGGCCTCTAAGCTGCTGATCGCGCCAATCTCCTCGTACAAGCCACGGGCGATGGTTCCGCTTTCCAATGTCGCGTCTTCTTCGTCGACGATCGACTGCGCAGCCGCCGCAATCCCGTCTGCGATACGTTCGGTTTCCGACACCGGGGTGCCAACCGGCATCTTCAGGTGTGCCGTGATCAAATCACCCTCGACCTTCGGAAGGAATGTGAAGGGAATGCGGCCCGCCACATACCCCATCGTCGCGATCAAGAGCGCAACGCCTGCGGCGATGGTGAAGTACCGCCAACGCAGGGCCTTCTCCAAGACAGGCAGGTAGGTATGTTGGATGTGATGCTGCAGGCGGTGCGGTATGTCGAGCTTGCCGATGAAGCGCATGACCCAGAGATAGGGCGAGAGCACGACTCGGAGCCACCATGGCATGGGATGCGCGAGGTGCGCCGGCAGGATTAGAAGCGACTCGGCTAGCGAAATCAAAAGGACGGAGATGACCACGATCGGGACGACGCGGAAAAATTTCCCCATGGGTCCGGGGACCATGAGCATCGGCGCAAATGCCACGCAGCTCGTTAGAATCGCGAAGATGACGGGTTGAGCGACCTCTTTCGCGCCATCGATCGCCGCCTGGAGGCGTCCCTTTCCGTCCGTGCGCTGCTTGTAGATCGCCTCGCCCACGACGATCGCATCATCGACCACCATGCCGAGCGTGATGATGAACGCGAAAAGCGAGATCATGTTGATGGACACTTCCGCAAGCGGGAAGAAGAGCAGGGAGCCCGCGAATGAGATCGGAATGCCCAGGGTGACCCAGAATGCGAGACGCGCCTCGAGGAACAAGGCTAGCGTGAGAAGCACCAGCACGAGGCCGATGCGCGCATTCCGCAAGAGCAACGAGAGTCGTCCCTCGTACATCTCGGCCGTATCGAACCAGTTCGCCGCGTAGAGGCCTTCTGGCAGAGTCGCCTGGAGCTTTGCCACGTACTCCTTCGCCGCGGCGGAGACGGTGAGAGGGGTCTCGTTGCCCACCCGAAAGACGTTGATCATCACGGCGGGTTTGCCGTTGTAGGTGGCCTCTTTGTCTGTCTCTCTGAAACCATCGCGCACCGTCGCCAGGTCGCTCACGCGCACCTGAGAACCGTCCGATTCGCTCAAGAGCACAATCTCGCCAAACTCGGTGCCACGGTCTCGCCGCTCCGTCGTTCGGAGGAGCACCTCGCCGCCTTGCGTCTTCACGCCGCCACCCGGGAGCTCGACCGATGCCGCGCGCACCCGGGCGGCGATCTCGTCGAGCGTGAGCCCGTACTTGCGGAGCTGGGCCTGCGGCACCTCGATGCTGATCTCGAGTGGCCGAATTCCGGAGAGCTCGATGTAAGTGATGCGCGGGTCCTGCAGGAGCTCGCGACGGCTGTTCTCGGCCACCGCACGCAGGGTGGCTTCATCGACGTCACCATAGAGCACCAACGAGATGACCTGCTTCCGGTTCGAAAGGAGGCTGACCGTCGGACGCTCCACGTCTTCAGGGAACGAGGTGATTCGATCGATCGCGCTCTTCACGTCGTTGAGGGCGCGGTCCTTGTCGGTGTTCAGCAGGAGCTCGACCAAGGTGCTCGCCTGCCCTTCGAAAGCCGACGAGGTGACTTTCTTCACTCCGTCGATGCCTCGAACGGCCTCTTCCACTGCGAGCACGACTGCTTGTTCGACTTCTGCGGGGCTCGCGCCTGGATAGATGACGCTGATGGAGACCAAATCGAGCTCGACCTCCGGAAAGACCTCCTGCTTGATGCCCGAGGCCAGGGTCACGACGCCCCCGACGATCAGGATCAGCATCAGCACGTTCGCCGCGACGGAGTTCTTGGCCGCCCAGGCGAGAATTCCGCGCTCTTTGTCCGGATCGAAGCCGTCCAATTCGTTCAAATCCTTCATGGTGTGGCTTGAGCCGCAGGCGCACTCGGACTCGCGGGCTCCGGCTCGGGCGTGGGGGCTAAGGTGCGAAGCAGCATGTTGGGGACGGGGGTCGGGATTCGGCTCGTCACGACTCGCTCGTTGGCTTCGAGCCCGCCGGTGACGAGCACAGCCTCAGGTTCGGTCCAGGCGATCTCCACGTCCCGAATCTCGAGCGTGTCGTCGTCGTTCATGACGTAGACGTTGCGACCATTTCTGAGAGCGACTCTAGGGAGCCGGATCGCATTCTCGATCGGTTCGGCCTCGATCTCGACGTCCACGAAGGATCCGAGGAGCAAGGGTAGGTCGCCGTCCTTGCCGAGTGGGTTCTCGATCCGAACCAGAAGTCGCGCCATCGCGCCGCCGGGATCCAGGTCGGGAAGCTGGCGAATGACCTCGCCGGGCCGCTCGATTGTCTCAGCGCCTGCCCGCTGAATGATCTTGGCCGCGGAACCTGGGCTGTCGCCGGTTCGTGCGGCGACGGTTCGCAACGCGCTCACCGGCACGGAAACCTGCACGTGATACTCGTCGGTGCCCACCAGTCGTGCGACGGAGCTTTGCGGGCTGACAAGCTGCCCGGTGTCCACGCCCTCGCTCACGACCATCGCGTTGAAGGGCGCGCGGAGCGTCGTTCGTGTCAAGTCGAGCTGGGACTTCTTGAGAGCGCTCTGCGCGGCCTTGAGCGCGAGCCGGGTCGACTCGAGCTGTGGCTCACGTTGCGCCAGCGCGCGTTGTTCTTCCGAAACGTCCACTTCTCCGAAGGCGTTCCACTCCCGCTTCGCGACTTCGCCACGGCGCTTCTCCAGCGACATTTCGAGCTTGGCTTGGTTGACCTGGGAGCGAGCGGACTCGACAGCGAGCTGGTAGTCGCGTGGATCGATGCGAACGATCGGCTGACCCTCCTTAAAGCGTCCGCCGGCGACGAGATCCGGGCTCTGCCAAATCACACGCCCTCCGAGCTCAGCCTGGAGTACGACTTCCTTCGCAGGTACCACGGTACCCTTCGCGTGCAGATCGACGTCGTGGCGCCTCGCGCCGATCTGAATGACGTCGACCAGTGTACCCTCGAGGGGCTTTTCGGCGCGCGGCGGCTCGGCTTTCGTCGCCACCAGGATGACCGCGGCGGCGACAGCAGCGACAACGACGCCGATCGACAGTGCCCATTTCAATCGACGCTCAGAACGCTTACTCATTCTCTGGGTCTCCAAATTCTTCCGGCCATGCGCCACCGAGCGCTCGATAGAGCTGCACGCGATAAGAAACGAGTCGCCGACGCGAGGCCACGAGTTGAAGCTCCGAGAGCTGAC
>DASRZF010000176.1:0-14516 GCA_035686645.1 Polyangiales bacterium
GGGTATCTCGGGGGCCAGATGCGCGACTCGCACCATCGCCATCCCCGGGTCTGTTCCCCCTCTGCCGCCGGTGCCGCCATCGCCAGCAGTGCCACCGGTTCCAGCAGTGCCACCGGTTCCGCCCATGCCGGCGGCGCCATCACTGCTGCTGTCGCATCCAAGGAGGCCGAACATCATTGCCGCCACCACCATCAACCAAAAATTGTTCTTTTTATCCATTAGACTCCTCCGAGTTGTCTAAGTTACGTCCAGGTTCTGTCCAGGTCTATAACGATGTGGAGCGCTGCGTCAAGTCGCCTGCGTGAATTTTTGTCCTGAACGGGCTTGAACGTTGGAATCACAAGCAATAGACAAGTCTTAGACAGTGGCTACCCACCGTCCCAGGGGCTTCCTTAGAAATCGAGATGAATCAAGAGGCGAAATACCGGGTCGGCATGGTCTCGAAGATGACGGGGCTCTCGACTCACACGCTCCGGATCTGGGAGAAGCGCTACGCCGCGGTCGTCCCGAAGCGCACGGAAGCAGGAGGTCGGCTCTACACAGACGCTGACGTCGAGCGGCTGCGCCTACTGCACGAGCTTGTCCAGAGTGGCCATTCGATCGGCGGCATCGCGCGATTGCCGGACGTCGACCTCCGACACATGGCCGCTCAGTTCCCGCAGGCCTCCACTCAACCCGCGCTGCAGCATCTTCCCGAGGTGCGTGATCGTGTGCTGGCCGCGATCGAGCGACTCCGGGTCGAAGAAGCGGAGCAAGTGCTCTCGCGCGCAGCGTTGAGCACGGAGCCGCGCGAGTTCCTGATCGGCGTCGTGGCCCCGGTGATGACCGAGGTCGGCGATCGCTGGGAGCGAGGGGAGCTTCGCATCGCACACGAGCACGCTTGCTCAACGGTCATGCGAGGGCTTCTCTTCTCCTTGATGCGTCTGTACCCCTCTAGCGACGCGAGGCGCCGGGTCGTGGTAGCGACTCCCGCATCGGAGGATCACGAGCTCGGCGCGCTCATGGTCGCGATGCTCGCTGCGATGCACGGATGGGGCGTGCTCTATCTCGGCACGGATCTACCGGCTGAAGAGATCGCGTACGCCGTGGCCAAGACCGGAGCGGACCTTCTCATGCTCTCCATCACCAATCTGGATCCCGAAGCCTCGGAGCGGGAGCTCGCCGCGATCGAACGGGCAGTGCCTGCGCGTGTGAAGATTCTCGCGGGTGGGCAGGCGGCAAAGGCGCTGCCCGAAAGCCGCATCGAGATCCAGCAAGACCTCGCGATCGCCGAGCGCGAGCTCAGTCGCTAGGTTCGTCGGCTTCGCCAGGCGGAACCGAGTCGCGCGTGGCCCCTTTGATCACCTTCTGCGCGAGCGTCGCGAGGCTCCTTGCCCCACTCTTCTTCAGGAGGGATCGAATCTGTGCTTTGACCGTGTTCTCGGCGACACCAAGGGCATCGGCGAGCTCCTTCCGAGAGAGCCCGTCGACCGAGAGCGTGAGAAGCTCGGTTTCGCGGCGTGTGAGCTTGAGCTGACGGGCCAGATGCTCGATGCGTTGACCGATCGCCGCGTCGTCCACGCGCTCTTGCGCGAGCGCGCGCTGGATGAATGGGTTCAGATTGTCGACGGAAGCGGGCTTGCAGACGTACTCGCCGCGCATCGTCTGAACCTTGTTGACCACATCACGATTGAGCTCGCCCGTCAGGACCAGCACCGGCAATGCGCCATGGATCTGCCGAATCTCGGCCAGCAAATCGAGTCCGTACCCGTCGGGCAGAATGAGGTCCAAGACGACACCCGTCCATTCGTCGTGGTTCTGCAACTGCTCTCGGGCCGCCGCCATGCTGTACACGACCTCGACCGGTCCGTGCCGCCCAAACGTCCGCGCGAGGGTCCGAGCCAACGTCGGCTCATCCTCGACAATGAGAAACCCTCCCGGCATGCGGCGTAAGCTAACCCAGTTGACCCCTTCGGTGGTACCGATTCCCTCCTCTTGGCGCACATTTTTAACCCTTATCTGCTCGGAATCGTGGAAGCAGAGCAGAAATGCTTCATATTTTCATATATTTATAGAAATAGGCCGGGAGGCTTAGCTCACGCGCAGGCCTCAGCCGACGGGGCGAGAATCGGCAGTCTCTTGACGCCGGGGTTCGGCGCGCTTTGAATGACCGCGGGGGATATGTACTCGGTCGTAATCACAGAAGAAGGTGGCTCTCGGCGGAAGCTCGATTTCTCCAAGCCGGAGCTGACCGTGGGTCGCGTTCAGGGGAACGATATCGTTCTGTCGAAGCGCAACGTGTCGAAGCAGCACGCGCGCTTGCTGCTGAAGGGCGAACAGGCCGTGGTCGTCGACCTCAACAGCACGAACGGCACCTGGGTCAATGGCCGCAAGATCACTTCCGCCCAGCCCTTGAAGCAGGGCGACAAGATCTACATCGCCGACTTCATCATCACACTCGAGCCGGCGAACGACGATCCACAGCACGCGAGCTCGGTGCCGAGCGTCTCCGAGCCGCCTCCGCTTCCGTCCAAGCGAGCAGCCGAACCGAGTGCCATGCCTGCGAGACCGGCACGCGAAGCACAGCGCCCGGCGCCGCCGGTCTCGAGAACCCCCAGCCCCGTGGACGTTCGCGCGACGAGCCTTCCACCTCGCATCGAATCGCGGCCCACCGATGCGCCTCGAGCGTCCGCACGAACCGAGACGGGGTTTCTGGCCGCAGACCCTTTGCACGCGCTGCTGAGCCAGTTGGCCGAACGCATCGACATCGAGAACGTCGTGCCGGCGGCGATGAAGAATCAAGAACGCTGGTCGGCCGCTCGCGCAGCGATCGCGGAAACCTTCCTCGCGATGCAAACCGAGGGCTCGGTGAATGCCGACGTCGACATGCGTCACATCGCTCACGTGGCCTTGCACGAGGCCGTTGGCTTGGGTCCGCTCGACGATCTGCTCTCGGACGAGTCGGTTCGCACGATCGTCGTCAACGGACCCGATCACCTGTTCGTCGACAAGGGCGAAGGGATCGAAGCAGTCGACCGGGAGTTCTCTTCTGAAAAGGCTCTCAGAAGAATCGCGCGACGGCTTGCGGCCGAGACCGGACAAGCTCTCGCGGATCAGCAAGTGCTGCACGGTCGGCTTTCGTTTGGCCCACGGCTCACGATCTTGCAGTCTCCTCTGGTCACGAAGGGCCCGGTGATCGAGATTCGCATCTGGAGCTCGAAATCCCTCGGTGAGCTGGCCGAAGCAGGGTGGATGAGCAGCGACGCTGCGACCTACCTGAGCAAGGCCGTCGCGGAATGCCGCAACATCGTGGTAGCCGGGCCGCGTGGCTCCGGCGTCACCGAGTTGATGTCCGCGCTTGCCCGGGAGCTCTCGGAAACGGAGAACGCGGTGGCGATCGAGACTGCTCCCGACCTCGACATCGATCGAAACCGCGTCGTTTCATTGACAGCGGCCGACGCGGGGATCTCGCTCGCGGAAGCGATCGACCACGGAACGCGGCTTCAATCCGAACATCTGATCATCAACGATGTCAGGGGAGCGGACACGATGGGTGCGCTTTCAGCGGTGCTCGGTCGCGAACCCGGCCATCTGATCGGTGTGCACTGCTGGAGCAGCAAGAATGCGATCGAAGGCCTCATGCTTGCTGCGGGCTGCGGCGGCGCTGAACGCGCCTTGATCGCGCAGCTCGTGGGAAGCGCAGTAGATCTCGTGATTGGGATGCGGCGTGGACCCGATGGTCAGCGCGTAGGCGGAATTCTAGAGGTTCAAGGTCACGAGGCGGGCGACGTCAGCTACCAATCCGTGCCGTTCTGAGCTGAGCGGCTCAAGCGCCTTTGCGCATCACGGTGCGGGGAGTCGCGCTGACGCCAGGGGCTGGATACGCGGGACGCGCGAAGTAGTAGCCCTGACCATAGTGCGCCCCACAGTCGATGACGACCTTCATCTCGGTTTCTTGCTCGATGCCCTCGGCGACGACCTTTGCTCCGAGCTCCTGGCATAGCTTCACGAGGTGACGCACCAGGACCTGCGCGCGTCGATCATCGGCAAGATCTGCGATCAAAGTACGATCGAGCTTCACGATCTCCGGCTTGAGGTCGACGATGTACTTCAAGTTCGAGTACCCCGCACCGAGGTCATCGACGGCGAGCGAGACGCCCTTGCCTCGGATCTCGCGAAGCACGCTGTGGCAGTATGCAAAGTGAGTGAGAGGAACCGACTCGGTCACTTCGAGGTAGATCGGCTCGTCGTGTGTGAAGATCGGATCATCTGGCTGCACGAGCCAGGACTCGTCGAACTCATTGGGGTGCACGTTGAGAAAAAGTGGCACCCCGCCGCAGTGCGTCGTGGCAAGCTCGCGAATCGAGCGTCCGAGCGCGCCGACGCATCCAGCTTTGATCGCCTCGTCGAAGAGCGTCGGCGGGTTGGTCCAGTGTGGCGAGTCACTCCGGACGAGGGCCTCGTAGGCAAAAGGCTTCATGGTCGAGAGGGAGACGATCGGCTGGTAAACGACGCTGAGGTCCCCCCGGGCGAGCACGCCTGGCAGCGACTTCATGCTGCGGACCTTCGGGAGCCCCGATCGCCGTTGCTGCGTCGCCTCAAGCCAGTTGCGGAAGTTCGTCACAGATGCCCTAACACGGTAAGTTTACAATATCACAGACCCGAATTGATATCCTAATTGTGGGATGCCTAGCGCTTCTACGGGGGCTCTGGTATGCCCCCGCAGCTATGAGCAGCCGAGTATCGATTGGCCCCGCTGAGCCGAGTCCCATAGGCACGACCCTTGAACGACACCTGCTCGACCGCCAGAGGCGGATGGCGGAGGCGACGGGCGATTTCACTGGGCTTTTCCAGCAGATCACCCTGGCGGCGAAAATCATAGGCAGCCGCGTCAGCAAAGCAGGGCTCTCGGGCATCCTCGGCCGAACCGGCACGACGAACGTCCAGGGCGAGCAGGTTCAGAAGCTCGATGACTTCGCCAACACCACGATCGTGAGCACGGTCGAGGCAGGCGGGCACGTCTGCGTGATGGGAAGCGAAGAGGTCGAGGAGCCGATCGCGATTCCCGCGCAGTATCCGCAGGGCAAGTACGTTCTGCAGTTCGATCCGCTCGACGGCTCGGGCAACATCGACATCAACGCATCGATCGGAACGATCTTTTCAATTCACCGTCGCCTCTCGCCTGAAGGCGGTCCGGGGTCACTTCGGGATTTGTTGCAGCCTGGGCGCGACATCGTCGCTGCGGGTTACATCGTTTACGGCTCGTCCAACATGCTCGTCTACTCCACTGGCGACCAAGTCGACGGTTTCACTTACGACCCGGGCGTCGGTGAGTTCTTCCTCTCGCACCCGAAGATCCGGATCCCCACGCGCGGCGGCATCTATTCGATCAACGAAGGCAACTACCACAGCTGGGATACGGGCATTCGAAACTGGGTCGACTGGATCAAGACGCCTTCGGAGACCAAGCCGGCCTACCGTTTGCGCTACATCGGCGCGATGGTCGCAGACCTGCATCGAACGCTGCTTCGGGGCGGCATTTTCGTCTATCCGAGCGACGCCAAGAACCGTAAGGGCAAGCTACGTCTGCTCTACGAAGCCTCGCCGATGGCATTCCTGGTCGAAGCCGCAGGAGGCACCGCATCGGATGGCAAGAATCGAATCCTCGATATCGCGCCGACCGCGCTTCACCAGCGCACGCCGGTCTTCATGGGAAGTCCGGACGACGTTGCGGACGCGCTGCGCTTCGCGGCCTCATGACCGATCAAAGCTTCGGGGTCATCTGAAACGGAACTGCGGTTCGCACACAGCCGCCTTCCGGCTGCGGGAACTTCCAGGTCTTGGCGATGCGCTTCACGCAGGCGTAGACTTGCGGGTCGCCGAGTGAGCCGCTCAAGGACACGGCTTTGACGCTGCCGCTCGCGCCGATGGTGAGGAGCACGGTCATCGATCCCTGCAGCAGGTTGTTCTCCTTGAGGCGCTGCTCGTAACAGGTCTGGACCTGCTTGCTCGGTTGGCCCCGGATCACCTCGCTGAGCTGCGATGCCGAAAGCGTCCCATCGCATATCCAGTCGGCTGGACGGTCGTCAGGGCTTGGCGGAGCCTCCCGGCTGGGCTCTTGCTCTTCGACTCCGTCGATCGCCGCATCGAGCTCGGGAATCTCGATTTCAGGGGCGAACTGCTCCCTGGCAACCTCGGGTGCGGGAGCCGCAACCTCGGCCTGAGGTTCGGAATCGCCCCCAGCTGGTTTTAGGAACAGCCAGAGGCCTCCGGCCGAGAGAAGAAGGAGTAAGGCGACCAGCCCGTACTTCCCATCGTTCTTCTTGAGTGGTGGTAGGCTCGATCCCTGGGTCACTTCCCCCTCACTTTCCCCGGTTCGAGGCGCGTAGCGCGACTGAAGCCCGAGTGTAGATTCCCTGGCCGATCAAGCCAACTCTCGAGACACCTTGGGGCATCGTAAACCAGAGTTTGCCGCAAGCCGACGTCTCCTCTATGGTTCGGCCTCTTTAAATGGCAATTGGCGATGATTGATAAGTTCAAAGGCTTTTTTCTGGTTCTTCTCGTGGTGCTGCTTTCAGCGGTGTTCGCCCTTCAATTCGGGGGTGGTCAGGCCGAAGGGTGCGCAGCGGGTGGCAGCACATATCTGGCTCGCATCTATGACCAGACGCTGAGTCGAGGCGATTTCGAGGCCGCGTATGCCGTCGCCAACTTCGGGCGGCTTCCGGAGGAGACGCAACGCTCGATGCGGTTGCCGGAGCTCGTGCTCGACGGCCTGATCGATCGCACGCTGCTCGCGCGAGAAGCGCGCAAGGTCGGCTTCGACGTCGATCAAGACGAGGTCATGGTGCGCTTCGTGAACGAAGGCATCATTCTGCTGACGCTGGGCGTCGGCGCGCCTCCCATGCTCCCGCAGGGCGAGATTCCGGTTTCGTTCACCGACAAAGACGGAGCCTTCAACAAGGATCTCGCTGAGCGTTACATCCAGAACGGGCTCCGGCGAAGCGTGGGCGAGTTCGCCGATGCGCAGGTCGACGAGTACTTGGCCGCGCAGATGCGTGAGCTCATCAGCAATTCAGTGAACGTTAGCGAAGCGGAAGTCTGGGACGACTACGTTCGTGAGAACGACAACGCCAAGATCAAGTACGTTCGCTTCTCGCCTGCTTACTACGCTCAAGAAAAGCCTCCGATCTCCGAATCCGCTCTCGACGCCTGGATGACCGAGAACGACGCGCGTCTCGTTGCAGAGTACGAAGCCAACAAGCACCGTTACACCAACCTCGAGAAACAGGTCCGAGCGCGGCACATTCTCGTGAAGGCCGGAAGCTATGCCTCCGCGGAGCAGAAAGCCGAAGCCAAGAAGAAGGCCGAGGCGCTTCAGATGCGCGCCGCCAAGGGCGAGGATTTCGTTGCCCTTGCCAAGGCGCAGAGCGATGACCCAGTCACGGCCAAGAACGGCGGGGACGTGGGTTTCCTGCGGAAGGGCGCGATGCCCGAAGCGTTCGACGAGGCTCTGTTCGCGATGAAAGTCGAGGAAGTCTCCGAAGTGGTCGAGACACCCTACGGGTTCCACGTCATCAAGGTCGTGGCGATCCGCGAAGGAGACGTCCCAGTCGACGAGGCGAAGCGCGAGCTTGCGGAAGGGCTCTATCGGTCGGACTGGCTCGAAGCGCGCGCGAGAGACGCCGCTGCGAGCACGCTGCGTTCCTGGAAGGAGCGCCAGAACGACGACGAAGTCGCGGAGAAGCTGACCGCGGATGGTCAGAAGCGCGGCGATTCAGCGCTGACCCCGACCTTGGAGGAAACCACCGATTTCGGTCGCTCAGACACCCCCGTTCCAGGCCTCTCGACCTCTGCATTGCTAGACGCAGTGTTCGCGCTGCCCGAAGGCGAAGTATTCCCCGACCAGCCAGTGAAGCTCGGTCGCGAGTGGGTGATTTTTCGTCTCATCGAGCGGCAGCGTCCCGATGAAAAGGCATTCACCGATGCCGTTCGCGAGTCCACGCGCGAGGTTCTGCTGACCCTCAAACGCAGAGAGACCGTCGACCTCTACATTCAACAGCTTCGAGCGAGAGCCACTGCCGACAAGGCGCTTCGGGTCAACCCGCTCTCGACTGAGGATGGTCGTAGCTAACGGTGTGAGTCTCCCCGAGCTTCCGACCGAGTCGCTCACGCTCGGTAACGGCCTTCGCTTGCGTCTCATTCACTTGCCTCACCTGCAATCTGCCACGGTCTCGTTCTTCATTCGCGTCGGGTCGCGCTACGAGTCTCAGCCAACCAACGGCCTGAGCCACTTCCTCGAGCACATGCTCTATCGCGGCACCAAGATGCACCCTGCGGCGCACGAGCTGAGTCTCGCGATCGAAAGGCTTGGAGGCACCCTGGACGCCTCCACCCACGTCGACTTCACCAGCTACGACCTGACCTTACCCTCCGAGACGATCGCCGAAGGCGTCGGGCTGCTCGCAGAGGTTCTTCAGAAGCCTTTGTTGAAGGAGCTGAGGACGGAGAAGCAGATCATCCGCGAAGAGATATTGGAAGAACTGAACGAGGACGGTAAGCAGATCGACATCGACAACGTGTCACGCCAACTGCTCTATCCGGACCATGCGCTCGGATTCACCATTGCAGGTCCGCTCGAGAACCTGGCACGCTTCGATAGCGAGGACCTGCGCCGTCATCACGCTGCTTTCTACTCGGCGCGGAATTCAGTGCTCTGCGTCTCGGGAGCCTTCGATCCACGAGAGATCGAAGACACCGTTCGCTCCAGCTTCGGGGCAATGCCCGCCGGCGAGGCGATCGCGTCGGGCAGCAAGCCCGTGAACGCAGCAACGGAACGCTTCGACTACGTGCTGGAGCACGGGAGCCAGACGGACGTTCGCCTCTCCTTTCACACGCCTGGCGCCGCGAGCCCTGAGGCCCCTACTCTCACCCTGTTGAGCCGGGTGCTCGACGACGGCCTCAGCACGCGCGTCCATCAGATCATCTGCGAAGAGCGGGGGCTGGCCTACGAAGCCTTCGCGGGAAACGACACGTACGAAGATTGCGGCGTGTTCGATTTCGGGGCTTCCGTGGAGCACAAGAAGGCTCCCCTTCTGGTGGAAACCGTATTCGAGCTGATCGACGAGATCCGAAGGCACGCTCCGAGTGACGAGGAGATCGAGAAAGCAAAGCGGCGCTACCTTTGGGATCTCCGTATGGTCCGTGACGACCCCGAGGGCTCCGCTGGATTCGTCGGGAGCAGCGCGCTCTTTGGGCTACCCGAACGAATTGAGGTCATCGCCGAGCAGGTCGCCCGAGTCACGGCAGACGACGTCCAGCGCGCAGTGCAGTCCTACTTCGATCCTCAAGACGCACACGTCACCTGCGTCGGAGTGCTCGACGAAGCGCTGCGTTCGGACGTTCGCGGCCTTGCTGGCGCCTAAGCGTCCAGATTGACCCAGTGTGCGCGGCCGTCGGGACCCCACTCCTTCTTCCAGACCGGTACGGTTTCTTTGATTCGATCGATGGCTTTTCGGCAAGCGTGGAATGCATCGTCGCGATGCGCGGCGCTGACCGCTACGCAAACCGCGACGTCACCGATGTCGAGCTGCCCGATGCGGTGAACGGCCGCGATCCGGACCCCTGGGTGCTCAGCAGCGACGCCTTCGAGCACACGCGTCATCTCTTTTTTCGCGAGACTCTCGTGCGCCTCGTAGTCTAGGCGGGCCACGGCTTGACCATCCGAGTGGTCGCGAACTACGCCGTGGAAAACGCAAACACCACCGGCCGCAGGGTGCTCGACAGCCTTTCGTACCTCATCGAGGGAGATCTTCTCGGCGCTTATCTCGCTCAGGACAATCGGAGAGCCGCCGGCGACCGGAGGCAAGATGTCGATGCGGTCGCCATCTTGAACTGCGTGCGAAGCGTCGACGAAATCGCCGTTGATCGCCAGGCGCATGCGCTCGAGGAAGGCCGCCAAGGAGGGGAACCGATCGACGACCGCAGCGCGGAGATCGCTTTGGGGTACGCTTTGGGGCTCGAAATCGAACGTCGAGCTTTCGCAGCCGGCAAGCTCCCGGGCGGCAGCATAGTAATGGACCTCGACCCTCATCGTGCTGGCGAAGCCTAGCAGGCATCGAACTAGGGGCAGCCGTGAGGCGCATGTTAGGATTCGCCCCAGGTGACCGCCTCCGGACTCAAGCTGATCCTCTGGGTCGTCGCAGCAAGCGTCGCAGGCACGATGCTGGCGATTCCGCAGCCTGTAGACCCCTGGGAGATGCCGAGCCTCGTGCTCGACCGGGTCGCGGTGTCGGACGCAATTGCGCTCGACCAGACCCTTGCCGCAGACGCACCCGAGAGCGAGGAGGCCGAGGCCCTGCGCGCACTCTTCCTGGACCACGGCCGCTCCGAAGCGAATCAGCCGTACGAACGGGCGGAGTACGAGCAGCGCCAGATTGCGATTCATCACGCGATGGACGCAGTGACCAAGAAACACGGTGCTCAGGCGCTCGCGGCTCTGAGAGCCGAGGCGGTCGAAACCTTCATGCAGCAGTTCGGCGATGGCACGCGGAAACCGGAGACCGATCAGGGGATCGCAGTGCTCGGGGGAGCGCCAAAGATCCTCGAGCGGTACGGCGCCATCTATCGTGGCGTGCTGGTCGCGCCGCCGCTCACTGCGCGAGTGTTCTACAAGGCCCGCTGGAACGCGGTTCACCGGCGGCCCCATGTCGAGGACTTCTCCGACATCGAGCTCCAGGCCTATTGGGGCTGGTTTGCCCTGCATGGATGGGGAAAGCCTCTGGATCAGCGAGAAGAAGCTCTGCTGGCGTTTCGTGACGCCGGTGGAGTGGGTACCGAGGAGGCGGCTGCGCTTTTGGATCTGCTCTCCGGACATCCAGATCGGGCCGCCAGGTCCCTAGAGAAGCAGTACGCATCGAGTGGAGAGCTTCGCTTGCGAAACCTTGCGCTTGGCATTCTACACGCAGGCCTTTTGCCCGCAGGCGCGCCGTGATACGAGACTCGGAGTGGACAGCGAATTCCGCCTCCCGTAGCCTACGGGTTCGGATCGAGCGGAAAGAGTCGAGCCTGGCGTGAAAGTCGACCTCAAAAAGAGCCTCTTCATACTGCCCAATCTCTTCACGCTCTCGAGCGTGTTGTGCGGGTACTACTCGATCTTGATCTTGTCCGATGAGCGGACGAACGACGATTTCTACCGTGCTGCGCTGCTGATCGTGCTCGCCCTCTTTTTCGATGGCATCGACGGTCGAGTCGCCCGGCTCACCAAGACCCAGACGGCAATCGGCGTACAACTCGACTCACTTGCCGACGTGATTTCGTTTGGAGTGGCGCCCGCCATCCTGGTGTACCACTGGTCGCTCGCCGAGTTCGGGACTGCCGGCATGCTCATTGGTTTTCTCTTCGTCGCGGCGGGCGCGATTCGGCTCGCGCGCTTCAATGTGAGCTCCACCGGGGACGACGGCGAACCTCACGAACCCGACAAATACACGCAGGGCCTTCCGATTCCTGCGGCTGCCGTCATTTTGATTTCAATCGTGGTCGCCAACACGCTGACCGGGAAGCTTCCGTTTTCGCCGTTCATCATTTCCGTCCTGGTCATCACGCTTTCGGTCTTCATGGTGAGCGCGATGCCCTTCCGGTCCTTCAAGGATCTGCGCCTCAATTGGCGAACCGTGCTCTTCATCGGCGTGACGCTGAGCGTAACCGTGTGGATCGCATTGAAGATCCACCCTTCGATGGCGCTTGTCTGGCTGCTGGCGGCCTACGTGATCATCGGGATCGTCGAGAGCCTGATCGTGCTCATGAACAAGGCGCGTGCCGGCATCGAAAAAGCCAGCGAGCGCTCTTCTTAGTCGTCGATCGGCCGTTCGGCCCGATCCACTCCGCGACCCGTTGGCTTCTCGTAGATCGAAATGATCGGCACGCCGTCATAGAGGAGCACATGGACCGGTCGGACGTTGCCAAAGGCGACCCAGGCCTGATGATCGACCTCACTGAAATGGGCTTCATGGTGCACCAGCACGAGGTCCGCCGAGCGCATCGACGATACGGCGCGGATGTTCCCTGGTATGAGACCGTCTCTCTGCATCATGAGCCAGGCCTCATGCGTGGTGTCGCAGATCCAAACAGACCCGCCCTCCGGAAGTCTACGGGCAATCCATCCTGCAACGCTGCCAGTCGTGAACCCCCAGAACTGCCGATTCATCCCGAGATCCGCTGCGCCGGGAACACCTCCTGCAAGAGGCATGTAGTGCGAGAGGCCGAACGGGTGGCTGTGCGCCGTTTCGACCGCTCCGGGAAGTAGAAACAAAGTCGCGAGCCCCCAGGACGGCCAATGGCGGCCTGTCCAAACGTCGAGCTCGGGCCTTTCGAGCACGCTCAGAAGCCCACGGCCTGCAAAGAGAGCCAGGAATGGATAGGCAGTGATCCAATGCTTGGTTCCTCCAAATATCGGTGAGGAAGGAAGCGCTATGGCGAGCAGCGGCGCAAGCATGCATCCAAGCCAAAGGATCTCGGTCCTGCGACCGAGCTCGCCCCCCGACTCGCCGCGCCAAGAAAATCGAAGCGCGCTGCGGCGGTCGTAGAGGCCGAGCGCGGCGAGCGCGAGCACCGTAAGTGACACCGTGAACAGCGTCATGACGAAGGGCACCGAAACCGGGAGCGGGGGCTCGAAGTAGCTGACGCCGAAATACTCGTAGGTGTAGTGCACGTGGCGAAGATGGAATCGCGCGTATGCGAGGAGACGCGCCCAGGTGTCATTCCAAAGCCAGGGCCAGGTTCCGATCAAGACCAACGGGCCGACTAGGAGCATCGAAGGCAGCCAAGCGATCGAGACCCGTCCGCTCCGCTCGGAGCGCGCTTCATCGGCGCGAAGCCAGATGAAATGAATGAGGAAAATCGCTGGAAGCATCCAACTGTTGTGCTTCGTCGCAAGCGCAAGCCCAAACGCGAGACCCACGATGGGCACCCATCGGCGATCTCCGAGCGCGCGCCAGTACGCGTACGTGGTCAGCGTTACAAAGAACGCTATGGGAACATCGAAGCAGGCGAGATGACTATGGTAAAAGACGCGCGGCATGAGGGCGAACGCGAGGGCCGCGAAGAGCGCTCCTTCTCTGCGCATCACGGAGGCACCCCAGGAATAGATCAGCCAAAGCAGCAGGCCGGCGGTGAGTATCGCCGGAAATCGGAAGGCGAGCGATTCACTCGGAAACAGAGCCCAGTGCTTCTGGACGAGCCAGCTCACGGCGAAGCTCAGTTTCATCCACGCCGGGTGCTCCCAGTTGTAGTCCCAGGCGCGATCGATGCTCTCCCGGGCGAGTGCCAGTCCTGGCTCGCTGAAGAGCTGGCTCAGCCAAGCCCCGTAATCCTTGGCTGCGTGCACGTAGAAGCTCTCGTCGCGCGACATGGCCAGGTCCGGTGCGGTCTTCACGAGGAGCAACACGTATCCGATGCCGAGGAGGGCACCTACGAGCTGGTCCCGGCCTCTGAGCGCGCGCGCGTCAATCATGGCGGGCCGCCGATCGGCTCGATGCGGACCAGCAGAACAGACGCGCCTTCGGGTTCGAGGTCGTAGTCTCGAACCGCACCTCTGCGCGCTCGCGTGCGAGCGCGGAGGTGTCGATCTCCATGCCCGTCCAGCCATCCCCATCCTGATGAACGAGCTCGCCGGCGAGCCGCCCGTCGATCCAGACCCGGAGCGTGACGGGGTCATGCTGGCGACTTCGCTCACTCTCGTATTGAATTCCACCGTGCACGACGAGCCGCTCACCGAGTGGCACGTCCTGGAAGGTGACTCTGACCGGATCTACACCGGTCGGATGCTGGAAGACGCAGCGCCTCGGGTGAAAATCGAGGTCCGTCAGCACCGTCGCACCCACCCAGAGCCAGGGTCGCCGCGGGTCGCAGACGAAGCGTTCCTCCGGCGTCGTGGGGCCCTGGCCAAGACCTCCACTAGAGCTCCGAGCCCGCATCCAGGCACAGGGCTTCGAACCTTCGGCGCCGAGCAATTCGACCTTTGCACGCGCCACCTCCTCGACGAAGTCGTAGATCAGCGGCTCACTCAAGAGAGGCCACATTCGAACACGAACCGCGCCGAATCTCTGGTCCAGCTCGACGGACTCGCGTCGCTCTTCGGCCCCGCGGATGCTGAGCTCCCAGATGCGGTCGACACCGCCGAGGTCGACCGCGGCAGCGCTCCGGAGACTGAGCAGGTCGCCGAGTTGGTTTCGAACGATGGGGTCGACCCAAGCGGGCGCCGCCACGATGCGATCCCCGGCCCGGAAGCGGGCGCGGACGAAGGCGGACGCTGCTTCCCAGGATTGCTCGCGAGGAATCGCGGCGACGATCCACGCGTGCGCCGCCAGCTCGAGCACCGCAATTGCGGCCACCAGCACCCAAGTCCACGGAGCGAGGCCCCGCTTTCGCCCTGCTACCGCCACGCCAGCGCGATGCTAGCAGGGCTCAGATCATTCCGCAGCTTCGCAGAAGAACTCGAAGCTCCAGCCCTCGAGTGTCGGAGTGATCGGCGGGCTGTTCGA
>DASRZF010000177.1:0-2841 GCA_035686645.1 Polyangiales bacterium
GCCGGCTCGGCGTGGGCGGCATGGCGGAAACCTTTGAAGCGACGCGCGCAGGCGCAGGTGGCTTCGAGCAGCGTGTCTGCCTCAAGAGAGTCCTGCCCGCGTTCTGCGGAGACGAAGAGTTCGTCGCTCGATTTCGCAGTGAGGCCAAATTGGCCGCGCAGCTTCGACACACCAACATCGTCGGCGTCATCGACTTTGGGGAGATCGACAGCGTCCAGTACATGAGCCTCGAGCTGGTGGACGGTCTCGACCTGCGATCGCTGCTCAAGTCATCGCCAAGGGAAAGACTCCCTCCCGATTGGGTGGCACTGATCGGGACCGATTTGGCGTACGCGCTCGAACACGCACACGAGAGCCTGGTGCACCGGGACATCTCGCCGTCGAACATCTTGCTCAGTCGCTCCGGTGAAGCGAAGCTCGCGGACTTCGGCATCGCGAAGGCTCTCGAGGACACGGCGGCCACTGCAAGCCGAAGCGCGAAGGGCAAAGTTCCGTATATGTCGCCCGAGCACATGCGTGGCGAGGCGGTCGATGGCAGGAGCGATCTGTTTTCTCTGGGGGTCGCGCTCTTCGAAGCGGTGGCCGGATGCCGGCCCTTCGATGGAGCGCACGACGTCGAGACGATGCAAAAGATCCTGAGCGGAGAGCGACTGTCGCTCGAACATGTTGCGCCGGGAGCGCCCGGACCGCTGCGGGAGGTCATCGAGCGTCTGATCGAAGTCGATCGCGACGCGCGAACACCGAGCGCGTCTCGCTTGATCGAAGAGCTGGCGGTTCTGTCGCCAACCCCGGCGGTCCGCCGCGAGCTCGCCGCAACGGTCGAGGAACACCGCGGTGGCCCGAGCGCGCGCCTGCACGTGCGGGCCAAGGAAGAGGAGCGCGACACCGAGCTGGGCCGCGCGCCGCGTCCGCATGCGGACAGCGCGGCAACGGAATCCGCTGCAACGCAGAAAACCAAGCCCCGAAGTAAGAGGCGAGCGCTGATCCTTAGCGCGGCCATGCTGACGAGCCTGGCCGCGATGATTGCGGGAACGCAGTGGCTAGGGTCAGTGCCTGTGTCAGTGCCAGCGCCAGCGCCAGCGCCAGTGTCAGTGCCCGCGTCAGTCCCAGCGCCAGTGCCAGTGCCAGTGCCAGCGCCAGTGCCCGCGTCAGTCCCAGCGCCAGTGTCAGCGCCAGTGCCCGAGCCAGCGCCACGCCCTTCCAAAGGATGGCTCAACGTCGTCGTTCAACCCTGGGGCAACGTTTGGATCGACGGCAACTGGATGGGACGAGCACCGGTGAAAGCACGCCTTCCCAAGGGTCGGCACCTGGTAGAGGCCGGTCGCAAGCGCCCGATCCAAAAGCGGGTCATACGAGTGCTCGCCGGCTCCCGAAAAGAAGTCGAGTTCAGTCTGCCAGACTAAACGCTATTCGACGACGATCGTCCCGCAGGGGAACTCGGCGGTGAACGTGACTTCGCCACCCTTGAGCGTATCGCAGGCGTTCCCCAAGAGCTCGATGGTCTGATATGGCGGCTCGTTCTTCACTTGCCAGTCGGTCGGGCAGTCCAAGAGCACACCGTTGAGCCGAACCTCGCCCTCGTCGCAAGCCTGGGCCAGCGTGTCGGTGTTGAACGGTTTGTCGATCTCGATTTCACACGAGATGCTGTCACTGATGATCTGCTGGAATGCCTCTGCGAGAAGCTCTGCGGTCGTCGCCTTCCAGAACGGCGCGGGGTTACCGCTCTCGTTGGCAGGCTTGCCGACCCCCACATTCGCCATCTCCTGAAGATGCGCGTCGCTGACCTCGTTGCCAACGCTCAAAATGAAGACATCGAGTCCGGCGGCATGCGACGCCGTGGCGGCAGCGACGGCCTCGGCTTGACCGTTTTGAGGATTGGGCTGCTCGCAGGTGTCTGGCTCACCATCCGTGGCGAGCACGATGATCGTGGGCCCTTCCGCCGGCGGCGGATCGGACTGGATGATACTCACGAGCGCGTCGATGCTGTCGCCGGTGGGCGTATCGCCACCTGCGTTGCTCGGGTAGTTGCTCGGATAGATGTTGTTGTTGCTGATGGCGCTAGAGTTGTTGAGATCGAAATCGACCCTTGGACTGACAGCGAAAGGATCGCCGGCCACGGGAAGTCGAGGGCAAGGAAGATTGGAGTTTCCGTTGTCGGATGTGTAGGTGCTCAAGCCGAAGCGCACGATGGAATCGAGATCCGCGACGATTTCGGTAATCGCCCCATGGGCAGCGGTCCACCGCTCTTGTCCAGCAAAGTTCGAGGTCATCGACCCACTCTGGTCGACCAAGAACATCACGTTCGGAATGCTTCGCGACGGCGTCACCTCGACCGACTGACAACCGATGCTGTTCCCCGTGCCCCCCGTGCCGCCCGTACCGACGTCGGGAACGCAACGACCGCGCGTGGTGTTGCAGGTCGAGCCCGCACCGCAGCCTTCGTTGGCCGTGCAGTTCGCGACGCACTTCGTGCTGTTCTCGCAGTAACTCGCCGCACACTCCGAATCTGAGACGCAGGACGTGTCGCAGTCCGCAGGAGGATTGCTGAGCGTCGAGCAGTCGAGAAGCACGCTCCCGCTGCTGCCACCACTGCCGCCTTTGGGGGGTCCTCCGGTGCCGTCGCCGCCGCACGCGGCGAGCATCCCGAGGCCACCCAAGCCCACGAATACAATCGAAAGCCAATTACGCATTACGAACTCCCAAACATGACAAAGCCAACTATGTCAACATTCTACACTGGCTCTGTACGTCCCGCAAATGCCAAGAGGCCAATGGCATAGACGATTATCTATTAGTTTCGATATGTTATGGAGATTCACGCTCCGGCCCTCACGAGCTCTA
>DASRZF010000178.1:0-3281 GCA_035686645.1 Polyangiales bacterium
AGTTCGCATCGCTGGGGTCGCCATCTTTGCCCGGCTTCGGCTAGGCCCTTTCTTTGCAAGATGTGTCCTCGAATCGAGGGCCGCGCTTATCGGTCAGCTAGGCGGAGGCTTCTCCAGCTCGAGCAGCGCCGCCCCCCGGGCGAAGACGGTGATGTTCCCCGACGACTCCGAGATGACAAGCGACAGCGCGTCGGTGTGCGCCGTCATTGCGGCAGCGGCGACGTGACGTGCTCCAAGCCCCCGGCGGACACGGATCTTCTTGCTGGCCGGAGCGTCCAGATAGGCCCCAGCCCGAGCCACCACGCCGCGTTCGTCGACCAGGAATGCGCCGTCGAGAGCGGTCAACTCGCGGAGCGTCTCGAAAAACTCCGGGTTGTGGATGTTGCGGACGGAGTGGGCATGTCCCTTACAGGGATTGAAGATCAGCTGGCGCGTGTGCGGTTCGATATCGTTGGGGTCGCCGAGGACGAAAATGGCGCCGACCGGTTTGCCCTCGCGGCCCCGAAAACACGGGAAGTCACGGCTCGCGTTGATGATTGCCAGCATGTCGAGGCGCTTCGACCCAGCAACGCCCGTCAGGCACACGACGCTGGTGTCCACGTCGACATGCCGCTGCAGTACCGCCAGTGTCAGGCCCAGTTTGACTTGGTCCAGGCGACCCAGTGCCGTGGGTGGCAATGCGATGCATGCATCGCCCCCTCGGATCTCCGGATAGCTTTCGCGCTCACCGCCGTGCGTCAACCAGATGACAGTCTCGTTCTGGCGTGCTTGCTCAACCGTCCGGCGGTCGGTAATCAAGTCGGCGAGGACCAGAATACGCGGGATCCCCAAGTTGCGGGCGAGCTCGAAAGCCGACGCGACTAGGATTTGGGACTCTGACGCTTCGGAGAGGTGGCCTCCGGCCTTCATTCGAGGTTTCGACTTCGGTCGAGCTTCAAGCATAGCGTTTCACGATACTCGCAGTTCGTCGGCCGATCCATCGTCGATATCATCCGCGGATTGCAAGGTGGTCGGAACGCGCCGAATCGCTCCCGCAGGCTCAACCGAGGTCCGACGACGGATCGAGTCTCCGGACCTTTTTGCGCGCCGAGGTTCGGCTCACCGGGATCATCGAACGCATCGAATCGAGCTTCCCGTAACAGAGTAGCTTGTCGCCTGCCTCGAGGATCCGGGTGCCTTTGGGGTTGGAGATGACCGATGTGCCGCGGTGCAGGTTGAGCACGACGATGTCCTTGTCGCGCAGGCCCGACTGGAGAATCGTTTTGCCGACGAGCTCCGCGCCCGCGGGAATCAGCAGGTCAGCCACGCCGTAGCCGGTCGAAACGGTAAGCCGCTGTCGAACATCGAGCTCGGGGAACGCGACCTGATTGCCGATGTGGTCGATCACTGCTCCGGCAATGTCGAGTCCGGTGGCGCCCTCGATGCCCTCGAGCCCGGGCGAGGAGTTGACCTCCATGATTTGTGGGCCGCTCGCCGATTCGAGCATGTCTACCCCGGCCACGCGCAGTCCCATGATCTGAGCTGCCCGGATGGCTGTCTCCTGGAATTCGGAATCGAGCGTCACCGGCTCGGCCTTCCCTCCTCGATGCACGTTGCTGCGGAACTCGTCTCCCTGGGCGACGCGCCGCATGGCGGCGACCACGCGTCCACCCACCACGAACGCGCGAATGTCCCGACCTTTGCTCTCCTTGACGAACGCCTGGATCAGCACGTTCTGTTTGGTGCTCTGCAGCGTCTCGATGATCGCCTCGGCAACCTTCGTGTTGTCGGCAAGGATGACGCCCACGCCCTGGGTTCCCTCGAGGATTTTGATGATCACAGGTGCACCGCCCAGCCGTTCGATGGCCGGCAGGACGTCCTTGCGATCACGCACGAACGCCGTGCGCGGGATACCGATGTCGTGACGACTGAGGATCTGCAGCGAGCGCAGCTTGTCGCGCGAGTTCGTAATGCCGTTCGAAGTGTTCGGGGTGTAGACGTCCATCTGCTCGAACTGGCGGACCACGGCGGTGCCGAAGTAGGTTATCGAGGCGCCGATCCTAGGGAGCACCGCATCGTAGCGACTCAGCAACTTCGAACGAAAATGCAGATTTGGATTTCCGTGGCTGAGCTCGATGGCGAAGCGAAGCGTGTTGAGCACCTTGACGTCGTGCCCCCGTTCGATGGCGGCTTGCTTGAGCCGTCGCGTACTGTAGCAACGGGGAGCGGTCGATAGGATGGCGAGTCTCATGTTCTCTCCTTCGAAAATCCGCGCGGGACGCGTGTTCTCGGGCTTGGTGCGGGTGCGAAAAACGTCGGCACAGCGCTGATCGGCACGCCGGATCGGTTCGGCACCTGGAACATACCCCGAGGACTCGCTCGGTGATAGGCGCGTCATCCGCAAGCAACTGGGTCACTGCTTCTCGACGGTTCGACAGGTTCTTTCAACTGACGGCCACGCCTCGGGATTCTCGAGGACGCGAGGGGTCTCCGAATCGGCGGGGTTTCAGGCCCAATATCGACTTTCTCGGATTCCAAGCAGGGCGTTCCAGTCGCACACGAAGCCAAGTACCGAGTTCCAACTTCACATCGATGGGGTCACCAAACCGGAGCGGATCTCCGCACCTACAACGGCGCAGCCCAAAGCATCGCAGAGGGGAAGTAGGTCACTCTTGCCCGCCTCGAGCGCGTTGCGCGTGCTGTGATGCTGGCCACAGGACGTAGTGCGAGCGCCCGGCTAATCTTCGCTCGGCTTCTCTTTATCTTCGCTATGCTTTTTCTCGCGATACGACTTGATGCCCTTGGCCGTCTTGTCAGTGAGACTGGAAACCGCCCGAGTAGCGCCCGTGACGTGTAGGAAGACGCTACGAGAGCTCGCTTCTGTGCGGACGTAACCTGTTGCCAGATTGTCTCGATCGATG
Source organism: Polyangiales bacterium (assembly GCA_035686645.1). Taxonomy (GTDB): domain Bacteria; phylum Myxococcota_A; class Polyangia; order Polyangiales; family Houyiibacteriaceae; genus SG8-38. The sequence continues at coordinate 2,901 of DASRZF010000178.1, forward strand.
AAGACACCGGTCGCCGGTCCCTTGCCGTAGAGGAAGGTGGCTCCCACGGCAAGCGAGACACCCCCTACGTCGAGACCTATCGAGACAGTGCCCGCGTAGCGATTGATCTGCGGGTTGTAGATCCGATCTGGATTCGCGGGAATATTGATCGCTGAAGAGAAATCGGTGAAGAAGCCGGTTTCGATCATGACCTTCTTGGTGATGAAGAAATCTCCGCCGATCGCGACGTTCCCAATGGCACGGCGCGCGGTATCGTTGTCGTAGAACAGGCCCCCGATCGGTACCGATGAGTCGCTCTTCGCGCGCTGCCCTGAGCGCACCGGGCCGTAAAACATCGCGTCCAAGGCCAACATGACTTTCTCAATAGGCCAATACTGGAGA
>DASRZF010000179.1:0-10578 GCA_035686645.1 Polyangiales bacterium
CTGTTTCCTAGGGGGTCGCGCCGATTCCTAGGGAATACTTTGCGTCAAGATAGGCCTCGACGGACAAACGCTCGTCATCGGTGAGCGTTCGGTCATAGAGGATGATCTCGGCGAGGTCACCTTGGAGATAGCCCTCCCGCCAGTAGCTCCGGCCGATGTAGTTGACGCCGCGCGGTGAGACGCTGGGGAGATCGACGGCGCTCTCGGTGATCACGACCCCGTTGTGCACGACCCGTGCGGTGGAGCCCTCGTGCTCGATCGCGAACAGAGCAGCCGAGCCCTCTGACAGCACCGGCGCGCTATTGAACCATGTCACATTCCCGAACTCGTTGTTCGTGAAGTATTGAAGGCCGTTCTGGCTCCCGGCACGACCGAGAACCAGCATGTCCTGGTTTGCTCCGTTGCCGAGCGCCAAGATCTTGAAGCCCTGCTGAAGAACAGTCGGGCGCATCACCACGAAGAGCGAGACGCCCGCGGTGAAGTCCTCGAAGCCGGTGGGCAAGTTGAAATGATCGTCGATGCCGTCGAAGCGCAGCGCCGGCTGTCCGCCAATCGCATCGGCAACGAGCACGGGAGCGGTAGCCACGCTGGACCAGGCGTCGGAGCCGTCCGGGGACTGGTCTCGCCAAGACGTCACAGGCACTCCCAAGCCGAAGTCAGCTGCTGCGGAGCCAGCGTCGAGGAGCAGGCGGAGGCCTGAGCTCGGAAGCGCCGCGGGAGGCGGGTCGGGTTCTGGATCAGGGTCGGGCGGCACGATCGCAACCGGCGTCGCGGTGGCTTGCACTGAATCGGCAGACTCTCCAGCGGAGTCGAACGCAGTGACCACGTAGTAGTAAGCCTGCCCGTTCGTCAGCGGCGCATCGATGAAGCTAGTTGCCGGGCCTTCGTATAGGAGCCCGAAGGTCGAACCATCGTTGGCACGCCACAAGCGGTAGCCACTGGCACCCGTGACCGCGCTCCAGGAAAGCGTGACGACCGCATCACCCCCAACAGCGTCAAGGATAGCCGGAGCGTTCGGTGGAACCGGATCTGGCTCCGGATCGGGGCCGGGATCGGGCGGCACGGTCTGGATCAAGCCGAGCGAGTACTTGTCGTCGAGGTAGGCTTCCACTTCGGCGCGCTCGGCGTCGCTCAAGCTGCGATCGTAGAGAACGACCTCCGCAAGTTGCCCCTGGAACATTCCTTCGTTCCAGAAGCTCCGCCCAATGAGGCTGCCAGTGCGGGCCGTCACGGTGGGCACGAAGACCCTGCCGCTGCCAACGACATCGAGATCGCGCTCGACCACCGCGGTGACTGGATCGCCAGTGCCACCACCTCCCTGCCGGACGGAGTACAGCGCGATGTCGCCCGCTGTCAGCGCGGATCCGGTGTTGAACCAGCCAACGGCCCCGCGGTCATCACTCGTGAAGTACTGAAGACCAGACGACCCTCCGGCGCGGCCGAGTACGATCATGTCGTTCCCGGCACCATTGCCGAGGGCCAGTAGCTTGAAGCCTTGCTGAAGAACGGTCGTTCGCGCGACCACGTAGAGGGTGAGACCCGAGGTGAAATCGTCGAGCCCACTGGTCACACTGAAGTAGTCGTCGACACCATCGAAGGAAAGAGCAGGACGACCGTTGATCGCGTTGGCAACCACCACGGGCGCTTCGCCGGGGAACGCCTCGGCATGGGAGCCTGTACCGCTGAGATCCTGCCACGACGTGACCTCGGCGCCTGCACCAAAATCAGCGATGGCCTGCTCCGCGTCGAGGAGCAAAACGAGACCCGCAGCAGGGAGCTGCCCGGAGCTCGGCGGATCAGGATTGTTGGCGACGGGCGTCGCGGTAACCGGCGACGAGTCCGCGGACTCGCTGGTCACATCGAAGGCGGTCACCACGTAGGTGTACGCCTGACCATTGACCAAGCCGGTATCGGTGTGGCTGGTATCGGTGATCTCGTAAAAGCTATTGAACGTGCTCCCGCTGCCTTCCGAGCGCCACAAGCGATAGCCCGTCGCGCCAGCAACCGCGTCCCATGAGAGCGAAACGTTGGCGTCGCCGGCTGTTGCCACGAGGTTCGCCGGCGCATCGAGTACTATCGGGTCCGGACCGGGATCCGGATCGGGCGGCGGATTGCTCGGGTCGATCCCGAGGGCGTACTTCCGGTCGAGATAGGCCTGCACGATGGCGGCCTCGGCGTCAGCGAGCTCGCGATCGTAGATCAGAACCTCTGCCAATTTGCCCTCGAACATGCCTTCATTCCAGAAGCTCCTGCCGATTAGATTCTCGGAGCGCGCGATGACTGGAGGCACATACACGTTGCCACTGCCCACCGGCTCGCCATTCTTGAATACGCTCGTCGACACGACCGCGTTCTCGATGCCAGCGCCCTGCCGGACGGTGATGAGACCGGCCTCCCCAGGAACGAGAGCGTCGGCGCTGCCAAACCATTTCACATAGTCATTTGCGTCGCTCGTGAAGTACTGGAGGCCCGCTGTGCCTCCGTTACGGCCGAGGACGATCATGTCGGAGCCCGCACCGTTTCCTAGCGCCACGAGCTTGAATCCGGGTTGCAACGCCGTCGGCTGAGCGACGATGAACAGCGTCATGCCGTCCCTGAAGTCTTCGAACCCGGCGGGCAGGCGAAGGTGATCGTCGATGCCGTCGAACTGAAGAGCGGCGCGGCCGTTGATGGCTGCGGGGATGACGGTGGGTGCTTCGATGGATCCCGCCGCGGCGTCGTTTGCCCACCCCGAACCGTCACGCCAAAGCGTAGCCGGGTTGCCTGCGCCCGTTTCGGCTAGCGCCGTGTCGGCATCGAGCCAGAGAAGCATGCCTTCGACGGGAAAGTCTGCGGGTGGATCGACGGGTGGCACGACACCTTGCGGCAGTGCAACGACCGTGGCGGCGGAGGATTCGAGTGCTCCCTGGAACGCCGTGATGGCATAGGTGTACTGCGTGCCATTCGCGACTGTCGTATCCAGGTGCGAGGTGTCGGTCGTCGTGGTCAACAAAGTCGGGCCGGCACCATCGTCGCGGTAGACGTTGTAGCCTTCTGAACCAAATACGGCGTTCCAGATCAGCTCGACGGATCCGTCGTCTGCCAGGGCGATCAAGTTGCTGGGTGCGGGTGGCGGAAGCTGACCGAACGGCTTGTAGTCAAAGTACGCAAATCGTCCGTCAAATCCGGGAAGAGCCGAAGGGTGATTTCCGACGAAGAGGCCGACTTCGGTAATCGCTCCTATGTTTTCCCCTAGACCGAAGTCTTCGAGGACTTCTTCCCGCGAGAGGTGCCAGGTCGTGCCGTCCAGCGAGTACTCGAACTTCCAGACTCGCTGCGTTGGAACGTCGTCGCTGACGGTCACTCGCATGTAGTACGGACCGGCGCTCGGGAGCGGAATCGAGGGCCGGAAGCTTCCTGGAATCGTGTGACGGTAGATCGCTCCATCGACGGATACGAAGCGTTCGATGTACCCGCGTACGCTACCGTTGCCGTACATCATGAACATCATGAAGGTGGCGGGGTTTTCGCCTTGAAAGACGATGCCGAACTGCTCGTTGCTCATGATCCCGGTGTCCATGCGCATCTCGTAGACGCCCGCACCCAAGAACGGACGTGTGATCTGCGCGTGCTCGATCCACCATTGGTTGTGCTCGGCGCCGCCGCGGAACGACATCGAAACTTGATCCCCGCTCATGGAAAGGCTGACGTGGTCCGCGGTCCGCGAAGGATAGGCGTCAGCAAAGTGATCGGTGAACGTCCATCCAGACCCTAGGCTCGAGCCTTCGAACTCGTCTCGAAACGAGTTGCCAGTCGACTGCGCCGAGGCTGACGTGGTTACAATTAACGACAATCCGATGAGGGCGTGGATCAGCAATCGGTGCATTCGAAGGCCTGCAATATTGACGGGTTGGGGGGTAAACAGGGCTGAACAGACGAATCGTTCAGGAGAGTGCAAAGCGGAACAACGCTTCGTATATCAAACTGTAAACGAATGTAAACGCAAAATCTGCGCTATCCCAAGTCAATATGTGTGAGATTGCTTACATAACCGGCATGTTTCCCAGCCCTCGGCTGCGATCGAGGACAGCCGCGTCAACAAGAGGGTGAGTGAAGGCTCAAGCCCAGTGCCATGGGTGCAAGGAGCGCTCGGGCTCCGCGAGCTTGGGCGCGACGAAGTTAGCCGTCACTCGGGGAGCCGTCAGGCGCGGACCATCGATCTGCGCAAGTGGCCGGATCCTGCAGAGAAACCAGAAATCCGCCCTAGTGCCGGGGGCGGGATTCGACCAGTTGATCCCACGCTCTCTACGCCTGTCCTACCCTTCACAGTCCAAACCAATTAGCGCAGGTCGTAAGGAAACCGCCGTGGCCCCCGGCGACCATGATCTCCTCGGGGGTACCCGCGACCCCTTGGGGTGCTGCGAGGCACGCATGAAGTTCCTCGTCAGTGCTCGCCTCTGGGAACGTCCATCGATAGAGCGGCGTTTCGTCGTTCGAGATCCACGGATGGTCGATCTCGACGTACGTGGAAGTGGGCCAATCGGTCACGCGTTCCACGACGTCCTTGATAGTACCGCTTCTCGAGCTCGAAAGCCGATTGCAATCGATCCCGGCACGCTCGACAGTGCCGACGTGTACCGGGCCGCTCTAGGCTGAGGAGGTTCACCGATGGGAGAGATCGATTGGTCCCCTACGATCGGCGATCCCACGCTGATGGGATGGCTCACCGTGCTTGCCTACTTCGTCACGGCCTGGCTCTGTCTCCGAGCCTTCAACACCGAGAAGCGCGGTCCCAAGCGCCCGTACCGACAAACCATCCCAGCCTTGCTTCGGGTTCTGCGTAAGAGCTGGCCGGAGCCTCCGATTCTCGCGCGTCGCGCGGCGCTCTGGCTGTTTCTGGCGATCGTATTCGTCTGCCTCGGCATCAACAAGCAGCTCGATCTGCAATCTCTGTTGACGCAAGTGGGCAGAACCTTGGCCCACCAGCAGGGCTGGTACGATCAGCGCCGCCTCGCGCAAGCGATCCTCGTTGGCGTCGTGCTGATCGCAGGCGTGGCTGCCCTCGCGACGCTCGGCTTGCTCGTCCGCGGGCAACTTAGCGATTTCCGTCTACCGCTCGCGGGTCTTACATTTATCGTCGTCTTCGTGGTGATCCGGGCCACGTCGTTTTACCACGTCGACAGGTTGATCGGCTTCGAGCTTCGCGGTGTGCGCATGAACTGGGTTCTAGAGCTCACGGGCATTGGCATCGTCGCGGTTGGCGCGATTCGGCGCCAGCGTAGAGGCCTCGAACCTTGAAGCGCCCTCAGCGTCCGAATCGTGTGATTCAAGCTGTGAACCGTCATAAGAGCGGTGAGGCGAGCCGAGCCACGCGCGCCTGGATGCGGATGTGGAACGGCTGGTTTTCGAGGTAGCCAGGAGCCACCTCGTCGCAATGCGCTAGGTCGTCGTCGAGCATCGCCCCGACCCGTCTTGCGAACTGCTGGTCGGCAACGAGGGCGGTCTCTTCGAAATTCAGATAGAGAGAGCGGTAATCCAAATTGACGGTGCCAACCGCAGCTAAGTCGTCGTCGACCAAGATGACCTTGTGGTGCATGAAGCGCCCCTTGTAGCGAAACAGTCGCACGCCGCTGCCCATCATTTCCGTGTAGTAAGTGAGCGATGCGAGCTCGACGAAGCGCTGGTCCGGTTCGTCGGGAAGCACGATGCGCACGTCCACTCCGCGCTTGGCAGCGGATTGCAGCGCGCGTGTCATGACGTCATCCGGGACGAAATACGGGCTCGCGATCCAGACTCGCGATCGCGCGCCGGCGACGAGCTCTGAGAAGAGAATGCTGCACTTTGGAACTGGATCGGCGGGACCCGTATTGACGATGGTCACCGCCTGACCTGGCTCAGTCGCGACAATGGGTTGGTCGGCAAAGTCGATGATTTCGCGAGTCGCCCAGTACCAGTCTTTTCGAATAGTCAGCTGAATCTGCTGAACCGCCGGCCCCTCGATTCGCAGGTGCGTGTCGCGGAAGTCGCGGTATTCGTCGCCGAGGTTCAAGCCCCCAATGAACCCCGTTCGCCCATCCACGACCAGTAGTTTGCGGTGGTTGCGGAAGTTGATCTGAAACCGATTGCGAAAGCCCTGGGTCGTCCGAAAGCCAGAGACCCGGATCGACGCGCGACGCATCTCATCGAGAAAAGAAGCCGGTAGCTTGATCGAGCCTATTTCGTCATAGAGGAAGCACACGCGGACGCCGTCCCGAGCCCTTTCGATGAGAGCATCGCGAAGCGCCCGTCCACTCCTGTCGTCTCTCACGATGTAGAACTGGACCAGCACGTAGGTCTGCGCCCGTCCGATCGCGTCGAGCATGGATCCGTAGGTCGCTTCGGCATCGACGAGCAGCTCCACGCAGTTCCCAGCTGTGAAGGGCACGTTGGTCAGCCGTCGAGCGACCGCTTCGATTCGTTCTAGCCCCGCCTTCGGCTGGGCCGCAAAGGCCGCCATCCGTCGGTACCAATCGGGTATCCGCTCATCGAGTTGCCGTTCCTTGTCGCGCAAAGCCTCGGCGTAACCTCGGAACTGCGTTCGCCCGAACACCAGATAGACGGGAATCGCCACCGTCGGAATAGAGACGAGCGCGACCGACCAGGCGATGGCTCCCTGAGGCGAGCGCGGCCGCATCACGGCGTCGACTGCCAGTAGCACTCCAAACAGCTCGGAGACGAGCAGAACGATAGCCAACGTCGAGGACATCAGAACTCCGGGTCGGGGGGGTCAGGGCAGACTAGCCCTACCACTTCCCACGCGGCCCGACAGCGTCTCTCATTCGATGAGATTCACCTGTCCAGTATCCATGTCGTAGATCCCGCCGACGATCTTCAAACTGCCTGCGTCTTCGAGCTCTTTGATGATTGGGCTGCGCGACCGGATGTCCTTCATGGTCATTCGAACGTTTTCTTCGCTGACCATCTCCACGAAGTCCTCGTTCTTGCTGGATTTGTCGCCCGCGTAGTCGGAGAAGTGACCCACGGCGGGTTGGATGTTGCTCAGCATCGGCGTGATGTTGCCGAGCTCGACTCCATCGATGGCGGCCTTGACCGCCCCGCAGTGTTCGTGCCCGAGCACGAGAACGACCTTGGCACCAGCCACCTTCGTGGCGAACTCGAGGCTGCCGAGGATGTCCGTGTTCTCGAAGTTGCCCGCGACCCGCGCCACGAAAACGTCTCCAATGCCCCGATCGAACACATCCTCGACGGGAATTCTAGAGTCGAGGCACGACAAGATCGCAGCTTTGGGGAACTGGCCTCCCACGGCGGCTCTCACTTGCGCGCTGTGATCTCGCACCGTGAGATCGCCCGAGACGAAGCGTTGATTCCCCTCTTGCAACGCCTCAATCACTTGGGCGGGCGTGAGCTTCTGTTGTTGTTCGCTGGTGAGGACGGTTTCCACCCGTGGCGCTGGCATCTCAGCCGACTTCTGCTGGCAACCCACCAGCGCGCACAACACGAGCCAAGCTCCCAGTGCGGCCCCTAGTAAACCTGAACTGATTCTCATCGCGCCTCCTCGGTGTCCACCCCGCGCGGGCGGTAGAACAGGCGCCATGTTAGGTCGTCAGGATATCTCTCACAAGGGCGCACGCCATCAGGTCATGTCATGTCGCCCGGCTTCCTTGATCGAGTGGAGGGAACCATGGCGGCAATGGACGTGTGACCGTCATGAAGACTGATAGCCCACCTCCGCCCGGAATGTTCCGGTAGTCGAGGGTCTGCTGTTCCCAGATTCGATTTTCGTTGAGGCGTGCACCTGACCAGTGACGAACAAGCCGGCCCAAATGCCGAACTCCTCGTCGGTCTGTGCGCAGCCCCCGTGCCGCACCAAAGCGAGCGCCCCGATACAAAGGACTAGAAGAAACCGTTGGCGCATGTGCATGCCCACAATCTGATGTCCTGGGGGCGTTTGTCTTTGACCGCTAGGAACACCCCGACGGGCGCCGCTTCACACCTGCACTAGCGGATGATACAGTGCCTGAACGTTCCTATGACCAAAGCCCTTTGGATCGGTTCGCTTGCTTTGCTCGCCGCACAACTCGGCGGATGCAAGCTCAAAAAGCATCTAGACCTCGTAACTGCCAACGAGGCCGAGGCGACCTTTGTTCTGCAGTATGAGCACGGTTTCGAGCACTATCTGGTCGAATGGGACAAGGCCGAAAAGGAAGCCCTGGAGCGGTGCACCGCGTGGGGGTATTCAGCCGTGGAGTTTTCCGACTCGGGCACCGTCGAATGCATCGAGAAACATCAGCGCAACGTCACCGGCGCTCGCCCCCCTAGCACCTCCGCGGAGCCCGGCATGGGCACCGAGGCGGCGGAGCGAGAGAGAATGCGTCGCAGTCTCGGTACCGTGGGCAAGAGCGTCAGTCGCACGCCCCCGGCTGGGGCTGAATACGGGTGTATTCGTTGGCGCGTGACGTATACCGGTCATTGCTTCGACTAGCCGAACGAGAAGATCTAACCGACATCGGCCCAAACGAAGCGAGCATCGAAAGATTGCCTTCTGGTTTCGTGCTGTTTCGTTCTCTCTTTTCGCTTCAGTCGCCAACTTGTTTTTCGTGCCATGGGGAACGCTCCTTGGCGCGAATGAGGACGTAATGGAAACCCAACCTAATGCCGGGGGCGGGATTCGAACTCGATGAGCCCCACATCCGCAAACCTCTTTCACACATAGCAATTCCAACCGATTATCAATAATCGCTGGGACTTGCCCGCATCGCCGTGTTCACGGTTCGTCACTTGATTTCACGTCGCCATGTCAACGTCAGGTCAACGAGCGCAAGCAGGACGAGCGAGTTTACTACCCTGCCGCTAGACCGTCCGCGGAGACGATCTCGCCCCAGGTCGCGACTGAGGGAGAACAACGCTGTGGGTTGCGGGGGCCAGATTTGAACTGACGACCTTCGGGTTATGAGGACGCGCTATGTGCCTTGCTCGACTTGTGTAGAGCGTTTCTAGCACCTCTTTCGATCACGGCGACTTGCCATGCCTATCGGACTTGGCCTGTTCGCTGGTCCTGTGGCCCCCAAATGGCCCTAGTCTTTCTTTTCCTACGGCTGTACCTCAAATGCGCCCACGTCGCACATCGTGCCGCCGGGTGGCGGTGTGCCAACGCTGCGACGACGCTTTGGGCGAGTGAAGGCCGATTACCAGTAGTCGGCGCACGTTTCCGACTCGACCTCGGGCACGATCTCGCGAATGGCAGCGAAGGCCTTGTCGAAATCGGTGCAGCTCATAACCGGTCCCACAAAACTGTGGTCGTTGTCAGCACATTTGCTGTCGCTCACACTCAGGACCAACCGGTCTTGTGCATGCACGACAGACAGCATCGGCGGAAATGGTACGTAATCCACCGCCCACATCCCGCAGTCCTCATTGATGCGGTAGGAAACGCCCTGTACGACACTCACGAGCCGGTCCATCGCTTCACGGGTCGCAGGGGGAAGCGACTCGGGTGGAACGGAACTCCGCAACCACTCGTGCGTGACCGTCAGCTCGGCAACCTGAAACGTGTACTGCTCGTCACCCCGCTGGTCGCCGTCGTCGTACACCCTGTTGAGTGTGAGCACCAACGTGTCGATCGCAGGAAACTGATCCCCGATTTCACCGCCGCCCGCCGCTCCCGAACCGCCGCCCCCTCCCGTGCCACCACTGCCACCGCCACCATTGTTGTCACCGCACCCTACTAGAGGCATGGCACCTAACGCGCAGACACATACAAATCCCACTACGTAACGCATGACCCACCTCCCTACGGCTGCACCTCAAACGCGCCAACGTCGCACATGGTGCCGCCCGTCTCTGGTCGTGGCTGTCCACGCTGGTCCGTCGTGAGCGGTGCGCCGTCTGCGTCCACGCAGTCCTCGGCAGGAATCTGGTCGATGGCTACGCTGTCCGCGCCAAGCGCACGCGTCTGCGTCGGCCCGCCGTTGTCTTGCAGCGGTCCGAGGTTCAGGTCGTCGGCGCTGACGTTGACCTGGTCGGTGGGTTGGTCGAAGCTGCAGGTGTCGCCGGGAGATTCGATGTTGTGGCCCGCCGAAGCAATCGTGCCCGCGCACTCGCCATCGATTAGGCTGCTCCTCAGCGTCAGCGTTCCCAAGAAGTTGTAGATGCCGCCGCCCTCGCTCGTCGCCCTATTGCCCGACACCGTGCTGTCAGTCAGCGCCAGCGTGCCCGTGAGCTTGTAGATGCCCCCGCCTTCGGCGTCGGCCCAGTCTACAATAGCGCTATTCTCCGACACCGTGCTGTGGGTCAGCGTCAGCGTTCCCTCGTTGAAGATGCCGCCGCCCTGGTACTCCGTGCCATTCCCTGACACCGTGCTGTGGGTCAGCGTCAGCGTTCCTTCGTTGAAGATGCCGCCGCCTTCTCTGTCCTCAGTAACCTCACCCAACGCCCTCCCGCGGCGAACCGACACCCCGCGGAGCTCCGCCACTACGCCGTTTCGAACCCAAAACATGCGGTGGTGTTGATCGCCATCGACCGTGAGGTTACCTTCGCCGTCGAGAATGACGTCGTTGTCGATGACGATTTCGAATTCGGTCACCACCGTCTGCGCTCCAT
>DASRZF010000180.1:0-13034 GCA_035686645.1 Polyangiales bacterium
TTTCGCGGGCGGACGAAGAGCACCACTCGATGGTCCGCGTGTTGGTTCGTGAGCAGGAGCAGGCTCTCCGGCTCATCGAAGCCGCTCAAGTAGTGCAGGTCGCTGTCCTGGCGATATGGGTGTTCGACGTCGTGATTTCGAAGCGCGAGCGGGGCCGAGGGAAATACGGCAACGCCGTCCCCCATGGCATCGAGAAGTTGCTGGCGGCGCGCTGCGAACTCCGACATCTCACGATCCTAGCAGCTAGCTTCTCGGCTGCATCTCGCCGCTCTTGTAGCGAGACCAGTAGCTCTTGAGAGCATCGCTCACTTTGCCGCTCAACAGAAAGGCCCCGAGGATGTTGGGAAACGACATGCCCAAGATCATCAGGTCCGAGAAATCGATCACGTTGCCGAGCTTCAAGACCGACCCAAGCACGATGAACCCGAGGAACAGCACCTTGTAGATCATCGAGAACTGCGCACCAAAGAGGAAGGTCCAGCAACGCTCGCCGTAGTAGCTCCAAGAGATCATCGTCGAGAAGGCGAACAAGAACACGGCGAGGCTGAGCACGTTGGGAAACCAGGGAAGGACCGTCGCGAACGCCTTCGACGTCATGAGAACGCCTTCCTCGCCACCACCTTCGTAGGCTCCGGTGATCACCACCACCAAGCCGGTCATCGTGCAGACCACGATCGTGTCGATGAACGGCTCGAGCAGGGCTACGATGCCTTCCCTCACCGGCTCGTCGGTTGCCGCAGCGGAGTGCGCGATCGATGCCGAACCCACCCCCGCTTCGTTCGAAAATGCAGCGCGCCGGAAGCCTGTGACGAGGACGCCCAGCATTCCGCCAAATCCGGCTTCGGGTGAAAACGCTTCGCCGACGATCTTCTGCAAGGAGGGGAGGATCTGGTCGAAGTTCGTGATGATGATGAACAGGCCTGCAACGAGATAAATGCCGCACATCACCGGAACGATGAATCCCGCTACTTGGCCGATTCTGCGGATGCCGCCGATGATGACGATGCCGACGAGGAAGGAGAGGGTGACCCCGTAGGCGAGTGAACCCCAACCTCCGGCAAAGAACGGCATGATGTCGGCAACCTGCGCATAGCTCTGGTTGGCCTGGAACATGTTGCCGCCGCCAAAGCTTCCACCGATGCACATCACCGCAAAAACGACAGCGAGGACACGACCGAGCCGCGGAAGCCCGAGCTCACCGAGGCCGCGATCGAGATATCGCATCGGCCCGCCGAGGATGTGCCCATCGTCCGCGACTTCGCGATACATCTGCCCCAGGGTGCATTCGGTGAACTTCGACGACATGCCGAGGAAGCCCGCTACGATCATCCAGAAGATCGCGCCGGGTCCTCCCACCGCGACCGCGACCGCCACACCGGCGATGTTTCCGAGCCCGACCGTGGCCGAGAGCGCGGACGACAGCGCTTGAAAGTGCGTCACCTCGCCGGGGTCGTCCGGATCATCGTAGTGACCGGTAGTGACCACCCAGGCGTGCCTGAAGGCACGCAAGTTGATGAAGCCGAATCGCAGCGTGAAAAACGTCGCCCCGGCGATGAGCCAGAAGACGATGAAGGGGAGCTTCAGGTCATGGTCTGATCCGTTGTCCCAGAAGATCAGATCGAAGAAGAGGACCTTGGCGATTGGGGCAACCACGTGCGCACCAAAACCGCCATCGAGCGACTGCAGCACGCCTCCGATCCCTGTCTCCGCGCTGGAACGGGCCTCAGCCCGGGCGACGGCGGGATACAAACCGGCCCATAAGGCGGCAACTGCTATCAGATGTCTGCCCATTCCCCTAGGCAACCATCGCACAACACTGAAATTCTCTCCAGTTTTATTCTGAGTAGAATATTCGCTCTTAAACGCATTTCTCCTGAACAACCAAGGGCAACCGTGACGATGATGCGCGGCTGCACGGATCCGTCGAAGACGTTCTCGAAGAGCGCACCGTGTCTGGAGGCAGCGTGCAGTACGGGCCCGTCGTTCGCGCAGAAGAGCTCGGGACCGCATCCGCTCGGGAAGGATCCGGCTGACACTGCGCGGCGAGCAGATCGCCTGGGACGGAATCAGCGATCTTGGCGCTCAGCCACGAATCGATGACCACACTGCCTCCGGTACCGGCTCTGCGTTCGCGGCGTCGAGGACCGCCGGCGGCCCCTTGGGATTGAGCTCACTCATCTTCGGAGCTTTGCTGCTGAATCGCCGCCGCCGAAGATAGGGGCGAGCGGCCGGCGACCTTCATTGACACCCCCTGAGGGTGATACTAAGCACCCCTCGACCGGCGCAACCAGCCCCGTCGCGGAGTCCGACTCTCTATGTTCTCGGCATACTTACCGGTGTTCCTGATGCTTGGCGTCGCCGTGCTCGTCGCGGTCGGCGTCTTCGCCCTCACCTCGGTGCTCGGCCCGAAGAACATGACGGCCGAGAAGGCGATCCCCTACGAATCTGGCTCCGAGACCACGGGGGCAAGCCACATCCGGCTGAGCATCAAGTTTTATCTCACGGCGATCCTGTTCGTCGTCTTCGACATCGAGGCGGTGTTCCTCTACCCCTGGGCCAGTCTCTTTCGAGATCTCGGATGGGTCGGCTTCATCGAGATGTTCTCGTTCCTCGTCGTTCTGGGGGTGACCTTGGTCTACGCCTGGAGAAAGGGTGCGCTCAATTGGGAGAGTTGAAGGTCATCGATGGTGGCGGCGAGGTTGCGGTCACGACGCGCCTAAGCGACCTCCTCCAGTGGGCGCGGAAGTGGTCCCTCTTTCAGTATCCGTTCGTGACGGCCTGCTGCGGCATGGAGTTCATGGCTACCGCTGCGCCGCGCTACGACATCGCACGCTTCGGCGCAGAGGCCCCTCGTTTCAGCCCGAGGCAATCCGATGTGCTCTGGGTCGTGGGAACGATCAGCCAGCGGCAAGGGCCGGCGGTTCGACGCATTTGGGAACAGATGGCCGATCCGAAATGGGTCATCGCGTTCGGCACATGTGCGTCCTGTGGCGGGTTCTACGACAACTACACGACGATTCCCGGCGTCGATAAGGTCATTCCGGTGGACGTATACATCCCCGGCTGCCCTCCGCGCCCTGAAGCGGTTCTCGATGCGCTGATGCTTCTTCAAGAGAAGATTCAAGCCAACGACCGCAAGCCCATCGTCGTGCCTCCGAGGTTGGTGCCCGAACGCGCACGAGGCCGGTCCGGGGAGGGCCAGTCATGAGCCAAGCGGTCCTCGACCGGCTCAGCACCCAATTCGGAGAACGAGTCCTCGGAACGAGCGATGCGTTCGGCGACTACGAGTTGCAGATCGCCCTCAAAGACTGGGTCGAAGTCGCGCAATTCATGAAAGCCGATGAGCAGCTTCGGATGGATCACTTCATCGACCTCACGGCGATCGACTATCCGGAGCGCGAGTCGGCGCGGTTTGACCTCACGCTGACGACGCGCTCGTCGTCGAACTGTGACCGGATTCGCATTCGCACATACGTCAAGGAAGACGAAGAGCCCGGGACCCTCAGTCAAGTCTGGGCCGGGGCGAACTGGGCGGAGCGAGAGGTCTGGGACATGTTCGGGATCAGGTTCAAGGGCCACCCCGACATGAGGCGCATCCTTCTCTACGAGGAGTTCGTCGGGCATCCGCTCCGCAAAGACTATCCGATCGACAAGGCGCAACCGCTGGTTCCGTACCGCGAGGTAGACGATATCGAGAAGCTCCCCCCGTTCGGCATCGAGGAGGGTCAGCCCTTCGCGCGGATCGATTGGGAGTCGCGGCTGGCCGGCGGGGACCAGCAGGTGTCGCCTTCGATCGGCGTACAGCAGGGCCAGCGCCGGACGCTGAGCGATTCCGAGGTGGCCGAGCACCTGCACGCACGCATCGCGGCGCGCATGGCCAAGGAAGCAGACACGGCGTCGAGCGATGCCGGCGAGAAAGGTTCGGGGGAGTAGATGGAACCCGCTGACGAGCTCTCGAACGACGCAACTGCGCTCGAGCTCCACTCCGACCCGATGCGCTTGAACATGGGACCGTCCCATCCGGCCATGCACGGTACGATCCGCATGGTCGTCGACCTCGACGGCGAGAATCTGGTCAACCTCGACGTGCAGCCCGGCTACCTGCATCGCGGCTTCGAGAAGTCCTGCGAGCGCGGAACCTGGGCACAGGTCTTTCCATACGTCGACCGGCTCAATTACGTGTCCCCGATGCTCAACAACGTGGGCTGGTCGCTGGCGGTCGAGAAGCTCCTTCAAATCGAGGTGCCCGAGCGCTGCCAATACTACAGGGTCATTCTCGGTGAGCTGGCGCGTATCGCAGACCACTTCACTTGTAACGGCGCCTCGGCGATGGAGCTTGGCGCGTTCACCCCCTTCCTCTGGCTGCTGAAGGTGCGCGACTGGGTCTGGGACATCCTCGAGCGCGAAACCGGGGCGCGCATGACCCACAGCTTCGGCCGGATCGGCGGGATGGCAGCTCCGCCCACGATCAACTTCAAGGACGACGTGCTCCGCCTGATCCCAGAAGTTCACAAGGTCGTGAAAGAAACCGAGATCATGCTTCTCCGCAATCGGATCTTCCTCGACCGAATGCAGGGAGTGGGAGTGCTCACCAAGGAGCAGGCGCTCTCGTACGGCGTCACGGGTCCGGTCGCGCGTTCGACCGGCATCCCCTACGACGTCCGCAAAGATCACCCCTACCTGGTCTACGACCGATTCGACTTCGACGTGCCCGTCGGCGAAGACGGCGACAACTGGGATCGCTTCATGGTGCGTCTCGAAGAGATCCGCCAATCGGTGCGAATCATCGAGCAGGCCATCGAACAGATGCCCGACGAAGGCCCGGTCAACGTAGACGATCCGCGGATCGTCTATCCCGCAAAAGGCGACGTTTACACGACGATCGAAGCGACCATCGCTCATTTCAAGCTCGTGATGGAGGGCCTGCGCACGCCCAAGGGCGAGGTCTACAGCTTTACCGAAGGCGGCAACGGCGAGCTCGGCTTCCACATCGTCTCCGATGGAAGCGGCACGCCCTACCGAGTGCGCGTCCGTCCGCCGTGCTGGTACAACCTCGCGGCAGCTCGCGAAATGCTGCTCGGTGGCATGATCGCGGACATCATTCCGACTTTCGGATCGGTCAACATGATCGGCGGGGAGTGTGATCGGTGAGCGATGCCTAAGTTCGTTTTAGATGGCAAAGAGATCGCGTTCGAGCCAGGGGAGACGGTCATGCAGGCCGCTTGGCGCGAGGGGATCGAGATTCCGCACTACTGCTGGCATCCCGGGCTTTCGATCGCCGCCAACTGCCGCATGTGCCTCGTTCAAATCGAGAGCGGGCGCCAAATGGCCATGCCCCAGCTCGCCTTCGACGAAGCCAAGGGCGAATACGTCCCCGCCACGAAGCCGAAGTTGCAGCCCGCTTGTCAGCTCGCCGCTGCCGAAGACATGGTCATCTCGTCGACGAACGACGAGGTCAAGAACGCGCAAGCCTCGGTTCAGGAGTTTCTGCTCCTCAACCACCCAGTCGATTGCCCGATCTGCGATCAGGCCGGCGAGTGCAAGCTTCAGGATTACTACTACGAACATCAGGGGACGCTGAAGCGCAAGCTCACCGAGCCGGTGCACAAGCCCAAGGGTGTGCGATTCGGACCGACGATCGTCTACGATGCGGAGCGCTGCATCATGTGTACGCGCTGCATTCGCGTCTGTGACGAGGTCGCGAAAGACCACGTTCTCGACATGCGTGAGCGTGGAAACAAGAACGAGATCATCCTCGCTCCGGGTCGCGAGCTCGACCACAAGTACACCCTGATGACCGAGCACGTTTGTCCCGTGGGTGCGCTCACGAGCCAAGATTTCCGATTCAAGGCGCGAGTCTGGTTCCTGAAGTCACGGCCCAGCGTCTGCACCGGCTGCGCGACGGGCTGCAACAGCCACGCCGACTTCGATCCGCGCGATGGCAAAATCTACCGCCTCCGTCCACGCGACAACGAGGCCGTCAACAAGTTCTGGATGTGCGACGACGGCATGATGAGCTACCACCGTCACGACACGGACCGGGTCTTGATGCCGACCGTCGGCCGGGGCGACGAACGAACCCCGATAGGCGAACACGAGGCGCTCGAGCTTGCCGCCGAGCAGCTGCGAGGGGTGGATCCGTCGAAGCTAGCCGTGGTCTTGAGCGCACAGAGCAGCACCGAGGATAACCTGGCGCTCGCCAAGCTCGCGGCCACGCTCGGTGCCGGGCAGCTCTATCTTGGAGCGCTCGGTGGCTGGGAAGGCGACGACATTCTGCGAAGCGCGGACAACAACCCGAATCGTGCCGGCGCCACGCAGGCTGCATCGGGCGCTCCTTTGAAATCGGTCGCCGAGCTCGTGGCCGATGTGCAAGGCGGCACCGTTCAGGGTGTGCTCGCGCTCGGCTGGGCGACCGCCGAGAAGCTCGAGGAGCTGGCGCCCCTCGTCGCCTTGAACGCCGTGATTTCCCTCACGAGTCACGTGGGTCCTCTTCCAGCGGTAGCCTCGATCACGATTCCAGTTGCTGACACGTTCGAGATCGACGGCAGCTTCGTCAACGAGAAGGGCATCGCCCAGTCCTTCGGACCAGTGCTCCCGCTTCCCGCAGGAGTCGAACCGGCGTGGAAGACCGTTTCGGACCTGGCGCGCGTCTTGGGCGCGAAGCTCGGCTTCGACGATTTGAAGGGGCTACGACAGGGTCTCCAAGACGCGGCGGAGGCGGCCCAATGAGCACGACGTTTCTCGTAGTCTCGTCGATGGTGAAGGTGCTCGTGATTCTGCTGATCACGGTCGGGGCCTTTGCGCCGATTCTCATTTGGGCAGAGCGCCGGCAGAGCGCGATGATTCAAGACCGGCTCGGGCCGAGTAGGGCGGCCATCGTGCTCCCGGCCTCGGCGCTTGCGTTCATCGACCGGGCGCGACTTCCAATTTGGCGCCTGGCAGCGCTGACGGGCATCGTGGCCATCGTCGCATTGGTCACACTCACGTTCGTCGCCATCAAGGGCAGCAATCCACTTCCCGTTTCTACGTCCACGCTCACGACGAGCCTCGTCGGCTTCGGTGTGGCGTCGGTCCTGCTTCGTGCCGGCTACGGGGTGCACAGCATGATCGTTCGCAATGGCGGCAAGATCATGCTCATCGGCCTGCTTCACCCCTTGGCAGACGCGATCAAGTTCATCTTCAAAGAGGACTTCGTTCCTCCCAAGGCCGACAAGCTCTTGTTCTCGGCCGGCCCGATCATCGCGTTGATCCCGGCGATCGCGGCATTTGCGGTGATCCCTTTCGCCAGCACCCTGCACTGGGATTATCTCAATCAGGTCCTTCCGCGCACCGGCGAGATCTCCGGACCCGCGGTTCCGATGCAGGTCGCGAGCATCAACGTCGGAATTCTCTTCATCTTTGCCATTGCCAGCACCGGCATCATCGGTGCGGCGATCTCCGGGTACGCATCCGACAACAAGTACAGTCTCCTCGGCGGCATCCGTGCTGCGAGCCAGATGGTGAGCTACGAGGTCGTCCTCGGCCTCACCCTCGTACCGGCCTTCATGGTGTACGCCTCGCTTCGGCTCGAAGAGATGGCCACCTGGCAGTACGAGCATCTATGGGGTGTCTTCATCCCTCCTCTGACCTTGGCCTCGATCAATTTCTTCGTGGCCGCGGTCGCCGAAACCAAGCGTGTCCCGTTCGACCTCCCCGAGGGCGAAAGCGAGCTCGTCGGTGGCTACCTCACGGAGTACTCGGGCATGAAGTTCGGCATGTTCTTCATGGGCGAGTTCGTCGAGGTGGTGTCGCTCGCGGCGCTGGCGTCTGTCAT
Source organism: Polyangiales bacterium (assembly GCA_035686645.1). GTDB lineage: Bacteria > Myxococcota_A > Polyangia > Polyangiales > Houyiibacteriaceae > SG8-38. The sequence continues at coordinate 7,814 of DASRZF010000180.1, forward strand.
CTTTCTCGGCGGATGGGATGTACCATTCCTCTTCCGCGACGGGTTCGAGTTCTCCCTGCCTTTCGTGGCGGGTAGCGTTTCGGTACCCCTGGTTCACTGGCTGGTCGTGGCCATTCAATTCGTGTTCTTCTTGTTCAAGATCATCGTCTTGATCTGGTTCCAGTTGATGATTCGCTGGTCGCTTCCGCGGTTTCGCTACGATCAGCTCATGGATCTCTGCTGGAAAGGTCTGCTCCCCGTCTCCTTGCTCAACATCCTGGTCGTAGGTGCGTTCATTCTGTCGGGCTGGCTCGACGGATGGGTTGCATTCTTCGAGCAGCTCCTCTGAGGTCCCGCATGACAGTCGAAGTCAAAGTCATCAAGAAGCCCGGGCGCACCGTCGCAGAGCAGGTCTACCTCCCTGAGATCGCCAAGGGCCTCGGCTTCGCAATGGGCCGATTCTTCAAGAATACCTTCGGGCCTCAGGACAAGAAGGAAATCGCTACCATCAAGTATCCGGAGGAGACGGTGGAGTACCCGGAACGGTTCCGTGGCATCCATCGACTCACGCAGCGCACCGACGGTTCGCCGCGCTGCGTGGCCTGCCTCTGTTGCAGCACAGCGTGTCCCGCACAGTGCATCCACATCGAACCCGCTGAGTATGAACCCGAGGATCCGCGTCACGGCTACGAGCGCTACCCGGCGGTGTTCGTGATCGACGAGCTTCGCTGCATCTTCTGTGGCTACTGCGTCGAGGCCTGCCCTTGCGACGCAATCCGCATGGACACGGGGATGCACATGCCACCGTCCACGAACCGCGATCACTTCCTCTTCGACAAAGAGACGCTGCTTTCGATTCCGGGACGTGACGGCACGTATCTCACCGCAAATCCGCGTCACGAACCGGGCGACCCGACGCATCCGGGGATCGATCGCGAACGCGGGCACTGAGCGTGTCCGAGGAGCGAGCGGCCAGCCGTACGGCCATCATGGTCGCCGCGTATCGGGGTCGGGCGTCCGCGATGCGCAATGCCATATGCAATGATCCCTGGGCTCTCGATCTCGCCGGCCCAGAGGGTGAGGCTCTATCGCGCCGTTGGGACGCGCACTCTCCTTCGATGGAGCTCTGGATGGCGCTACGAACGCGGTACATCGACGACTCGGTGACGCGGGCGATCGACCGGGGGATTGGGCAGGTTGTGATCCTCGGCGCGGGGCTCGATACCCGGGCAGCTCGGCTCGCAAAGCCTGGCGTACGCTTTTTCGAGCTCGACCAGCCCGCGAGTCAGCTCCACAAACGTACACAGCTTTCGAGGTTTGACGGCTATCCTGTCGATGCTGCGACCTTCGTCCCATGCGACTTCGAGCGTGATGACTTCGTGGAGCTTCTGGAATCCGCTGGCCTCCGGCGCGACCGGCCTAGCTGCTTCGTCTGGGAAGGCGTCATCTACTACTTGATCGAAGCGGCGGCACGATCGACGCTCGAGCGGCTCGCCTCGGAGTTCGATCCCCGCTCGCTCCTGATCTTCGACTACCTGAACAGCAAGATGGCTAGGTCGAGCCCGCGGCTCCGGGACGAGGACCGCGCCATGAAGGAGATCATCGACGAGCTCGGTGAGCCGATGCGATTCGGCATCGACGACCCGACCCCCTTGATGGCCGAGTCAGGATACCGCCTCCTGCGCACGGTTTCCTTCGATGAGCTAGCGCTCGAGTACACCGGAACGTACTCACGAGATCGCTTTTTTCGCTTCCAGTCGATCGCGCTCGCGAGTCCGAGCGCCGAGCTCACGCCGTGGTAGAGCGCCGGCGGCTCGGTGCACGGACCGTCACCTTTCGACATGAGCCCGGCCGGACGCCCTCGTTGATCTGCGTCCACGGTGCCGCAGACAATCACCAGGTCTTCGACCGCTTGCTCGATGGCATGCCGGAGGTGGACCGCTACGCGATCAATCTCCCGGGACGCGCCGGAACCGATGGACCTCCGCTCCAAAACGTCCGCGAGATGGAGGCGTTCTTGTCGAGCCTCTTGGAGGCCGAGCTGGACGACGGAGACTACATCGTGGTTGGTCATTCCCTCGGCGGCGCCGTGGCGATCGAGCACGCTCTTCGCTGCACTTCGGCTCGCCTCAAAGGAATCGTCCTGCTGGCCACTGGGGCGCGGCTCCGCGTTCATCCCATGATCCCTCAACTCTTCGAGCAAGCATCGAAGTCCGGTCAGATGCCGCCGCTCACCCCGGGGCTCTACGAGCGGCGAACGGACCCTGAGCTGGTCGCAGAAGCTTCGAAAAAGCGCCTCGCCACGCCGATCGAGACAGGCAGTCAGGACTGGCGCGCCGCGGACAGCTTCGACCGCATGCACGACCTCGGGAACATCCGGGTTCCGGCTCTCATCGTCGCGGGTACCGATGACGCCCTGACGCCTTCCAAGTACGCCGAGTACCTGGGGGCCCATATTCCGCAAAACGTGATGAAGCTGTTCGACGGCGCCTGTCACATGTTCGTGCTGGAACGGGCGTCCGAGCTCGGCACCGCGATTGAGCGCTTTGCCGCAGCTCGTTAGGCAACGCACCCGGGCTCGCAACGCCTGCGATGCGCGGCCGATAGCCCTGGCATGCAGTCATCGGCCGCACTAGGTTGCCCTCCGTTCATGATCGACATCGACTCGGCCTTGCAGGATCGCTTTGGTCTTCGTGCATTTCATTCCTGGCAACGCGAGGCGATCGAGGAGCTCCTCCACGGGCGAAAGAACGCCCTGGTCATCGCGCCAACGGGCGGGGGCAAGTCCCTCTGCTACCAGCTTCCGGCCACGGTCCTCGAAGGCACGACGATCGTCATCTCGCCGCTGATCGCTTTGATGGAAGACCAGGTGCGCGCACTGACCGAGCGGGGGATCACCGCGACCTACTTGGCATCGACCCTCGAACCGGAGGAGCTCGGGCAGCGCGAGCGCGAAATTTTCAATGGCCGTTACCAGCTCGTGTACGTCGCGCCCGAGCGGCTCGAATCGCCCTGGCTGGTCGACAGGCTCGCGAGCCTCCGGCCGCCGCTCCTGGCGATCGACGAAGCGCACTGCATTTCGCAATGGGGTCACGACTTCCGCCCGTCGTATCTGCGTCTCGGCGACGTCATCAAGCGCTTGCAACCTTCACGGGTCCTTGCCTGCACGGCAACCGCAACTCCGATCGTGCGTCGCGAGATCCAAGAACGATTGAATCTAGGCTCGGAACGAAGCGCGGTCATCTTGCGAGGCTTCTCGCGTCCCAACCTTCATCTGGCCGTCGTGGAAAGCGACAACTCGAACGAGCGGCGCAACTTGATGCTCTCCGCGCTTCGAGCGGCGCTCGGCAGCCCCGACGATCTAAAGGGCGGAGCGATCGTATACGCAGCCACGCGCAGGAATACCGAAAAGATCGCGGAAGCCATTGCCAAAGCCGGTTGGCGAGTCGCGGCCTACCACGCGGGCCTCCCCGCTTCGGTGCGTGAACGCGTCAACCGACGGTTTGCGAGAGCGGAGCTGGACGTGGTCGTTGCGACCAACGCGTTCGGCATGGGCATCGACCGGCCCGACATTCGAACCGTCGTCCACGCGCAGGCGCCCGGTTCGGTAGAAGCATACTATCAAGAGGTCGGCCGCGCCGGGCGGGATGGGCAGCCAGCGCAGGGTCTCCTGCTGACCAGCTCGGGGGACCTCGGTCTTCGACGTCGATTGATAGGGTTCAGCGGGGGACGTGATCCGGGTAGCGTGGTCGATCCCATGCACGTGCAACAGCAGTGGAGCCTGTTTCTAGACCTGATGCGCTACGTCGAAGCTGGGAGCTGCCGTCACGACTTCATCCTGCGCTACTTTGGCGATGAGCAGGAGACGCTCGGAGGCTGCGGTCACTGCGACGTCTGCGAGCGACTCGACGAGCAAGGCGAAGATGGCGATGAACGAGCTACTTCGACCGACGAAGCACTCATCGTTCGCAAGGCCCTCTCGGGCGTGGCGCGGAATCAGGGCCGCGCGGGGCTTACCGCGGTGAGCGAGATGCTTCATGGGACGGACAACGAACGGCTTCGTCGGCTCGGCCTCACGGAGCTCACGACACACGGCCTTCTCGAGAAGCACCCGAAGGCCTGGGTGCTCGCTCTTCTGAGGCGCCTGATCACCGCGGGCCTCGTCGACCTCAGCAACAGCGAGTTCCCCATTCCCTATCTCACGCCTTTGGGCGTGGCCACGATGAAAGGGGAGGAACCCGTTCGGGTCCTCGTTCCACCGCCAGACGCGGGCCGTGCCCGAGCGGCCAAGAAAGAGCGCCGTCGCGCCGATCACACGCTTCCCGAGCACGTCGACTCATCGCTGTTTGAAAGCTTGCGCGAGAAGCGGCTCGACTTGGCGCGCGCAAAAGGCGTGCCCGCATACGTGATTTGCCACGACCGGACGCTTGCTGAAATCGCTGCGTACAAACCAACCTCACTCGAGGCGCTCGCAGATATCCACGGCATGGGGCCAGCGCGCATCGAGCGCTACGGAGCGCCGTTCCTGGAAACCGTCAGCTCTCACGCGAGCTGAGCGATGGTGCAGGGCCTAGGTCGCTTCGGGCGGCTGTGCCAGAATCTTGCCGAGGAAGTCGAGAACGGCACGAATTCGTGCGCTGTCGCGGAGGTCTTTGTGCACGGCCTGCCAGATCTGCCGAGGTGCGGGGGCGCCCTCGAGCGGAACCCGAACCAGGTGTGGGTCATGGTCGGCCACCAGGCAAGGAAGCAGAGCAATGCCGGTGCCCGCAACGGTAGCCGAGTACGTCGCGGACACGCTGTCCGAACGAAGAGCAACCCGGGCACCGTCCATCCGAGCTTCAATCCAGTCGTTCTCGCGTCGGAACGGGCGAACGTTGGCGAAGAGGATCATCTGGTGCCCTGCGAGCGAATCCTTCGGGAGCCCGAAACGATCGACGTACTCGAGCGACGCGTACAAGCCGAGGTGAATGAAAGAAAGACGCTTGATGATCAAATCGTCCTGTGTGGGTCGAGCGAGTCGAAGTGCGATGTCCGCCTCCCGCCTGGCGAGGTTGACGTCCAAGTTCGTGCACTGAAGCTCGAGCTGGATTTCCGGATAGCGCTCGCGAAAACGTCGAAGGTGCGGCGCAATGAACCGCGTGGTGAGCATCTCCGTCGCGGTGAGCCGAACCACGCCCTCGAGTTTCTGATCTTCTCCCGCGACATCCCGCTCCACGCCGAGCGTCTCTCGTTCGATCCGCTC
>DASRZF010000181.1:0-2288 GCA_035686645.1 Polyangiales bacterium
CGCTGCTAGAGAATCTCCAGCAGTGGCCCAAAATCCAGCAGCTCGAGCTGCGGCAGATACTCCTCCACCGCCTCGTGCTGCAGCCGGGTGCAGATCTCCGGGCGGAAGAAGTGCTCACCTACCCGAAGCACGTAGTTCAAAATGAAGAAGCGGTAGGATTCCTTGAGGAATAGGAGCTCTTCCTTCGTGAGGCGGTGGACCTCGTGGTACGCGCGGAGGAACTTCATGAAGCGCTCGTCGAAGAGGGGGTCGGCGGTGTAGCTGAAGGCGGTTTGATCGCCTTCGGCCCGACAGACGCGCGCACAGAAGTAGAGGTCGAGCATCCGCGGCTCGATTCGGAACCAGTCGTAGTCCCAACGCGAAAAGAACTTGAAGCCGTCCCCGTCCATGCCGACCGAGAAGTTCCCGAGGTTCCAGTCGATCAAGATGGGGATCTTCGTCCACTCGTGGTAGCCGAGATCGTCCGCATTGCCGAGGAAAGCGTCGCAGTGCGCGCGCACGAAGCTGATGGATGAATCCATGAAGCCGCGCTCCGCGCGCCACTCGGCGCTACCGATGGCATCATGAAGGCTCGCCACATCGGCGCCGAGCGACTGCCAGGTTGGCTTTACCCGGTCCGAAATCTCGAGGCACGCCCGGTGAAAGAGGCCCATCTCCTGACCGAACGATTCCACCTGGTCGTCGCTGAGAACCTTCGGCAGGAAGTCGTAGAACGGCTGTTGCGAGTAGAAAACGACCCATTCGTCCTCCTCGCGATAGGTGAAGACCTCGCCGTTCTTGAGCAGCACCGGCGCCAGGAACGCCGCGTAGCGGGTTCCGCGAAGCCGATGGATCCACTCGTGGATGCGGTAGTGATCCTGGCGGAAGTGCACGTAGGAGCCATAGCTCGAGCGCTTTGCGACCACGGCGTGTCCGTCGTCGAGGACGAGCAGGTACACCGAATTCGTCGACACCGGGGCGCTGATCTCGCGCACCTTCACGACTTCCCGGTGATCCCCGTAGGCATCCCAGGCTGCGGTCACGATGAGTGGGACGGCAGGCTCAGTCACGCGTCGATGAACGCTTCTTACGCTTGTGCGGCGTAAAGGTCCATGATGTCGTGCAGAAGCTTCACGGCTTCCGCGTTGGAGCGCTGGAACGCGTTCCGGCCGACGATCGAACCGTAGCCGCCGCCCTTGGCGATCTGGCTGATCTCTTCGAGAACTGCATCGGTACCCTTTGCTGCGCCGCCAGAGAAGATGACGATGCGCTTCCCGTTGAAAGCGGCCTGCACGACGTGCTGAATGCGCTCGGCCAAGGTGCCGATGGGAACGTTCTCGTAGCTCTTCTTTGCCGCCTTCTGAAAAACCAAGTCGGTCGGGGGCTTTACCTTCACTACGTGCGCGCCGAGCTGGCAAGCGATCTGTGCCGCGTAGGCCACGACGTCGATCGCGGTCTCGCCCTCTGAGCTCAGACCGGCACCGCGCGGGTACGACCAGACGATCGTCGGAAGGCCGACCGCCCGTGCGTCGTTTATCAGGTCGCGCAGGTCCTGGTACATCGGATTGCGAAGCCCGCTGCCCGGGTAGATCGTGTAGCCGATCGCAGCGCAGCCGAGGCGCAGAGCGTCATCGACCGACGAGGTGAGCGCGGAGCAAGGCTCGTCCGGTCCGCCGAGCGAGTCGCTGTTGTTCACCTTCAAGATCAGAGGAAGCTGACCCGCGTATTGGTGCGCGATCGACTCGATGAAGCCGAGCGGCGCGGCGTAGCCGTTGCAACCGGCCTCGACGGCCAGCGCCGGGTGGTATGCCGGGTCGTAGCCCGGAGGATTTGGCGCAAACGATCGCGCCGGTCCGTGCTCGAAACCTTGGTCGACCGGCAGGATCACGAGCTTGCCCGTGCCGGCAAGCCGGCCGGTATTCATCAGCCGCCTGAGATTTCCAATGACTCCAGGGTTCTCCCCCGTGTAGTTCGCAAGGATTTTCTCGACTCTATCACTCATGCCCGCAGCCTCCGTTCTTCGCCCATGACCCTAGCTCAGAGATCGAGGACGGTCATGCCGTTTGCGGAAGGAATTTCGCGCAAGTCTTGCCCCGAACGCCGGGCGCCCGGGGGGAGGGGTCCGGGAACGGGGTCTCCTGCCCTCCGTCAGGCCCTGGGCTGCTGGGCCGCCGGGGCGCTCTCTGCGTAGAACGCTGCAATCTCCTTCGCGTACTTCTCATTGACGATGTTGCGCTTCACTTTGAGGGTGGGCGTGAGCTCACCTCCATCGACGCTGAACGTGGTCGGGAGAATCTTGATCTTCTTGA
>DASRZF010000182.1:0-4205 GCA_035686645.1 Polyangiales bacterium
TGGAGCCCGAAGAGGAGGAAGACGCGTAGACATGGCTGGCCCCGTCATCGATAAAGAGCTTCAAGCAACCCTTCGCAAGGCCTTCGACCGTGCGGGGCTGATGCGCCACGAGTACGTGACGCTCGAGCACTTGCTTCTCGCCCTAACGGAGGATCCGAAAGCGTCCAAGGCACTGCACGCTTGCGGGGCAGACATCCGCCGTTTGCGAAAGAAGCTCGAGGAATTCATTCAGGAGCGCCTTTCGCGCGTGCCAGAGAGCGTCAGCGTCGACCCCCGTCAAACGCTCGCAGTCGAGCGGGTACTCCAGCGAGCCGCGATTCACGCGATCTCTTCGGAGATGAAGACGATCGACGGCAGCAACGTGCTCGTCCAGCTGCTCAAGGAAGAGGAGTCCTTCGCTGCCTTCATCCTCCAGGAAGAAGGGGTGAACGCGCTCGATCTCAAGCGCTACATCGCGCACGGAGTCGGCACTGACATCGTCCCCGGCGAAAGCGACGCCTACACGGACACTGACTTCGAAGACGACGAAGGCGAAGGCGCCGCGGGTCGCGATCCCCTCGAGGCGTTTGCCACCAACCTGATCACGGAGGCCGCCGAGGGACGCATCGACCCTTTGATCGGCCGCAATGAAGAGCTCGACCGCACCATCCAGGTGCTCTGTCGCCGGCGCAAAAACAACCCTGTTTTCGTCGGCGAACCAGGCGTGGGTAAGACGGCAATCGCCGAGGGGCTCGCCCTACGCATCCACGAAGGCAAGGTCCCAGAGATCCTCGAAGATGCCGAGATTTACTCGCTCGACATGGGCGCCCTGCTCGCAGGAACCAAGTTTCGCGGCCAGTTCGAAGAGCGTCTCAAGGCGGTCATGAAACGACTGCAAGAGCTCGACAACGCGATCCTCTTCATCGACGAGATCCATACCATCGTCGGGGCCGGCGCGACGACGGGCAGCTCGATGGACGCTTCCAACATTCTCAAGCCCGCCCTGGCGTCGGGAAAGTTGCGATGCCTAGGCTCGACGACCTACGCGGACTTCAAGCATCTCGAGCGCGACCGAGCCCTTGCGCGCAGGTTTCAGAAGATCGAGGTGCTCGAGCCCACGGTCGCGGACACCATCGAGATCCTCAAGGGCCTACGCCAGTACTACGAAGACCACCATGACGTGAAGTACGACGACGACGCCCTCGCGGCAGCGGCGCAGCTCGCTCAGAAGCACATCGTCGAGCGATTCTTGCCGGACAAGGCGATCGACGTGATCGACGAAGCAGGCTCCCTCGAGCGGATGCGCCCGGAGGGCGAACGCACTCATCGCATCACCGTGAAAGAGATCGAGAGGGTCGTCAGCAAGATGGCTCGTGTGCCGGTCGAATCGGTGAGCGCTGAAGAACGCGACCAGCTCAAGGAGCTCGGGCCCGAGCTCCGCAAGGTGATCTTCGGCCAGGACGAAGCCATCGACAAGGTCGTCAGCTCGATCACTTTGGCGCGGGCCGGCCTGCGCGCGGACAACAAGCCGATCGGGTCTTTTCTCTTTGCGGGCCCGACCGGCGTCGGCAAGACGGAGCTTGCCCGGCAGCTCGCCCGAGTGATGGGGGTCGAGCTTCTGCGCTTCGACATGAGCGAGTACGGTGAGCGACACTCCGTTTCGCGTCTGATCGGAGCGCCGCCCGGCTACGTCGGCTTCGACCAGGGTGGCCTGCTCACGGACGCGGTGCGGAAGCACCCTCACGCCGTGGTCATTCTCGACGAAATCGAGAAGGCCCATGGGGAGCTGTTCAACATCCTCCTACAGGTGATGGACCACGCCAAGCTCACCGACAACAACGGGCGCGAGGCTGATTTCCGAAACATCGTGCTGGTGATGACGACCAACGCAGGCGCCTTCGAAGCCACGGAGAAGGTCGTTGGTTTTGGTGGCGGCGACGGACCCAGCGACTTCGCCAAGGGTCGCGCGAAGCAGGCGATGGAGCGCATCTTCACGCCGGAGTTCCGAAATCGCCTCGACGCGGTCGTCTACTTTGCCGGGCTCCGAAAAGAGGTCATCCGCAAAGTGGTGGACAAAGAAATCGGCTTGCTCAGCGCGATGCTGAGCGAGAAACAGGTGCGGCTGGAGCTCGATGATGCGGCGCGCGACTGGCTCGCCGACCATGGCTACGATCCCCAAATGGGCGCCCGTCCAATGGCACGTCTGGTCGAGCAGAAGCTCAAGAAGCCTCTGGCCGAGGCGATGGTGTTCGGTGACCTCAAAGAAGGCGGCACAGCGCGGGCCGCGGTCCAGGACGGCGAAATCGTGCTTTCATTCGACGAGACCGGGCCGCCCACCGTGCATTGAGCGGAGAGCGTCTAGGCAAGGAACCACCGCCGAGATGCCGCTTGCGCTAGCCTGAGCCGTTCGCCGATGCCCGTGTACCTACTCGACAAGGAGCTGACCTTCCCGGCGCCGGAAGGGGCAAATGAAGAAGGCATCGTTGCCGTCGGCGGAGACGTATCTCCGGAACGTCTCTTGGCGGCCTATCGAAATGGCATCTTCCCATGGCCCGCGCGCGGCTATCCGCTGCTTTGGTTTTCGCCTGATCCGCGCTTCGCGTTGAGGCCGTCGAAGGCCCATGTCTCTCGGTCCTTGCGCAAACTAATTCGCAAGGGGCAACTCCGCATAACCGCGGACCTGGCTTTTGCCGAGGTGATCACCGCATGCGCTGCAGTGCCTCGCCCACATCAGCAGGGAACCTGGATCACTCCGGAGCTCCAGTCAGGCTACCTCGGACTCCACCGACTCGGGTACGCGCACAGCATCGAGGCGTGGCACGACGATCGACTCGTCGGCGGCCTCTACGGCGTCGCGCTCGGGCGAACCTTCGCGGGCGAATCGATGTTCGCTTCCGAACCCGATGCATCGAAGGTCGCTTTTGCGACCTTGCTCGGACATCTGGCGAGCTGGGGTTTTCGTCTCGTCGATTGCCAGGTCCACACCGAACATCTGGCTCGATTCGGCGCCAGCATGTGGCCTCGGCAACGTTTTCTTTCCGAATGGCGCGCTGCGGTCGACGAACCGAGCCGCTTGGCGCCCTGGCGGCTGAGCATGTCCCCGGCCGAGGCTCTCGCGCAGCTCGACGCAGGTGCATGAGCGGCCTCAACGCGCTCCGTGGATCCCCTTCATGGACAGCGAGCTTCGCGGTCTCGCGCGATCGCGATGACCCAGGGGTCCTCGGCGCTCCGCGCATCCCCTGCGAGGCTCAGAATCCTCGACTCGGCGGCGGCCCGTCGGCTTTCTGCGTCCATGCGGAGCGCGAGCTCGATGGCGACCAGAGAAGTCTCGCGCGTTTCTCCTGAATAAGCAGCCCAGGCCAGCGCCTCCCGCGCCGCGGACTCATCGCATGCCGCCAACGCCGCCATCGCCCGATAGAGCTCGATCGAAGTGAAACCAGGATAGACCGCTGCGGCTTCGCTGAGGTGTCGATAGGCCTCGCGAGCCGCATCGCGCTCAGCGTCCGTCCGCGCCATACGTATGCCGGCCCGTGCGCCATCGCGCGCAAGCGGTCGTAGCGCTCGAAGGCCTCGAGCCCATCCTCGAATCGCGTCGGAGCTCTGGTGCGGCGATATGCGTCGGATCTCGGCTTCGATCTGTGCATCCGAAACATCGGAATCGAGCAGTCGCCCTACCCGATACCCGGCTCCGATCACTTGGAGCGGAAGCATCGAGGGGGCACGCTCGGGACGCACGAACAGGGAATGGCGATCCTGAACCTGGCCGAGCACCCAGTCGCGGGAGCGAGAGAGGTACTCGACCGCCGCACTCTGGTCCGCTCGGACGTGATCGAGCACGATCGTGTCGACGCCGTACTCCGAGACCAGCGCGTTCAGAGCCGCCGGATCGCTGAAGCTGTTGGTCACCCGTCGAATGAACTCCGGCCCATAGAACGGCACGCGGCCGTCGATGAGGAACTTGGCCTCCGGAACAGCGAACATCAGCGGCCAGCTATCTTGGATCGGCGCTAGGATCTTTGGCTCTTCGACGTTCGCGCGGATCACTTCGGCGACCGCGAACGGATGCCCCAATCTCGGCTCCCCAAAACCGAACGGCACGAATGGCTCGAGGCGCGGTGCAACCCAGAGCGCCCAAGCGAACCCGAGAGCAAGCGCGACCGCTACGGTTCGACGTGCCGATCGAATCCATTCGAGCTGTGCGAAGCCGGCGCCGATGAAGGGCGCCG
>DASRZF010000183.1:0-6984 GCA_035686645.1 Polyangiales bacterium
CAAGAACCCGAGAGCGAAACGGATGGGCGCGCCCTGCGGGTCGAATCGCGACCCCATGGGGCGCCACCCTAGCCGTTCACCCTAGAGGGGGCAACTGGCAGCGGGGCCTACTTCCAGGGATCCAGGATGGCCTGGTCGTGCTGCGAAGGCGCTTTAGAGGCCTGCCGCACCTTGCGCCGCGCCCTCTTCGGAGATGGCGTTTCGACATCGCCTTTCGGGGCATCGCCTGACGCGGTGACCGGCGGCTCCTCGATCGATTCCGTCGCTCTCGCTTCCGAGGGTTCGGCGCCGGGGACTAGGTGACCCATTTGCCCAACCTGGGGGCGCTGGTTCGCTGCTCTGATCGCCAGGGTTCCCACGAGCGCGAGCACGGCCAAACCGAGCCCTCCGAGATAGAGTGGTGAGACACGGGCCCGGGCGGGGCGCGGGGGCCGCGTGGGTGTCAAAGTCACCGTGTCCGGGCCGACGGGCTCCTGTCCTTCGCGAACACGTCGCAGGTCGTCCTCGATCTCGTGCATCGTCTGATAGCGTTGCTCAGGCTTCTTTTCGAGGCAGCGCATGATCAGCTGCTCGAGCTGGTCCGAGACCTGAGGCGCCCGCACCTTCGGTGGAATCGGGTCCTCGTACATCTGTTTGGTGAGTATGCCCATCATGGTGTCCGCGTCGTGCGGCACGTGACCGGTCACCATCTCGTACATCAATACGCCGAGCGCGTAGATGTCCGTCCGGTGGTCGACGTTGTCTCCTTCGCACTGCTCCGGCGACATGTAATGAGGCGTGCCGAGCACCTCGCCGGCGCGCGTGAGGCGCTTGGGTCCATTTGCGACCTTGGCAATCCCGAAGTCGAGTACCTTCACGAAGTCGTCGGTCTCGTTGCGCCGGATCAAGAACACGTTTTCGGGCTTGAGGTCGCGGTGAATGATCCCAGCATCGTGCGCGGCGCCGAGCGCGCGGCAGACCTGCATGGCGATTCGAATGGCGCGCGCTTCGGGCATGCGCTGCGCGGCGTCGATCGCGTCGATCAGGTCGATTCCTTCGAGGCACTCCATCACGAAGTATGTCGAGCCGTCGTCGAGCACGCCGAAGTCGTTGATATCGACGATGTGCTCGTTGCCGATCGCCGAGGCGCTCTCCGCCTCGCGGCGAAATCGGGCTAGCACCTCGGGATCCCGAGTATTCTCGCGGCGGAGCACTTTGATTGCGAGAGGCTTGTTGAGCTGCGTATGCCTGACGCGATACACCAGCCCCATTCCGCCCTCGCCGAGCAAGGACTCGACCCGATACCGCTGATCGATCGTGTGACCGAGCAGCCCATGCGGGGCCTTCGACACCCCCGAATCAGGCGCCTTCCGCTCTGAGTCGTCAATCTCAGTCACGCCGTTGGGCATACAGTCTCACCAAAATCTTCCAGGAATCTACATTCCAACACGCCCCGGCGCGGCCAGCAACCCCTTTTATCGGAGGCGCGCTTGGGCCGCGGCCAGGCGGGCACCGGGAATCTGCGAGAGAGGGGCCGAGACGAAGTCCAGCCCCAGACGCTCACAAATGGCGATGGTGGCGGGGCTCCCGCCCTGGTCGCCACAGAGCCCTGCAATCAGGCTCTGATTGCGGCGCTTGGCCCGTTCGAGGGCGATTTGCATGAGCTCGGCGACCCGGGCGTCGAGGCAGTTGAAAGGGTCATTTTCCATCATCCCCAGCTCGTTGAGGTAGCTTGGAAGAAAGCGCCCGGCGTCTTCGCGACTGATGCCGAGAGTCGTCTGCGTGAGGTCGTTGCCTCCGAAGGAGAAGAAATCCGTGAGCTCCGCCAGCTCATCGGCGATCAGACAAGCGCGCGGGAGCTCGATCATCACGCCGACTCGGCAGGTGAAGAGGCTCGTGGACTCGACGAAGACTTGATCGCGGACGCGGGCCAATACGGCGCGAACGGCTTCCACCTCGGAGCTGTACGAGACCATGGGAATCAAGACTTCGAGCTCGACTGGGACGCCGGCGTCCGTACACGTGCGCGCGGCGACCAGCATCGCGCGAAGCTGCATTTCGTAGAGGCCTGGTATCGTGAGGCCCGCGCGTACGCCCCGATGACCAAATGCCGGGTTTGATTCTCGATGCCGGGCGGCTGCCGTGATGACTTCGTCGAGCTCCAGGTCGAGCGCGTCTGCAACCGCTCTCAACGCCGTTTCGTCCTCTGGCAGGAACTCCCCGAGCGCACGGTCGAGCAAACGAATCGTGACCGGCCTTCCGTCCATCGCGCGGAAGATCTCGGCGAAGTCCTCTTCTTGCGCGCGTCCGAGATCAGACAGCCATTTGCTTCTTTGGTCGTCTTCGACCGAGAGCAACGCGCAGCGCATCGCAAACAGTCGGTCTTGAGCGAAGAACATCCGCTCGGTCCGGCAGAGGCCTACCCCCTGCGCACCGTAGCTCAATGCAGCCCGCGCAGTCTGCGGCGTATCGGCCTCGGCGTAAACTTGCATTCGACGAACCTCATCAGCCCAGGACATCAGCTCCTGAAGCTCGTCGACGGTCGCCGATGCGACTAGATCGAGGGCGCCCGAGTAGACTTTGCCATTCGTGCCATCAAGGGTCAGCAAGTCACCCTCCCGCAACGGCTCCGATGAGTATGCGCCCGCGAGTCGCACCGTGCGGCGCTCGACGTCGATTTCGAGATCGGCGCACCCCACCACGCAGCACTTGCCGAGTCCGCGAGCCACGACCGCAGCGTGCGAGGTCATTCCCCCGGCTGCGGTGACCACCCCCTTGGCGGCCTTCATCCCGTGTATGTCGTCGGCCCTGGTCTCTTGACGAATCAGGATTACGTCTTGCCCTTCTGCAGCCCAGCGAACGGCTTCGTCGGGCCCGAACACGATGCGGCCGGAAGCCGCACCAGGCCCCGCAGGGAGGCCCACCGTGAGCGCTTCGACCCCCTGCGCACTCAGCTCGGCGTCGCTCGGAAGTCGCGCCCTGAGGAGCTGCTCGAGCGAGCGAGCGTCGACCCGAAGCAATGCGTCCTCTTTGCTCAGGACACCTTCCTTGACCATGTCCACCGCGATACGGACGGCCGCCTTGGCGGCTCGTTTCGCCGTCCGGGTCTGCAACAGATACGGGAGCCCTTCCTCGATGGTGAACTCGATATCCTGCATGTCACCGAAGTGCTTTTCGAGGGAAGCGCAATAGGATGAAATGGCTTCGAATGCTTCGGGGAGCGATGCCTCCAAAGTGAATCCTTCCTTTCCTGGGGCGGCCGCACTCTTGGTGAGCGCGACGGGAGTCCGCATCCCTGAGACCACGTCTTCGCCCTGTGCGTTTGGAAGGAACTCTCCGTAGAGCTGCTTGTCTCCGTTCGACGGATTTCGGGTGAAGGCGACTCCAGAACCGCTCCGTGCGCCGGCGTTCCCAAAAACCATCGCCTGCACGATGCACGCGGTTCCGCTGGCCCGGTCGATCCGTTGCATGCGACGGTATCGCGTCGCCCGAGGATTGTCCCAGGACGCGAACACCGCGCCGATGGCGTCCCAGAGCTGCGTGTCTACGTCCTGCGGAAACGGCGAACCAGATGCTTCGTCGATCAAAGAGAGGTACGCGGCGACCAACTCCTCGAGTGCCACGACGGGAATCTCGGAGTCGAGCATTCTCGGATATCCGAGTTTGGTCTTGAGGTCACTCAGCAGTCGCTGGAACCGGTCTGCTCCGATCCCCCGCACGATGGCGCCGTACATTTGCAGCAGGCGACGGTATGAATCGAGAGCGAAACGCTCACCGCCGCGCTGCGCCGCGAGCCCGCTCAGCGTCCCTTCGCTGAGGCCGACGTTCAAGAGAGTGTCCATCATCCCTGGCATGGACACGGGCGCCCCGGATCGGACCGAAAGAAGCAATGGTTGGTCAGCGGCTCCAAAGCCTCTGCCCATCCGCGCCTCGATCGATCGCAGTGCCTGCTCGATCGCCGCGTCGAGACCATCCGGCCATCTGGCGGTCTTGCGGAACTGGTTGCCGACCTCGGTCGTGATGGTGAATCCCGGGGGCACCGGAATTCCGAGGAGGCTCATCTCCTGCAGGCCGGCCGCCTTCTTCCCGAGGAGTTGCAGGCGGACGTCCGAGTCCAGCTCTGCGTCAAACGGATAAAGAAGGGTCACGGCGCTGCAACTTTGTCCCAAGCTGGTGGAAGTGCGCAATGCCATTGACCGTATCTGCGATTTCCCCGAGTAATCGCAATCGATTGTCGCGCACTCGCGGGTCGTCGACCATGACGAACACCTCTTCGAAGAATCGATCGATCGGTGCGCCGAGCTCCTTGGCGACGAGCTTCAACGCATCCATGTAGCGGCGCTCACCCGTTGCTTCTCGGATTTGATCGCGAACGGTCCAGAATCGTTCCGCCAGCGCGGTTTCGGGTCCGTCTTCGAGAAGCGAGCGGTCGACGGCGCCCCTCGCGCTCTCTTTGGTGATGTTGAAGGCGCGCTTGAATGCAACGGCGAGCGCTTCGAATTCCGGGGTGGTGCCCAGCTCCGAGACCGCTTCGATTCGGCTCCGCAGATCGCGCAGCGACTTGCCATCCCAGGCGCCAAGGCAGGCATCGACCAGGTCGCCACCGTGCGAATCCTTGAGAACGCCGCGGATTCGGCCGCGGAAGAAATCGTCGAGGGAGGCGCGAAGATCCTCTGCGGCGATGAGATCAGCGTCGCCCTCGTATGCGGTGCGCGATTGGGCGATCAGCTCATGAAGGTCGACGTCGATGGGACCTTCGAGCGCGATGCGAATGATCCCGAGTGCAGCGCGTCGCAGAGCAAACGGGTCGGCCGAGCCAGTAGGAACGAGGCCGATGCCGAAGCATCCCACCAAGGTGTCGATCCGGTCGGCCACGGCGACTACGGCGCCCACCACTTGATCAGGGACCACGTCGTCCGCGCCTTGAGGCCGGTAGTGATCGCGAATCGCATCGGCGACCGAGGGGTCGATTCCTTCGCGCAGAGCGTACCAACGACCCATCTCGCCCTGGAGCTCGGGAAATTCGAATACGATGAGCGTCTCCAGGTCCGCCTTGCAGAGCCGGGCTGCCGCGACACAAGCGTCGACGTCGGCGCCGGCTCGCTCGGCGAGCGCACGGGCGTTCGATTGGAGTCGTCGGACCTTCGCGCCCATCGAGCCTAGCTTCGTCTGGAATACGACCGATTCGAGCTTCTCGAGCCTGCTTGCGAGCGGGTACTTGCGATCCTCTTCGACGAAAAAGCGGGCATCGGCGAGCCGGGCGCGAAGGACCCGGTCGTTGCCTTTCGTGATGGTCTCCGGATCTTCGGCGGTGTTGACTACATTCAAGTACGCAGGGAGCAGAGGCCCGCCCTTGGACGCCCGAACGGCGAAGTATCGCTGGTGATCGCGCATGACCGAGATGACGACCGCGTCAGGTAGCTCGAGATACGACTCGTCGAAGCTCCCGGGGACGATGAAGGGCTCTTCGACGAGCGAAACACATTCGTCGGCCAGAAACGCGTCAGGCTCGAGCACTCCTCCCAGCGATTTCGCGGAGGCGACTAGATCGTCCATCATGCGAGCCTTGCGCCGCAGCAAGTCGACCAGGACGTGCGCGTCTTCCAGAGCTGCTTCGTACCGATCCGCACTCTCGAGGTCGAAGCTCGCAGGTGAGAGAAATCGATGCCCCCTGCTGGCGCGACCGGCACTCACGCCAGCGAACTCGAAACCGACGACGTCGGACTCGAGCAAGGAGACGATCCAGTGAATCGGCCTGCCGAACGCGATTTCACCAGCGCCCCAGCGCATCGATTTCGGAAATGTGATTCGCTGGCAGAGCACCGGAAGGATTTCCCTCAGCACTTCGTGGGTGCCTTTCCCCGCCTCATGCACGCGCACGCTCACGTAGTCGCCCTTGTCGGTCGTTTGCTTGCGAAGGTCTCCCACCGCGACGCCGTGCTTCTTGGCGAATCCGACGGCGGCCTTCTTTGGCGTGCCATTCGCCTCGAATGCCGCGCTCCAGGGTGGCCCCATCACCGTCTCGTCTCGATCAGGCTGGTGCTGCGCAAGTCCTCGGACGCGGATCGCGAGCCTTCGAGGCGTGCCCAAGGTCTCCACCTCGAACGCATCGGTTCCTAGCCGGGCCTGGCCCAGTAGCTCCACTGCGTTCGACTTCATCGAGCGCAAGGCGTGGGTCACGAAGGATGCAGGCAGCTCCTCGGTCCCGATCTCCAGCAGAAACTCCGATGACATGGAGTGGCGTTGCTACCAGACCGGATCCAGGGACGCAACGGGGCGGGGCTAGAAACGGGTCATTGAGCCGCTGCGAGCTCGTCCAGCAGTGGGAAGCCGAGGGCTTCGCGCTGCGCGTACCACGACTCGGCAACCGCTCTTGCGAGGATCCTCACACGGCCGATGTAACGCTGGCGCTCGGTCACGCTGATCGCGCCCCGGGCATCGAGTACGTTGAAGTAGTGGCTGCACTTGATGACCGCATCGTAGGCGGGGAGCGCCAATCGCTCGAGCGGCTCACGGTCAAACTGCAGTGCGCCGCCCTTCCCCTTCGTGTCGCTTAGGCCGAGGAGCATCGCGACCTGCTTCTCGTACTCCCCGAAGAGGTTCTTCTGCAGCTCGATATCAGCCTGCTCGAAGTTGTAGGTGCTCCACTCCCACTCGGCTCGCTTGTAGAGGTCGCCGTAGCGGATGCCAGGGGCCCATTGGAGCTCGTACACGTCGTCGACGTCTTGAAGGTACATGGCGATGCGTTCGAGCCCGTAGGTCAGCTCTCCGCTGATCGGTTTACAGTCGATGCCACCGCATTGCTGGAAATAGGTAAATTGACTGATCTCGAGCCCGTCGAGCCAGACCTGCCAGCCGAGACCCCATGCGCCCAGGGTCGGTGACTCCCAGTCGTCCTCGATGAAGCGGATGTCGTGGCGGCTCGGGTCCGTACCGAGCGCCCGGAGCGACTCTAGGTAGAGCTCCTGGATGTCGAGCGGCGAGGGTTTGAGAATCACTTGGTAC
>DASRZF010000184.1:0-2631 GCA_035686645.1 Polyangiales bacterium
TTGCCGCTCCTGTCCCGAAGCGTGTACCGGTCGGTCTGCTGAATTTCGAAGCCGTAGAGTTTCAGCGGTTTGCGGGCCTCCCAACGAGCGCCCAGTGCCACCGGCTCGGCAGGAAAAACGACACGTGCCAGCGACGTTCGCTCTTGAACGATCGTCATGAGCAACCGCGTGGGCACCTTCGGATTCTTCGCCGCCTGGTCCAGCTCGCTGCGCACGATGTTCCCGCGGTCGTCGACCTCGATCCAACCACCTACGCCTCTGAGGAGCGCAGCGCTTTGGCTGAAATCACGCGAGGCTTGCGGTTCGAATCCAGGCGGCAGCACCGCCTCGGCATCGACGATTCGAATGTCCAAACGGACGTTGCCCGTCGGGAGCTTGATCGCAGGACCGGAGGACACCACGAAGCGAAGGCTCGGCCCCTTGGTCAATTTCTCGCCACTGCTAGTCGTCGTCATCATCGACGAAGTCGAGATCTCCAAGGTTGTAGTGGTGGTGGAACCCTCGTCGATTGCGTAGCGAAGGGGAGTCCTCGGCCCAACGCCATATTCCAGCACCACGACCGGATCCTTCGTGTCGACTACACCTGTGCGAACCTTGCACCCCTGGAAGACGAGCAGCCCACATACGACGGCCAATATGCGCAGCAATGCTTGCTTGGTCATGACCGCCCTCCGTTCATCGCACCCGAAGACACCATCCTCATCACCGCACCCTCTCTGGTTTGGATCCACGAGAGACTTAAGCACGGAACGCGTCGACAACCAAGCGAATGCGTCCCATCAATTCGTCGGGTAGGCTAGCCCGTCACTGAAAGGAGGCGACCCCATGGCAATTATCGGTTCGTTGATGAAGACGGAGATGATCACGGTGAAGCCGGGCGATTCCGTCGCAGACGCGGCTCGAACCATGTCCCAGAACCACGTAGGCGCGGTACTCGTCGTCGAAGGCGGAGTGATGCAAGGCATTCTCTCCGAGCGCGATGTAGTCAGCCGAGTCGTGGCCCTCGGGAAGGATCCGAGCACGACGCTGGTTTCGGAAGTCGCGACGGCAGAGGTCGTCACGGTAGATGTCGGTACCCGGGTGCGCAAATGCGCGGAGATGCAGTTTGCATTGGATGTGCGCCACCTGCCGGTGACAGAGAACGGAAAGCCCGTGGGTATTCTCTCGAGCCGCGACTTTCTCGCATACGTGGCCGGAGGTCTCGAGCGCATCATCGACAAGCTGGACTACGAGGAGACGCTCGGCGAAGGCGTGGACCCATACGACCACCTCGGCGGATCCTACGGCACTTGAACGAGCGCGATTACAAACGCCTGAAATGACGGTATTTTTCATCATGGACCCTGACCGCAGGATCAGATGAACGAATAATTACGTATAGACGCAGGGCTGAAACGGGTGTTTTCTAATCGTCCTCCCCGCGTCGCGTTGTGCGATGCAACAGATGCAAGTCTTGGTTGGGCCTATGCGCGAACGCAAGAGCAGTACCTCGGATCTTCATGCGCAGATCAGCGACGCACTCCGTTTCGGGCGTGTCGCTGAAGCGCTCGATCTCTACGAGCGGATCGAAAGAAGGAGGCCCGACGAGCCCCGATGGTCGCATCGAAAGGGCGACCTGCTGCGCCGAATGGGCAGGGACGTCGACGCGGTGATGGCCTACCGGCGCGCCGCAGAGCTCTACGCCGCCAAAGGCTTCGAAGCGCGCGCTACGGCTACCGCGAAACTGATGCGGCAAATCCTGGCCCGCCAGCCGGCGTAGTCGCCACCAAGCTCGGCGTCATATTCGCTGGGAAACGGGGGTCACGTGCTTGGCTGCGCGCAGCGGTTGCGGCCCTGCCGGGATCCATGCATACGAGCACGCCTCCGTCCGAGGCAATGAAAGGGAAGAGAAAGAGATGCTCAAAGAGTTCAAAGAGTTCGCCCTGAAGGGCAATGTGATGGACATGGCGGTCGGCATCATCATCGGAGCCGCCTTTGGTAAGATCATCGCTTCGCTGGTCGGCGACGTTCTCATGCCGGTAGTCGGACTCTTCACCGGCGGCGTCGATTTCAGCCAGAGCTACGTCTTGCTGGGTGACGGCAGCTATGAATCGCTTGCGGCCGCAGAAGCAGCGGGCGCCGCAGTGCTCAAGTACGGTGCTTTCATCATGAGCGTGTTCGACTTCGTCATCATCGCATTCGTGATTTTCATGATGATCAAAGGGATGAACTCTCTACGTCGTAAGGAAGAGAAAGCGGAAGTGGCCGCTCCCCCTCCCCCGCCCAAGGAGCAGGTCCTCTTGGAAGAGATCCGCGACCTCCTGGCCAAGCAGTAGCAGCGCGAGGGACGGTTACCCGGAAGGCCCCATCTCGGATCGTTCCCGTCAATGCCAAAGCAGGAGGACTGTGATCCCTGCCGCGATCGAAGTGAGGAAGAGGGGCGCGAGATGCTTCATCAGTGCTCGGCCTCCAAGCGCGCTGCCGAGCACGCCTTTGAAGACCAAGTTGGAGAGGCTAGCGAGCACGATGGCGCGCCAACCGGACCCCGGATCGAGGCGACCCGCCTCGATCAAATTGGCGGTGGACAGTGTGATCGCGTCGACGTCGGTGAGGCCTGAGATTGTCGCAATCACATAGAGACCTGGATCTCCA
>DASRZF010000185.1:0-3440 GCA_035686645.1 Polyangiales bacterium
CCTACGTGCCGGGAGACCGAATTCTCGGACTCGGGAAGCTGCCGCGTCTCGTCGAGGCATACGCGCGACGTTTCCAGATTCAGGAGGACCTCGTGCGCGACATCGCTCGAGAGATGATGGAATCGGGCCATGCGCGAGGCGTACGGGTGCAATCCGAAGCCCGACACCTGTGCATGATCAGTCGCGGTCCTCAGAGTGCCGCGTCGGTCACCCGCACCGAGCACGCACTCGGATGCCTCGGCGACGAGAGTGAATGAGCCTTGCCCATGGGCGTGGCTAGAGCCCCGGTGAAAAACGCTAGCTCAGGCCGGCGGGCTATAGTCCTGGCCATCGCGTGCGCGGCGATAGCGTACGGCGGGTTGGCTTGTGCCCGCGGCGACCGAAATTCGGCAAGCGACGAGGAGCGCCGAGTGCTCGGGTTTTTCGTCGAGTCCAAGCCGACGAAATCCCTCACGCTCGGAGACCTGACACAGCACATCGAGCCCCGCCGCCTCGTGGTGCTCGAGCCGTACGAGCATGAGCAGGTTGCATTCACCGCTTTACCACTCGAGCAGGTGCTCGACGAAGCCTATGGACCTTCGTGGCGAACACACGAAGCGATTCTATTTACTTGTCTCGACGGATATGAACCAACGATCCCCGTGCGACGCGTATTGGAACATCGGGCATTTCTGGCGATCGATCGACCCGGCGATGCCGGATTCACGGTCCTCAAGGACGAAGAGGGGACGAGAAAGCGAATCGACCTCGGACCTTTCTATGTCGTTTGGGAGAACCTGGACAATGCGCGAGTACGCAACGAGGGTGACTACGGTTGGCCCTACCAGGTCGTTCGAATCGACCTGGTCTCGTTTCGATCGCGATTTCGCGAGATGGCGCCGCCCCCCAAGGCCGGCGAAGAAGTCGTCGCAGGCTTCGATGCCTTTGTCGCTCACTGTTCGAAGTGCCACACGATCAACGGGCACGGAGGCGCGATCGGCCCGGAGCTGAACCACCCGGCCAACCCCACCGAATACATGAAGGACGAGTGGCTCCGGAAGTGGATCGACGATCCCACGAGCATGCGCCGCGCTCCACGCATGCCCCCTCTGAATCCGGAGCTTCCAGACCGCGCGCGGATCATCGACGAGATCGTCGCGTATCTGGACGTGATGGCGTCACACAAGATAGCGCCGGACGGTCCGTGACTTACGCGGAGCTCTACGGTTCGTTCATCCAGCATCCTCTGCTCCTCTGGGCGGCGACGATCCTCGGGCTTGCGGCCGCTCTGTCGCGGACTGGCCTCTCGAGCACGGTGCGCGCGTATTGCGTCGTGCTCGCAACCATGTCGCTTCTCGATGCTTGGCTCACCAGTAACCAGGTTCTTGGAATCGGTTCATTGACCGGGGCGGCGGCCTCATTTGTTCCTCTGGCTTTCGTGCTTCTCGGCGATTTCCGGTACTTCCTCTTCGTCGAAATCGCAAAACCCGATGGTGCGCTCTCGGTGAGCGCTGGAGCTTTGATACGAGCGTGCGTCTGGACGCTGCTCGTGCCCATCTTATCGCAGCTGGCGATGGTCGCGTTGGGCTCGAACGATTCTCGGGTCCTGTTCTTCGTCTACGAGTCGCTGTTCGTATTGCTCGCAGTCGGCATCAGTCGCCTTTACCTGCCCCGGCGCAGCCGCGCGCTTCTGTGGACACGGCGGGTGACGAATTTTGTCCTCGTATATTATGCCCTGTGGGCTACAGCCGATGCGCTCATCCTCACAACGGGTTCGGATGCGGGTTATCTCCTGCGTATCTTGCCGAACGTTTTCTACTACGGGGGCCTGGTGCCAGCGATCGCCTGGGCTGGGCCTAGGCCCTAGCTCACTGCACGACGATCGTATTTGTGCAGCCGGCCACCACGTTGAGCTCCGCTCCGTCACCCGCAGCGCTCACCGTCGCGCAAGCGCCTTCGCAGAGGAAGATCTTGCTGGGCGCACTCGGGCTATCGTAGTACCAGGCCGGCTGATCGGTCGGGCATGCAGCCTCGTTCGCCGCCTGCGGGATGGTGGTGACGCTTGTACCCTCGGTGAGCGTCACGTTGACCCGGCCATAGTCGAGGACTTCCCCCTCGGGAGCAGTGAGGCCAGTCACGTCGATCTCACAGGGCAGTGGTACTGCCTGCTGGGAAATCGCTTGTAGAGCGCTCGCCAGCACGTCGCCCGAGGCGTCGCCCACGTTCCAGTAGTGGCATGGAGGAGCCACACCGCCGCAGAAGTCGTCGTGTGGATCGGCACCACCGGCAATGGCGAGCTCCTCGAGCTTGTCCTCGTTGGCGCCATTCATCCCGATGATGAAGGTTCGAAGGCCCGTGTCCGTGAGGTGGTCTTCGATGATCCCGGCAAGGGTGGAATTGTTGGTCTGGCAGTTGGTGGCGTCTCCGTCGGTGATGAGAACGCCGATCATCTCGCGACCGGCCGCTTGATGGTTGACAGTGTAGTTGGCAATGTCCCGAAGCGCGCCTTCGATCCGGGTACCGTATCCACCACTGAAATTTTCGTCGCTTATGCGTTGGATGAGGGCGCTGTCCGAGGCGACTGGCAGCGAGGTGCTCGCAATGAGCGCAGGGTCATAGGACGCGCCGCTGCAATCGTTCGACAGTGACATGACGTTGAATGCAAGACTCGTGTCGACGGAAGGAGATACGTTGATGAGGTAGTCGGCCAGAGCATAGGTCGCGAAGCATGCCTTCGAGCTCACCGGCGGCGAGCTTCCCGCGACGTAAGAGCAGTCGGTGCCCATGCTCCCCGTACGATCGAGCACCAGGTAGATGTCGAGCGGACTGCTCTCGAGCTGTCGTTCGTGCGCAACACCGCTGCACCCGCAAAAACCGTTGAGGCATTCTCCATTGCAGTTGTCCGGACCTGCGCAGGATGTGCCCACCGCGGATGGCACGCAGACGTTCGATGGCGTCAGGCAGTAGGTTCCGCCGGTACACTCGGTCTGACTCGTGCACGAGATGAGGGGCGCGACGCAGGTCTGCGTGACGGGCTCGCAGACTTCAGGGGCCAGGCACTGCTCGCTGCTCGTGCACTCTGGGTTGCCCCCTGCGCCTCCGGTTCCGCCGCCGCCGCCTGCAGCTCCGCCTCCGCCCCGAGGGTCCGCGCTCGAACCTCCGCAGCCCACGCAAATCGAAAAGACGATCGCAACGATAGCGCTCTGCGCCCTTCGCGAGCGATCCCGCTGAACCCCAGCCTGGTAGACCATACTCAACAGGATAGCGACTCAGAAATGACGCCCCAAATCGGAGGAATCCCCCGAAGCACCTCCCGCTTGAATTCCCGAGAAAGTGTGGTCATTGTTTGTTCCTCGATGCCGGGCGGGATGATTTAGAAAAGCGGAGGGCCTGAGAAATGCGATTAAGCACAATGATCCTTGGTATGGCCGCCCTGGCTTGCGTCTCGGTCGCCTGCAGCA
>DASRZF010000186.1:0-16230 GCA_035686645.1 Polyangiales bacterium
TATCATGCAGGTCCAAAGGCAGCAAGAACGGCTATCTCAGAGCATGAGGGGACAGGCTTGTCACAAAATATACTCATAAGAGACAAAGTTGTCGCAGTTGGCCTCGGCGCAGTCCCTCAAGCCGCTCCGCGCGATGAAATCGCCGTTGAAAGGTTATCCTGGGTGGTTAGGTTAGGTGGTCATGGCTGACACTGATTTCTACGCAGTCTTGGGGGTTTCGCGGAGCTCGAGCCCTGAAGAGATCAAGAAGGCCTACCGGCAACTCGCCAAAAAGCTGCATCCTGATCGGAACCCTGACAACAAGGCGGCAGAGGAACGATTCAAAGACGTGTCGGCGGCCTACATGGTGCTGTCCGATCCCGAGAAACGGAAGCTCTACGACGAGTTTGGTGAGATGGGTCTGCGCGAAGGATTCGACCCTGAGGTTTACCACGCGGCAAGCCAAGGAGCCGGCGGCTTCGGGGGCTTCGACTTCGGGGAGATCTTTCGCGGAGGGGGGCGCGGCAGTGGCGGTGGCGGCCGTCACGTCGAGTTCAACCTGGAGGATCTCTTCGGGGGAGCGGGACCAGGTCGGGCCTCGTACGTGAGAGCGCCGCAAAGAGGCGCTGACCTTCGCTCCGAGGTGACGATCGATTTCCGCGACGCCGTTCTCGGCTGTACCAAGGAGCTGAGCCTTCGCTCGGCGGAGGGGGAGCGAACGATCAAAGTTCGAATCCCGGCCGGCGCGCGCAATGAGGGCAAGATTCGCCTCCGCGGACAGGGCGGCTCCGGAGCTCAGGGCGGGCCGGCGGGCGACCTGGTCTTGCAGGTCAGGGTGCGAAAGCACCCTTACTTCTCGATGCGTGGCAAGCAGCTTCATGTTCAGGTGCCCGTGACTCCCTTGGAGGCCTATGCGGGTGCCAAGGTCAGCATTCCGACTCCGCAAGGAAGCGTTCAGCTCTCCGTTCCGGCTGGCTCTCAGAATGGCTCTAAGCTGAGACTCCGCGGAAAGGGCATCCAGTCAAAGGAGGGTCCCCGCGGCGATTTGATCGCTCACCTCGAGATTGTGCTCCCGAAGGGGAAGTCCAAAGAGGTCGAAGAGGCTCTCCAGACGGTGCAAGACGCCTTTGACGGCGATCCCCGCAGCGCTCTCGAGTTCTGAATGTTTCACGTGCAACACCGACCTCCGAGCTCATCCGCAGCGCGAGATGTTTCACGTGCAACATTGCCCCATCGGACTCGTTTGACGCCCAGGGACCCCGCGCCTTAGATTCCGCGCATGGGCTTTCAGCGCCAGATCCGGGAGGCCCTAGCGGAGCTGGAGGCAGCGGGACTCCTACGGAGTCCTGTTCGCATCTCGGGTCCACAGGGCCCCGAGGTCGAAATCAATGGCGCCAAGGTCCTCTGCTTCTGCTCCAACAACTACCTCGGCTTGGCGAGCCATCCTGCGATCGCTGCCGCCTCAGCTGCCTCGCCCGCCAACGACGGCGTCGGTGCAGCGGCATCCCGTCTCGTCACGGGAACCATGGACGCACACCTCGACGCAGAGGCCGCCTACGCAGACTTCGTCCACGCTCCGGCCGCCGCTCTCTTCTCGAGCGGCTACGCTGCCAACGTCGGTGCGATCCAAGCTCTTGCCGGTCCTGGGGACGCCATCTTCAGCGACGCGCTCAATCACGCTAGCGTGATCGACGGGGCGCGCCTGTCACGCGCTGAGGTGTTCGTCTACTCCCATCGCGACCCGGAACATCTCCAATCTCTGCTCGCGCAGCATCGCGCGAGAGCCCGGAAGGCCTTGATCGTCACCGACTCCCTCTTCTCGATGGACGGCGTTATCGCGCCGCTCCGAGAGCTCCACGCCTTGGCTCGCGACTATGACGCCGGTCTCATGGTCGACGAGGCCCACGCACTTGGTGTCTTCGGACCGAACGGACGCGGCCTGTCTGCAGCGCTCGGGATCGAGCCCGATGTCATCGTCGGAACACTTGGAAAGTCCTTCGGCCTGGCCGGGGCGTTCGTCGCGGCAAGCGAAGAGGTGGTGACGCTGGTTCGCAATCGCGCGCGGAGCTTCGTCTATTCGACGGCGCCTCCACCGATGCTCGCCCGCGCTGCGATCGCCGCGCTCCGTCTGGTTCGCGAAGCCGACCACGCGAGGGTCAGGTTGCTGGAACACGCCTCGAAGCTGCGTTCCGGGCTTGCTCAATCGGGGTTCGAAATCCCGGAGGGAGAAAGTCAGATCATCCCTGTTTTGATTGGGGAAAATCGTCGTACGATGCAGCTCTCGGCGAAGCTGCTCGAACGAGGGGTCTTCGTTCAGGGCATCAGACCACCGACGGTGCCCGCGGGTACAGCTAGACTTCGGCTCACACCCATGGCCACGCACCAAGCAGAGCAAATCGAACAGGTGATCGCGGCCTTCGCTTCGATCGTCCTCAAACGATAGGAGGCCAGCGGATGAAAGGCGCGTTCATCACAGCAACCGGCACCGGAGTTGGGAAGACTTGGCTCGCGACTGCGTTGACCAGAGCCTGCGTTCAAACCGGCAAGCGCGTCGCTTCGATCAAACCGATCGAATCCGGAGTGGATCCAGATCCGCTGGACGCGCTCGAGCTCGCCCGTGCCTGCGGCAACGAGTCCCTCGCGAGAGCTCCGGGCCTCTACCGAGCCAAGGAGCCACTCGCCCCGTACGCGATCGAGAAGCGTGGAGGTCCGGCCGTCGGATCGCTTCGCAAGCTAGCCGCGCGCATCCGGGAGCTCGCAAGCGATGCGGACTACACTATCGTTGAAGGGGTCGGCGGGGTTCTGGTTCCGATCGACCGGGAGCACAGCATCGCGGATCTCGCTTCGCTTTTGGATCTGCAGACGGTGCTCGTTGCGCGCAACTCGCTTGGAGTGCTCTCGTACACGCTCACCGCGGTCGAAGCGCTCCGGAAAAGAAAGATCTCGGTGCACGCCATCGTGCTCAACGACGTGGAGGGCGATACCGAAAACGACCTGAGTCGAAGCTCCAACGCGGACGTCTTGGCCGATTACTTCCCGCGCATAGCGATTCTGAGCGTGCCTCGCGTCCAAAGTCCGGAGCAGCTCGTCGACGCCGCTTCGCAGCTGCTCAAGATATTGAAAGTTTGAAGGTTCTCAAGCACCCCCCGGAAGAATCACTCGTGATACTAGCCTAGAACTTTCCTGATACCATGAAGCCGGTCGGAGTGATGGAAACCTCCGTTTCGCCCTTGCTCTTCCTCCGCTTCGCACTGACTGCGATCCAGCTTGCACTGCCTGCCAACGCGGCGATTCCAAGTCCTCCGTACACCCAAGTCCAGGACGTCGCCGCGCTTTCGGTGACGCAGCGCCCCGCGACTTGATCTGAGCACGCGCCGTCGCGCGCAAGTCCCACGGCCATGGCCGCTATGCCGCCGACACCCACCGCGGCCAATGCACTTCCCCCGATGAGCGCTGAGCGCCCAATCCGCTTGCCATCGCTCGTGTCCTCGAGCCGCCCCGCTGCTTGGTAACGGATGGCGGCTTCCTCGAGCGCGCGCTCGGTCGCCTTGCGTTCTGCGATCGATTTTCGAAGCGCAGTGACGCGTTTCCGCACCTCCGCTTCGCGCGCCGGATTTTCGGTGTCGCGCAGGTATTGCTCGAACGCGTCGAGAGCTTCCTCTTCTCGCTGAAGTCGATCCGCTGCCACGCCGATGTTGTACTGAAGCTGGCTTCTCCCACTCAAGCCGTATGCATGTCGGAAGTAGACCAACGAGGATTCGTAGTCGGCCTCTTCGAACGCTGAGCGACCGCGCTCGAAGTACTCTCGCGCCGCCGCGTCGTCCGGCGTCTGTTGCGCGAGAGCCGGCATGGCGAACAGCAGCGCGAGCGACAAAACTGCCGCCCCGCTCGCGCAGCGAGCTATTCCTTGCGTCTCCCCCATGGCTTCAAGGTAGAGGCTTGGAGACCCCATCGGCAAGCGGGTCCCCGGGCCAGAAATTACCTCCTGAGTGCCTGATCAGGCCCGGTCGAGTTGCACGCGGAGGCGGCGCGGCTATACGAACGCCCGACCTCGGGGTTGTAGCTCAGTTGGGAGAGCGCCGCGTTCGCAATGCGGAGGTCAGGGGTTCGATCCCCCTCAGCTCCACCGTTTTTCGAGGTGTTCCGCCCGGACGACCGAGCGAGTTGCGCCGCCCCAAACCGCGGCTAGGCTCCGCCGCCTATGGCTCGCGTCATCAACTTCAATGCGGGACCCGCAACCCTTCCGTTGCCGGCACTCGAGTACGCTCACAACGAGTTCCTCGACCACGAGGGCACCGGGATGTCGCTCATCGAGCACAGCCATCGCGCTGCGGCGTACGAGAAAGTGCACCAAGAAGCGAAGTCTCTCTTTCGCGAGCTCCTCGACATTCCCGACACCCACGAAGTCCTCTTCATGCAGGGTGGAGCGTCAGGTCAGTTCGCTCTCGTCCCGATGAATCTTCGCGGCGAAGGCAAGTCTGCCGACTACATCAATACGGGCGTCTGGAGCGACAAAGCCATGGAGGAGGCAAAGATCCTCGGCGCGGCTCGCGAAGCTGGGAGCGGGAAGGTCGACGGGAAGTACACGCGCGTCCCGAATCAGGCCGAGCTCGACCTGGATCCGAAGGCGGCCTACGTGCACTTCACGACGAACAACACGATCATGGGCACGCAGTTCCACACGTACCCTGACACTGGGAACGTTCCTCTCGTCGCGGACATGTCGAGCGACATCCTCTGGCGACCGATCGACGTTTCCAAGTTCGGTCTGATCTACGCGGGAGCCCAGAAGAACCTCGGCCCAGCGGGGATCACGATCCTGATTCTTCGCAAGGACTTGGCAGAGCGCAGCCCGAGCACCATCCCGAAGATCTTCCGATACAAGACCATCCTCGCAGGCGACTCACTTCAAAATACGATTCCGACGTTCCCGGTCTACATGGTGCGCAACGTCCTGCGTTGGGTCCGTGATCAGGGTGGCGCCCCGGGTATGGAGAAGCGGAACCTCGAGAAGGCCGGCTACATCTACGGCATGATCGACGAGAACCCCGACTTCTTCCGATGTCCGGTGGAGCGCGAGTCCCGATCGGTGATGAATCCAGTCTTCCGGCTTCCTAGCGAGGACCTCGAAAAGAAGCTCATCGCCGAAGCGGCCGCTGCCGGCATGGTCGGGATCAAAGGCCACCGTTCCGTCGGCGGCATCCGCACCTCGATCTACAACGCCATGGAGCCGTCCGACGTTCAAACGTTCGTGGACTTCGCCAAGACGTTCGCTCGCAAAAACGGCTAGGCTTCGGCCGGGTCGACCGCGTAGGTCTCGTAGAGATACCGGCGAATGTCGCCCGACTCGAACATCTGAATTCCGGTGTTTGGATCGAGCAAATAGGGCACTTGCATCTTTCCGGAAATCGCCACGAAGCCGTCCCGATCGGGGCTTCGGCGGGGAACGTTGTGGAGCCGATGCGGAAGCTCCAGCTCGCAGAGGGCCTCGCGGGCGATTCGGCAGAAGGGCGAGCCCTCGTACGAGTAGAGCTCGAGCAGCTTCTCGGGCTGCCGCGAGCGAACCGCATGCCTGCCCCGCGTCGGGCGAAACGCAGATGCGAGCATCGACGTCGAGACCGCGAACGCGCGCTGCTTGAGAAACCAGGGGGCACGTCCGTCCCCGTACTCACGAAAGAGATATTCGACGATGTCGGCTGACTCGTACATCGAAACTCCGGTGTTCGGATCCACGAGGTACGGAAACTGGTAGCGACCTCCCTGGCGCTTGACCTTCTCTCGGAAGAGAGCTCCGCCTTTCGGACAGGGGTAGACGATGGGGTCGAGGCTGAGCGCCGACATCGCTTCCCGCGCGATGCGACAGTACGGGCAGACTTCGAACTCGTAAATCTCGAGCGGCTGCTCTGGCACTTTCGCCCGCGCGTAGTGCACGTTGCCGAAGTTGGGCCGGGCCGCACTGGCCGCCGTTGCGGTGGTCACGTCGAGGAGCCGTTCGAAGTTCATACGCTGCTCACTAATGGGCCTGCTCCCGTTTTCAAGGGGTGATAGGCTCCGCTGATGGGGAGGGACCTTGAGCTCATCACCGAATTGCGGCCCAAGGGAGACCAGCCAGCGGCAATTTCGGAGCTTTTACAGGGACTTTCGAATGGGGACCCGCATCAGGTTCTGCTCGGAATCACGGGGAGCGGAAAGACGTTCACGGTCGCCAACGTCATCGCGACCACCAAGCGCCCGACGCTGATCATCGCGCCCAACAAGACCTTGGCCGCCCAGCTCTACAGCGAGATGCGCGAGCTCTTTCCGAACAATGCGGTCGAGTACTTCGTCAGTTACTACGACTACTACCAGCCCGAAGCCTACATCCCCTCGAGCGATACATACATCGAAAAAGACGCGATCATCAACGACAAGGTCGACCGCATGCGGCACAGCGCGACTCGCTCCCTGCTGTCGCGGCGCGACGTGATCATCGTTGCGAGCGTCTCCTGCATCTACGGTATCGGTTCATCCGAATGGTACCAAGAGATGCTGATCAACCTGGAAGTGGGTCAGGAGTTCCGACGCGACCGCTTGCTCCGGCGGCTCGTCGACATTCAATACAAGCGCAACGACATCGATTTCCATCGGGGGACGTTCCGGGTGCGCGGTGACGTCGTGGAGATCTTCCCGGCGCACTCGGAAAACCTGGCCGTTCGTATCGAGTATTGGGGCGACGAGATCGAACGAATCGTCGAGATCGACCCGACACGAGGCAAAGTGCACGAGGAGCTGGAGCAGTACGGCGTCTATCCGGGGAGCCACTACGTCACTCCGGACGAGCACCGCCAACGGGCGATCAAATCGATCCGCGCCGAGCTCTTGGAATGGCTCCCAAAGCTCGAATCTGAGGGCAAATTGCTCGAAAGACAGCGTCTCGAGCAGCGAACGATGTACGACCTGGAGATGCTCGAACAGATGGGATTCTGCCATGGAATCGAGAACTACAGCCGGCACCTTTCGGGGCGCAAAGAAGGAGAGCCGCCGCCGACCTTGCTCGACTACTTCCCGGACGATTTTCTGGTGATTCTCGATGAATCACACATCACGGTGCCTCAGCTCGGTGCAATGTTTCGCGGTGATCGTTCGCGGAAGGAGACCTTGGTGGAGCACGGGTTTCGATTGCCCAGTGCCCTCGACAACCGGCCCCTGCGCTTCAGCGAATGGCAGGAACGCGTAGGCCAAGTGATCCACGTGAGCGCGACGCCGGGCGATTGGGAGATCGAGCAAGCGGGCGGTGTGCTCGTCGAACAGGTCATTCGACCTACGGGCCTCCTCGATCCGCAGATCAACGTGCGACCGACCAAGCACCAGGTTGACGATCTTCTCGGTGAGATTCGCCAGCGCGTGGAACGAAACGAGCGCGTCTTGGTCACGACCTTGACCAAACGCATGGCCGAAGATCTCACCGAGTACTACGGAGAGCTCGGGGTGCGCATTCGGTACCTCCACAGCGACATCGACACCCTGGAACGTGTTGATATTCTTAGAGATTTGAGGCGGGGAGAGTTCGACGTTCTGGTCGGGATCAATCTCTTGCGAGAGGGGCTCGATCTGCCCGAAGTCTCGCTCGTGGGCATTCTCGACGCCGACAAGGAAGGCTTTCTCCGTTCGGCTCGTTCGCTGATCCAAACGACCGGCCGCGCCGCTCGGAACGCAGGCGGTGAGGTCATCATGTACGCGGACCGAATCACCGACGCGATGCGATACGCGATCGAAGAGACTGAGAGAAGACGCGAGCGTCAAGCCAGGTACAACGCGGAACACGGAATCACTCCGCAGACGATCAAGAAGGCCGTCCTCGAGATGGATCCATCCACGGGACAAGGCGACTACGTCGTGATTCCGATTCTGAAACGGGGTGAGTTGCCAGGAAGTCCTGCTGACATACCCGCGCGCATCGAAGAGCTGCGAAGCGAGATGCTACTCGCCGCCGAAGAGCTGGAGTTCGAAAAGGCCGCAGACCTCCGTGATCAGGTCGAGCAGCTTCGTTCCCAGCTACATCCTGGGAAGAGCGATCGTAAACGTGATCGACGATCGCAGCGCCCAAAGCGTTAGCCCCTCAAAAATGCCCATTTTGCGGCTCTCACGATGCTGGCAAGGGGTCTGAGATCGCATACTTCCAAAGGCTCGTGACCATGGTCTCCGTCCCCAGTTTGATCGCGCTGGCGTGAAGGAGATGGTGCGCGGGCTCGTCGAGCGCCGGGCCTCCATAGAGCGTGTCGCCGAGCAGAGGGTGACCTATCGAAGCCAGGTGGACGCGGATTTGATGTCGCCGGGCGTTGTTGGCACGGAGCTCGAGCAAGGAGCCCATGGCGGCAGGGATGCTGCTGAGGACCTCGGTCCGGGCGGCCTGGGCGCCGAGGCGCTTGATCTCGCGCGGGTCGGTGCAAGTGCGAACCTTGCGACGATCGCGAGGGTCGTTCGCAATCGCCGTCTCGATGACTATGGGTGCGTCGACGACGCCCTGGCATCGCGCGAGGTATCGCTTCTCGATCTCTCCCGAACGAAGTTGCTGGCGGAGCGCATCGAAGGCTTCTCGATTGCGAGCCGCCAGCATCAGTCCTGAAGTGTGGGTATCGAGGCGATGGAGCAGCCCGGGCTCTCGATTGGAGTATCCCACGCCGCGCATCTCGGGATACCGTGCGACGAGCGCACCCGCCATGGTGCCGAGCTCGTCCTCTTCGAGTGGATGACTTGGAACTCCCGCCGGCTTCTCGACCAGGACGTAGCGGTCGGTTTCGCGCACGATCACGATAGGCACGTCTGGGTCTGGCCGGGCATGAAAGTCGACTCGGGGCGCAAGGCTTTCCAAAGTGATTCGGTTGCCCTGGGCGAGGACGTAGCTCTTTCTGACCCTTCGCCCGTCGACGAGAACGCCTCCTTCCTCGATCATGCGTTTGGCCCTGGCCCGGCTCAGCCCGGACGCACGGCGAGCGAGAAAAACATCCAGCCGGTACCCGGCGTCATCCTCTTCGACCTCGAACTCAACCTCGATGCCTGGCATTTGAGATACATCCCACATCCGGCCGCACCGCTCCATGCCATTTGCACCGGGTGTGGGCGCGTCTACACTCCGCAAACCTGTGCAGAAACGTGATTACTACGTGATCCTCGAAGTCAGCCGCGCCGCGTCGGGCGACGAGATCAAGCAAGCCTATCGCGCGCTCGCGATGAAGTACCACCCCGACCGAAATCCGGACGACCCGGCTGCCGAGGATTGCTTCAAAGAAGCGAGCGAAGCGTACGCGGTCTTGAGTGATCCCGACAAACGCAGCCAGTACGATCGCCACGGTCACTCTGCGTTCGAAGCCGGCGGCCCAGGCTTCGATGGGAGTGACTTCGGTGCGGTGAGCGAGATTCTCGAGGGCCTCTTTGGGGAGGTCTTCAGTGGTGGGCGTCGCAAGAAGCGCAGCGCTCGCGATCTCAACTACGACCTAGAAATCTCTTTCGTCGAGGCGGCGCTCGGCACCGACAAGACGATCGACGTCAGCCGACCCGCGCCATGCGAGAGCTGTGACGGAACCGGTGCGAAGCCAGGTACCCCGGTTCACAAGTGCAACGTCTGCCAGGGACGTGCGCAGGTGAAGTACCAGCGCGGACTGTTCGCGGCCTCACGTCCCTGCCACGCATGCGGCGGCTCTGGGAAGAAGATCCCAACACCCTGTGAAGCATGCAAAGGCGCTGGCAGTCAAATGCGGGCGGAATCGATGAGCGTGAAAATCCCTGCCGGCGTTCAGGATGGCGCGGTGCGCACCGTCCGAGGGGCAGGGGAAGCGAGCGCATCCGGAAACGGCGATCTTCACATCAACATCAAGGTCGTCGACCACGCCCTCTTCCAGCGAGAAGGGGCGGACATCCTGCTTTCGCTCCCGATCTCGTTTCCACAGGCGGTGCTCGGAGCCAGCATTGAGGTTCCCACCCTCGATGGCACGGTGGTCATGAAAGTCCCACCCGGAACGCAGTCGGGCAAGATTTTCAGACTCCGGGGAAAGGGAATTCCGGTGTACGGGGGCTACGGGAAAGGCGATCAGCTGGTCACTGTCGTCGTCGAGGTTCCCCAAGAGATAAGCCGTCGGCAGCGCAAGCTGATCACCGAGCTTGCCCAGGAGATCGGCGACGAGGCTCACCCCCAGCACGCGAGCTTCCTGAGAAAGCTTCGCGGGCTATTCGAGGCGTAGCGGGCCAAGAGCTTGCGCTCGCGGCGGGGCTTGCCAAGGTACGGCCATGCGAACCGCAGTCATGTACATGTTGGCCGGAGCACTCCTCGTCGGGTGCCCCAAAGAAGAAGCAAATCAGCCCACGAGTGAGGGGGAAGAGACCCCTGCACCGACTCCCACGAAGGCCGTCGAGGTGACGCAAAAGGCATCACAAGCTCCCGCCCAATACACGGTCGAGCTCGACACGAGCAAGGGCGCCATCGTGATCGACGTTCGTAGAGATTGGGCGCCCCACGGTGCGGACCGATTCTACGAGCTCGTGCAGAACGGCTACTACACCGATGTGGCGTTCTTTCGAGTGATCGGCGGCTTCATGGCCCAGGTCGGCATCAGTGGCGACCCTGCGCTCAACGCGCAATGGCGTGAGAACCGGATCCCCGACGACGCGGTCAAGGCGAGCAATACGCGCGGCACCGTCACCTTCGCGACCTCAGGACCGAACTCGCGTACGACCCAGTTCTTCATCAACTTCGATGACAATTCCCGACTGGACGCCATGGGCTTCGCGCCAATCGGCAAAGTCAAAGACATGGGGCCGGTGGACGCGCTTTACAGCGGCTATGGCGAAGGTGCCCCGAACGGCCGAGGCCCGTCGCAACCTTTGATGCAATCCCAGGGTAACTCCTACCTTCGGGAAAGCTTTCCGAAGCTCGACTACATCAAGAGCGCCAAGATCATCGAGTGACGCGGCCGCCCTCGACGTGAAAGTCGACTCGATCTTGGTCGAGCAGAATGAACTCCGGGTGCGTCGTGGTGAGGAAGACTTGGCCTCCCGCCTGACTCAAGACCCCGAAAAAACGGCGATTCCGCCCTCTGTCGAGCTCGCTCGAAACGTCGTCTAACAAGAGAATTGGTACACGGCCGGTCCGCTCTGTGAGCAAATCCAGCTCCGCCGTCTTGAGTGCCAGGACGATTGTGCGGTGCTGTCCCTGCGAGCCGTGGTGACGCGCGCCGACTTCATGGAGCTGAAGCTCGAGATCATCGCCATGTGGTCCGTCCGCAGTGAACCCCCTGGCTCGGTCTTTCTCGTATGCGCGCTCCAGTGCCGCGGCGATCATTTCCTCGCTTGGCTCCACCCGAGGCAAATAGCGGACCCCTAGTGGTGTGTCGCCTGCAAACACCTCCGAGAAGGCGCGGACCACTCTTGGGGCGAGATCATCGATCAGACGCGCACGAGCCTTCCCTACGACCGCCCCGGCCTTGCTCAGAATCGCGTCATAGGCGCGAACCGACCGTCTGTCCGCGCGTTCGTCCTTGAGCAATCGATTGCGGCTGCGAAGCGCCTTCTCGTAACTAGCAAGCGTAGAACCGTAGATTGGATCCATCTGCTCGAGCATTCGATCGAGAAACGCGCGACGCTTGTCCGCCGCACCCGCTGCGAGCACCAAGTCTCCCGGGTGAAATAGAACCATTCGTACGGTCTGATGCCAGGCGCTCGTCGAGCGCGGACGCTTTCCATCGAGTTGAAGACGGCGGGGCCGCGAACGCGCGATGTCGATCCGTAGCTTCTGCGGCGCCGGCCCGGACTCCAGCCTTGCTTCGAGACTGGCGGCCTCGGATTCCAACGCGATCAGGTCATCGGTCTTGGCGCCGCGAAAGCTCTTGAGCGCGCCCAGATAGTAGATCGCCTCGAGGAGATTCGACTTCCCGGCCCCGTTGTCGCCATGAATCACGTTGAAATGCGAGCCCGGCTCGAATTCCAGGGCCTGGAGGTTTCGAAAGCCCCGAGCGCGCAGCAGGGTCACCCGGCTTGGATTGAGAGCGCTCCGCGAATCCGAGGTCAACGCCCTGCCCCGCTCGACTAGATGCGCATGGGCATGATGACGCCGATGAAGTCGGAGTTGCCGCCAACAGGCTTCACTACGCCCGGGTCACGCTCACCGCTGAGCTCGATCGCCACCTCATCATGAGGCAAGGCGGTCAAAGCATCGAGCAAATACCGGGCGTTGAACCCGATCCGAAGCTCGTCGCCCGCATAGTCCACGTCGACCTCTTCGCTACCCTCACCGACTTCGGGGTTCTGGCTCTGCAGTCTCAACATGCCTGGCTCGATGATCAGCTGTACACCGCCGCTCTTGTCGTTCGCCACGAGGCTGATGCGCCGCAACGCCTCGACGAGCGGCCCGCGGGCTGCGATCACCGTACGGCTCTGCTTGCTCGGAATGACCTTGCTGTAAGGCGGAAAATTCTCGTCCGCGAGCTTCACGCTGAGGCACAGGTCGTCACGTAAGAAGAACGCGTTTCCCCCGGCCGTAGCGATGCCTATGGTGGCGTGCTCGTCGCCCTTGCCCTTACCCCCCTTGATGTCGTCCAAGAGCTTCTTGAGCTCGCTGATGCCCTTGTGGGGCACCAGCATGGTGAAGTTCATCATCGAGCCTTTGCCGCCAACCTTGTGCTCGGCCTTCGAGAGGCGATGACCATCGGTCGTCACCATGCGGACGACTTTTCCATCGCCCTCGAACAGGGTCCCTGCGAGATGCGGCCGGGTATCATCGTGAGACATGGAGTACTGCGTGAGCGAAATTAGCTCAGCGAGAACGCCTGCATCGAGATGTGCAAAGTCTGCATCACCCGGATTTGGCAAGGGAGGAAAATCCTCACCGGGCATGGCAGGGATGCGATATCGAACTTTGCCGCAACTGAGCTCGACCGCATGGCTGTCGCTGAGCTTCCAGCTGACCTCGCCATCGGGGAGATTCTTGACGATATCAAAAAGCGTGCGGGCAGCGACGGCTATCGTGCCGCCCTTCTTGATGCTTGCAGGGACGACAGCGGTTACGCCGAGGTACAAGTCCGTTGCAGATAGGCGAAGACGATCCGGACCTTCAGCGCTAAGCAACACATTGGACAAGATGTGCATCGAGCTTTTGCGATCCGCCACACCGTGGGTGCGAGCGAGACCACGTAGGAACTGTTGCTTATCGATCGTGAGATCCATCTTTTGGTTCAACCCCTGAAGAACTGTGTCTGTTTATCCACCGCGTTAGATCTCTTAATTTAAAAATTCGTCGTCGTCTTAACAGCTGTGAATTGTGAATGAAGCTGGGTAACTGAGCGAAAGAACTAAGATTAAGATGAATTCCCGTGAGGGGCTTGATCCTGAGGCGATTGGGGACAAGCCGACTCACCGTTGATCTCCAGTGGCTTTCCCCAGGTAGATCTCAGCCTCGGCACAGGCGCTGGTATACACCAAAAGCGCGTGGAAGGCCCGACCCAGGTAGAGCGCGCGAACCAAGCCAATTCGGGGAAAATCCCGCCTCTGAATCGAAACCTCGAAACAGCCGACACCTAGATGCCGAGCTTACGCTCGATCGCACCCACGGCGCCGAGGACCCGCTCGTCCTGGGACTCGATCAGGCCGCCGATCTTGCGAACCGCGCTGATGACAGTCGTGTGGTCCTTGCCGCCGAAGCGCTCGCCGAGCTCGGGATAGCTGGTTCCGAGGCGCTGTCGGCAGACGTACATCGCGACCATTCGTGGGAAGCTGACGGCGCGGTGACGTCTCCGCGATTTCAGATCAGCGAGGCGGATGCCGAAGTAGCCGCAGGCGATTCGCTGGATGTCCTCGACGGTCATCTCAGTGTCCTGGTTCGGTATGACCGCTCGCATCGTCTCCTTGGCGAGCTCGAGGTCCATTGGAATCCCGAGAAGCTCTGCCTTGACGGCGATCCGGAGAAGGGTGCCCTCGAGCTCACGCACGTTGCTCCGTACGGTCTGAGCCAGGAAGAGCGCAACCTCACCTCGCAGCTCGATGCCCTCGCTCTCAGCCTTCTGCTGCAAGATGGCGATGCGGGTATCGAGCTCCGGAGCTTGCACGTCGGCCACCATGCCAGATTGGAAACGGCTGATCAGACGTTCCTGCATTTCAGAGATCTGCTGCGGATAGACATCCGAGGTCACGACGATCTGCTTGTCCGAGTGATAGAGCGCGTTGAAAGTATGAAAGAACTCTTCCTGTGTTTGCTCGCGACCCGCCAGGAACTGAATGTCGTCCATCAAGAGCACTTCACAGTCGGTTCGATATCGCTTTCGGAACGAATTGATCTCGTGGTTCTGCAAAGACCAGATGAACTCATTCGTGAAACGCTCTGCGGAGACGTAGAGAATGCGCGCACGGGGATTTCGCTGAATGATCGCGTGCCCGATCGCATTGACGAGGTGTGTCTTGCCGAGGCCGACGCCTCCATAGATGAAGAGGGGGTTGTAGCGGCGCCCCGGATCGGAGCCGCAGGCCACACTTGCGGCATGCGCGAGCTGATTTGCGGGGCCGACTACGAAATTCTTGAAACGGTACTTCGGGTTGAGGTCAGCAGTGATAGGCGCCTGCGGCGTAGCCCTGGGTGCCCGCGGCGCTGGCGGCGGCGTGGATTCGCGAGCCGCTTGTGCCTTCTCGCGCAGCGTTTCGTCGAGCTCCCAGCGCACCTTGGTCGGCACCGGCGAATCGCCTGCATGGCTTTGCAGCGTCTCGAGTATCAGGTCGAGGTAGTGGGCCGCGATCCACTCCGCGAAGAACTGATTCGGGATTCGAAGAACGATGAAGTCGTTCTCCACGCCGCCAAACTGAAGGGGCTTCAGCCAGGTCTCGAAGTTCTCCGTCGAGAGGTCCCCCTTTAGGCTAACCAGCGCTTTTTCCCACAGATGTTCCATCGTCTCCTTACCCCCGAAAAGCGCGCAGTTATGCGTCCACGTCCCCAGGGAATTCACAGCCCCTCGGGAACGAGCACTCGTGTGCCGTCCACCAACATCCGCCGGCCTTGGCGACCGCCGACGTGTGTCCTTCCAGTGAAGGGCGCCGAAACTAGCAGCGAGTTTCGGAGGCGTCTACGGGGATCGACGATCAAATTTCTAACCGCTTGTGATCGCGAAAGATTCGCATGCAGTTTTTTTGACATCGGCGCGCGCAGATTTACGCGTTGTCGCCCTCTTGTTGACAAGCTGTTGCAATCATTCTGAATTAAGTCTTGTTATCGTTTGCGCAACATAGACCGCGGTTTCATGCTCTGTTCTTCCACAGTTGTGTGTACTTCTCGTCGTGCACGATCACGAATGAATCTGAAGCGCTCGACACTCGTTCCACAACTTGTCCACCGACAAGTCACCTCGTTTCCGTTTGGTTTCCGACGAGCGCGTTCACCTTTGCCCACTCACGATACAGCCAAACGAGGCGTTCCTCCTCGCTGGGTGGAATCTCTCGCGCGTCGACACGCCACATGTGAACGCGCACCGTCGAACCGACGACCTCACCGCTCATGAGGTCCTTGATCTTCGCGAAGGCTTCGAGCCCGCTGTGAGCGAAGAAGACGCAATCGGTCTCGGGCAGCGCGTCGAGAAGGGCCAGAACTCCACCCGGTTTCGGCGGGAGCACATGCGTCATCGCCTGCGCAGCGTCGTGCAGCTCCGGCCTCGTGGCACTGAGCATACGTAGCGCTTTCGACCGTTTTTTCTGGGAAAAACGCGTTCCCTCGGGAAAGATCAGAACCCCGTCCGTCCCGAGCTGCGCGACCAATGAGCGAATCCCTTCGAGCTCGCGGTCCGTGTTGCCCGTCCGGTCGACGAAATAGTTCGGAAGGGCATTCCCGACGATGTCGATGCAAGGATCGAATAGAAGCTCCTGCTTGAGGACATAGCGAATTCTGAAACCGTACGGCCGCTGGACGTAGGTTGCGGGAAGCAGAGTATCGAGAATGCTCGCATGGCGGATCAGCAGGATCGTTGGTCCGGGCACCACGCATCGAGCCCCTTCGACCTCGATCTGCAATCGAAGTAGCTTTTGCGCCGCCTTCAGATTGAGGCTCCCCCACCAGGCTTGAAGTCGATAGAGCGCTTCGGAACGCGCTTCGCCGGCAGGACGGGACAGAAAGACGCCGCCGACGAGCAATAGCGCAATCAGCTCGAAGCCGAAATAGAACCAGGCGAAGATCAGCAGTCGAAGAATGATGAAGGCACGCCCTCGGAGCAGGCCGATGAACAAGCCAAGTGCAACCCAGACCGGCAC
>DASRZF010000187.1:0-9592 GCA_035686645.1 Polyangiales bacterium
GCCAAGCGCTGTCGCAAGCAGCACCTTCGGCCGTCTCCACAAGAGCGGGAGCAAGACCAGGCCGACGAGCTTCAGGCCAATCGCAGCCAAGGCCGCTGCACCCGCACGCACGAAACGTCGTTGCCCGAGCGCCCAGGCCGCGATGAGCAGGGCCATACCGCAAAGTATGTCCAAGTGACCGTTGAGAGCGGCTTCACTCAAGAGCAATGGATTGAGCGCCAGTGCAACGGTCGCTCTTGACGAGGAAGTGACGTGGCCCAGGACAGCAGCCGAAACCAGATGCGCCAGCAACGCCAGGATCTTCACGGATGTCGCGGTTCCGCCGAATGCTGCAGCCACCACGAACAGCATCTGCGAAAGAGGCGGATAGATGCTGGCGAGCGGTCTGTTGTTGATCCGCGACCAAGCTTCATCGCGTAGGTGCGCCGCAACCGGATCATCGGGGGCAAAGCGATAA
Organism: Polyangiales bacterium; assembly: GCA_035686645.1. GTDB lineage: Bacteria > Myxococcota_A > Polyangia > Polyangiales > Houyiibacteriaceae > SG8-38. The sequence continues at coordinate 458 of DASRZF010000187.1, forward strand.
GGGTTCAACCCTTCGAGCCAGAGCCGCCCCTCCCAGAGATAGCGATAGAGGTCGTCCGAGAGCATGGGCGGCGCAAGAACCCACACGGCGCCGAACAGCGTCGCGGCGATGATCGCAATGCGCGAAACGGCGCGCGGATCCGCCAGTGCGCCTGCGCAGGCGAGCAGAGCGGCGTAAGGAACGAAGCAGACCGCCAGACAAAGCACGACGAGAGAAGGCGCGGCGCCCGACCGCGCCGCGACCGTGAGAGCGATGACCGCAGCTCCTTGAAACGCCAGGCTGATGACGAAGACCGTGCGGTTCCGGCCTGCCGTCATTGGATGACGAACCGCAAGACACGAATCCGCTCACCCGGCAGAAGACTCTGTAGGTACTGACCTGCGATTCGACGCCCGACGGCTACTGAGATCGTCACGTTGGTAGGCCCGCCAGCGCTCCCACACTCGCCCCAATAGTGCGCTTCTACCTCGTAGACGCCGTTCATGGGTCTTTGACCGACCCAACGAACGTTCTCGACGCGAGGGTTCGGCGTGTCCCCGGAACAGTCGCCACGTCCGGTGTGATCGACCCTCGCGCCGAAGGGCGTGGAGGGCCTCTGAAAGCTCAAGGTGTCGCCGAGGGGTCCGGTGACGTAGAGGTCGATGTCAGCACCCGTATCCCAAGAAGCCGTGACCTGCATCAGACCGGAACCGTAGCCGCAGCCATCGTCGATCACGCCATCGCAGTCGTCGTCGAGCCCATTGCACGACTCCTCACTTGGATTGGCACAATCTCTCGGGATTTCCCGAGCTGTTGCGATAGCGACGATCGATACCAGGTCGGGCGCCTCTACGAGAGCGGGCTGTTCCTCCGCCCGCTCGACCTCTCGCGCCGTCTCGCTGCTGGGTCCGCCTGCGCCTGTTCCGGAGCACGCGAGCAAGAGCGCCGATGCGGCGATCGCGAGTCGTTTCCTCATCCGGCAGGCACTATAGCCGAGGTAGCGTACAATGCGGGGGCAATCGTGGAAGCACTCGAGCAAGCAAAGCAAGCCATTGCCCAGCGCACCGGAAGACCAGAGGTCGCCATGGTCCTGGGATCGGGGCTCGGTGACTACGCTGACAGCCTGGGAGGAGCGCGCGCCATTCCGTACGGAGAGGTACCCCACATGCCGCTCTCAGGCGTGTCGGGACACGCCGGCAATTTCGTAGTCGGGGAGAAGGCCGGGAAGCCGATCATCGTGATGCAGGGGCGAACGCATCTCTACGAAGGTCACTCGGCTCGGGATGTCGTATTCGGTGTACGGCTGATGGCGTTGCTTGGAGCTAAGACTCTGATCGTCACCAACGCAGCCGGAGGGATCTCGCCAGAGCTGCAGGCCGGGGATCTGATGGCGATCACCGACCAACTGAACCTCACGGGGCGAAACTGCCTGACCGGCCCAAACGACCAGCGACGAGGACCGCGATTCCTCGATATGACCAGAGCCTTCGACCCGGCGCTCATCGAGAGCGCGAGTAGCGTTTCAAGCCGGCTCGGGTTCACGCTCAAGCGCGGCGTATATGCCGGCTTGCTGGGTCCCTCCTATGAAACGCCGGCAGAGGTTCGAATGCTCGCGACGCTCGGCGCCGATGCGGTTGGAATGAGCACCGTGCTCGAGGTACTCGCCGCGCGTCACATGGGTCTCCGCGTCCTCGGTGTCTCGTGCATCTCGAATCTCGCGGCCGGAATCGCAGAGGGCCCTTTGAGCCACGAGGAGGTGACGGAAACCGCGCGGCGTGTCCGTTCGCGGTTCGAAGCACTTCTGTCGGGTGTGCTGGAGTCGCTCTGATGGACGAGAAGGCATGGGATGCGCTCAAACGAAGCGCCATGGAAGCTCGAGGGAGAGCCTATGCGCCCTACTCTGGATTCAGCGTGGGCGCGGCCATCCGGACCGAGAGCGGTGAGGTGTTCATCGGCTGCAACGTGGAAAATGCTAGCTACGGCGCGACGATTTGCGCCGAACGGGCGGCATTGGCAGCCGCGGTCGCGGCAGGGGAACGCGAGCTAGTGGCTCTAGCGATCGCCTCGGACGCACACGCACCCATCCCGCCGTGCGGAATCTGCAGGCAATGCTTGGCCGAGCTCGGGACAAACCTTCCCATCCGGAGCTACGCCGGCGACGCGGAGCTCGAGTACCAGCTCTCGGCGCTCTTGCCGGATCCGTTTGGCCGCGAACAGCTCGACTGACACGCGATCAGTCGAGGCCCTGCCCGATTCGGCGAAGCTTGGCCTCAACGTCGGCGCGATCGATCGCCTCGCGATCGGCGAGCTCGAGGTAGCGGCCGTACTGGACGACGGCGTCCTGACGTTTCTTCTGGGCGAAGTAGATGTCCCCGGTCAAGCGGTGCGCATCGGCCAACCAGCCTTTGTCCTCGGGATCCGGATCTCCAAGCGAGGTGGCGGTAGTGAGGGAGGTGAGCGCCTCCTCACGCCTGCCCTCATCGAGCTGAAGACGTCCCAAGCGGTACCACCAGTATCCGTGCTCGGGAGCCCCAGCAACGGCTTTCTCCCAGTCCGAGATCGCCTCGCCCATTTGACCGAGCTGGTAATGGCACTCGCCCATCGCAGCCCAGGCTTCGATTCGGCTCGGATTGAGCTCAATGGCCTTGTTGAGATCCGCCAGGGCGTCGCGCACCGTGCCTGCGCGAATGCGAATGCGCGCTCTGAGCCAGTAAGCGTCCCCAAGGGTCGGGTCGAGCTTCAGGGTAGCGTCGAGCTCTCTCAGCGCAGAGGTCATTTCGTTCGCCTCGAGGGCGACCCAGGCCACGTACATTCGATAGAGGCCTTTGTCGGTTTCTAGACGCGACGCGCGTAGAAAGTACTGGCGAGCCGACTCCAACTGGCCACGCTCCAGCTCGATCCGACCGAGATAGTGTTCGGCCTCCGCCGAGTACGGCTGAGCGGTGAGCACTTCGCGCAAGAGCTTCTCGCCTTCGTCGAGCTGGCCGGTGAGCACCAATACGGCGCCCAAGCGAGATTTGAGGGCGGCATCCTTTGGTGATTCCTGCAGAGCTTCGCGGTAGCGCGAGGCCGCAGCGTCCATGTCGCCACCCGCCTCGGCGAGCCTGCCTCGCTCCAAAGGAAGGCCAGGGAACTTGGCATCGAGCTCCTGAATCTCGTCGAGCTCGGCTGCGGCCTCTTCGAGCATCCCCTTGCGCCGGTAGGCCACCGCGAGGCCGAACCGCGAAGCCGAATCCCCGGGATCCATTTCGAGGGCGGCAAGGAACTCCTTGACCGCATCGTCGACGCGGTTGCGCTGTAGCTCCGCCCATCCGATCACGCGCCGAACCTCCGGGGTGATCTCCACGTTCTTCTGTGCCTCGAGGAGCACCGCAACCGCCTCGCCCGGGCGTTTGGTGGAGCTGTAGTGCTGAGCAAGCGCCATGTACGGGCTGAACGACTTCGGCGCGAGCACGATCGCGCGTCGGAAATGCGTCACCGCAGCCTTGCTGTCTCCGACATTCTCGGCGACCTTGCCCTGCAAGAGCTCGACCTCGGCGCTGACCGGCTCATCGGTTTCGAGATCGGCGAGCAGCTTCTTCGCCTCCTCTGCCTTGTTCATGGCGAGGAGCGCCTCGGCCGCGCCCAGTTTCGCTTCGACCAGCACTTTTGGCTTTCCAGTCGGATGCATCACCGCGCCAGGCCGGATATCGGACCCGAGGACGGTCTGAAAGCGCGCGTAAGCGTCCTGATAAGCCCCCTCGAGCAAGACGAGGCGTGCTGCGCCGAGCGTGGCGTTGGCGTTGCTCGTGTCGAGCTCGATCGCCTTGTCGTACATCTCGCGCGCGGCGCCGAGGCGGCCTCGGCTCTCCTCTATCCTTGCGATCCGCGTGAGCGCCGCAGACTGATCGCTGCGCGCCACCTGGAGAGCGACGCCCTGCTCCTCGGCAAGTCCTGCCGGAATCTGCAAAAGCGCATAGGCTTCGTCGGCCTTGCCTTCGTCGATGAGCGAGTCGGCCACGGCTACGCGCGCAGCAGCGTGATTCGGACTGAGTCGGAGCGTTGCCCTGGCGGCCGCGACGGCCGCGCCCGTATCGCCGAGGATTTCGGAAGAGCGGGCCAGCCCCCATTGTGCGCGTGCGCTCTCGTGCTTCTGGAGTGCGCGTTCAAACGCGGCGCGCGCGGCTTGCCCATCGCGCTCTCTCAGCCAGAGCTCGCCGGCGACCAGGTCGACGTAGGTGTCGTTGGGATCATCCTGCGCGGCGAGCGCGAGTTCGGACTTGGCAGTGGCATTGTCCGCGTTGCGCAATGCATCCGCCGCAAGGGCGACGTGGACTCTCGTAGCCGTGTCACCGCGACGCTGAAGATGCAGGCGTAAGCTGTCTGCGACCTCAGCGCTCGTCGCATCCTGTCCGTAGCGCACTTGGTGGTACGACTCGTGCAGCAGGGCTCGAGCGACGAGGGAGCGGTTCAAGCTCGCGTCACGGCGAGCCGCTTGCAGATGGGCAAGGGCTTGCTGGCTGGCCGCGTACGTGTCGGCAGCGAAAATCATCTCCGCTTCCTCGATGCTCTGCGCGACTACGAGCTCGTCTCCGGCGGCCGGAAGGAAAGGCTCCAGCAGATGAATCCCGAAAAGTCCGTACTGCGTGGTGCCCGAATAAACCCCCGCACCGAGTACGAGAGCCATGACACCGAGCGCGGCCACCGCCTTCATCAGCCACGGAGGGCGCCGTACGGAAATCTTGAGCTTGCCCTTCTGCGGAGCGACCTGCTCCGGACCGGTGCCGGCCGGCCGAGGCATCCGGTGCACGCCGTCCGCGCGCTCTCCGGGAAGCTCCGAAAACTCGAGCTCGTCGGCATCGTCGCTGATACGCTTGTCGGCGTGCCGCGCAACCTCAGGCGCTGCGCCCGGAGCGCCGAAGGCATGACCGAGCGGTGGCGGCGGCCCAGGAGCCTTCGCGGGCTCTTCCAGATCCATGTCGAGGTCGAGATCGCCACCGTCGGGCAAATCGAGCTCGATGGGGCCGCCTCCGTGGACGCGCTCGGGGCCCTCGAGGTCGAGGTCCATGAAGTCGTCTCGGGCTACGGGAAGGTCCTCTTCCCCGATCGCCATCGGAAGCTCCGAGTCGAGCGAAATTGGCGAAGGCACCGCCGAGCCTCGGCGCGGCGTCGGCAGCTCGGCGTCGCTCAGTGCCATGGGCAAGTCGACCTCATCGCCAACCTGCTCGATACCCCTCGCACGCGTGGCGCCCTTTGCAACCGGTAGGTCGATCTCGCCTCCGTAGGAATGCGACATCGGTGCAGGAAGGTCGGTGCCTCCGGGCGAGTCGAGGGGCGCCGGCAAATCCATGTCGGCAAAAGGATCGAACTCCGAAGCTCTTGGGTCCGTCTTCGGCGCGGGGAGGTCCGCCAAACCTGGAACCTCAAAAGGATCGAAGTCGAGCGAGCGTCCCCCTTTCTTCGGTGCGGGCAAATCGCCCTGCTGCCGGCCGGCGAAAGGCGCGGGAAGATCTGCGAGCTCGCGAACGCCAGCAGGCGTAGGGAGATCGATTTCTTCTACGTTTGCCGACAAATTCGAAGGCTGCGGCTTGATGACCGCAACCGGCGGCGGTGGCGGTCCGGCTGGGGGGGAGCTCGGCCCAAGCCCAACCTGGGTTGGTTTGCGTCGCGGAGGTTTCTTGGCCCCCGGAGCCGCGCCCCCACCGCTCCTGGCGGTCGAGCCGTCGCGATGAACCTGAAAACTATCGCTGCACTTCGGGCAGCGCATCCGAAGCCCTTTGTCAGGCAATCGGTGCTCGTCCACGTCGTAAGACGCATCACATGACGGGCAATTAACCTTGATCATGATCCCCCACTGTTCCCCGGGATCAAAGATAACACGTCAGCGGCTCGACTCATAAACCCTCGTAGTCGGATTCCGATCGTAGCGGAACCAAGACGGAATGGATGTGCATGTCCTACCTTGACGCCAAAGGAGCTGGAGGACTACCTTCCATCAATCGTGAAGCGCAACGTTCAGATCGAGATTGCTGGCGCCCGTTACCGCATGTCTTCGGACGCTGACGAAGCATACCTACAACGTCTCGCCGATATCGTGAACGAGCGCGTAAACGCGCTCGGCCCCAAAGCCGCCCGAGCGGCTTCGCCCGCACAGTTGCTTGCTGTCGTGGCGCTCAGCCTGGCGGAGGATCTCGACGCGTCCGAGCGGCGTCGCGGCGATCTCGAGACCAAGACGCGTGAGCTGGTGAGCAACGCGATTCGACGCATCGACAATCGACTGCAGGCGGATGCCGAGCTCGCCCAGCAAATCGAGCCGTGAGCAAAGAGAAGACGGAGCGCCTCGAGAGCCAGCTCCGTCAGCGCGCGAAAATGGCGCTGCGCAGTCGAATGCGCGCGGTGCGGGGCGCCCTCCCCGATTCGGCGTGCGACGCACGTTCGAAGAAGATCGATGCGCGTCTCTGGGAGCTGACTGAGCTCGAGCGTGCATCGACCGTGCTCGCGTTCGGGTCGATTGGAAACGAGGTGCGCACTCGTGCTTTTATGGAGTCGGCCTGGGCCAAGGGGAAACGCGTAGGACTGCCACGCGTCGTCGGCGATGAGCTTCTCTTGCATCTCGTCGAACGCGGAACGGCGCTCGCGAAGGGCTCGTACTCCGTGCCGGAGCCAGCGGAAGATGCGCCTCGATTGGAACCAATCGATGTAGATTTCGCGCTGATCCCCGCCTTGGCAGTCGATTCGAGGGGCTACCGAATCGGTTACGGGGCTGGCTACTACGACAGACTGATCCCTCTTCTGAAGCGCGCCTGCACCTGCGCAGTCGCCTACGACTTCCAATTGATTTCAGAAGTTCCGGAGCTGCCCTTCGACGTCGCCGTCGACCTCGTCGTCACCGATGAGCGGGTGATTCGCAGCCGCTGAGCGTCGGGGCGATCGTGGGCAGGCCGGATGGTATAGGTCGAGCGTGGTCGCCGAGGCAGCACAACGAAAGCTCGACAAGCTCCCGCCCTCGCCTGGCGTCTACGTATTTCATGGGGCCGATGGAAAGGTTCTCTACGTCGGAAAAGCGCGGAGTCTGAGGAGCCGCGTTCGGAGCTATTTTCAGCCAGGGTCGAGTGACCTGCGCGCCTTCGTGAGCAGGCTCGAGCGCGAGCTAGTCGACATCGACACTTACGTCACACACACCGACAAAGAAGCCGCGCTGCTCGAGAACCAGCTGATCAAGTCGCATCAGCCGAAGTACAATGTGAAGCTTCGTGACGACAAGGAATACCTATCGGTACGACTCGATACGAAGAAACCATGGCCGAGACTGGAGGTCGTTCGACGCCCGAAGCCCGACGGCGCCCAGTACTTCGGTCCGTATCACTCGGCGACCGCGGCGCGGCAGACGCTGCGACTGGTGAACCGATACTTCCAGCTTCGGACCTGCACGGACACGGAGCTGCGGCTCCGATCCCGTCCCTGTCTTCAGTATCAGATCAAGCGCTGCCCGGGACCCTGCGTGCTCGACGTCGACGAAACGGAGTATCGGGCCCAGGTTACCAACGTAGCCCGCTTCCTCGAGGGGCGGCACGGCGAGTTGGTCCGCGATCTCGATGATCGAATGAAGGTCGCGTCGGACGAGCTGGACTACGAGCGGGCGGCCATCTATCGCGACCAACTTCGCGCGGTAGAGCGCGCTCGCGAAGAGCAACGCGTAGCGGGCGTGCAGAAGTCGGACCAGGACGTGATCGGTTTTCATCGAGAAGGGGACCAAGTCGAAGTCGCGGTCCTGAGACTGCGCGGCGGAAGGCTCTTCGGCGTGCGGACGCTTCCGCTTCGCCGGGTCGCCGTGCCCAACGACGAGATGCTAGGCGCGTTCTTGCGTCAACACTACGCCGACCGACCGGACTTGCCCGACGAGATCTTGGTGCCGACGAGTATCGAAATGAGCGAAGCGCTCGAGGAGCTTCTCAGCGAAGGCCGGAACCGTCGCGTACGCATCGTCGAACCCAAACGCGGTGCAAAAGCCAAGCTTCTGACGCTGGCGCACGAGAACGCGGAGCATGCCTACGGGGAGAAAGAACGCGCGAAGGAGGACGTCGAAAGCCGCCTTGCGGATCTGCAGAAGCAACTTCGCTTGTCGGTCCTTCCGCGACGAATCGAGTGCGTCGACATTTCTCACAGTGGTGGCGAGGAGACGGTCGCGGTCTTCGTTACGCTGCAGGACGGAACACCGGCAAGGGAGCGTTATCGAAGCTTTCGGGTGAAAGGCGTGGGCGGAGGGGACGACTACGGAGCCATGTACGAAGTGCTGATGAGACGTCTCAGACGTGGGAGAAACGAGGAAGAGGGCTGGGAGCTCCCGGACTTGCTCGTCGTCGACGGGGGAAAGGGCCAGCTCGGTGTAGCGGTTCGTGCCCGCGAAGACGTAGGAGTCCCGGAGCTCGAGGTCGCATCGGTCGCCAAACCGCGCGTGACGGTCATGGGGGAAGAAGAAGGCGACCGCGTTTTCCGTCCGGGGCAAAAGAACGCCATTGCCGTGCGCGCCAATTCGGCACTCTCGCTACTCCTTCTCGCCCGCGATGAAACCCACCGGGCCTCCAATGTCCTCAGAAAGAAGGTCGGGCGTAAGAGACGTCTCAGAAGCGAGCTCGACGGAGTGCCCGGAGTGGGGCCCAAGACCAGAGGCAAGCTGCTCCGCAACTTGGGCTCCCTGCGCGAAGTGATGGCGGCGACCGAGGAAGAGCTGATCGAAGCGGGCGCAACTCGGAAGCAGGCCGAGGCGATCCAACGAGCCCTCGGAACTCAGACCTCGCCCCCCCCCGAGACCGAGGCCGCCGAAGACACCGCCATCGACAACGCGTTTCAACCCGATTAGGCGCCGGCACCGGCGCTATGAAGATCGGAGGGCGGCTCGCGACGCACGTGCTCGCGATTGGGACCCGCTCGGCTGTCTGCGTACGACGCGATACGTCTGGCCTCCCGCCCAATCGCTGTGCCGCGCATCCCGAGCCGCCCTCCTTTGTACACGGCTAAGCACTGATGCTGACACCGACGCTACCACTGGCACTGACACCGGCTCTGGCACTGGCACTGGCATTGGCACTGGCACCGAACTATCGGGCCGCCGGCAGCCTAACCTCAAATGCTGCCCCGCCCTGCTCCCGGTTCTCCGCCTCGATCGAACCGCCCAGC
>DASRZF010000188.1:0-4210 GCA_035686645.1 Polyangiales bacterium
GAAGCGGCGTCGTTTCGCGCCGCGATCTCCGCATTCTCCGTCGAGCGCAACAGCTACGTCGTGCACATCGGGCCGGGTCCGAAAGTCGACGCACCTGGGCGCGTTCGTGTGCTCCCAGAGGAGTACGTGCAGATCGAAAACCGCACGGTCACGACTGCTGGCGGACCACCGAGGCCTCGAATCGACGAGAAGCTCACCGACGACGGACGCTTGCGCATTCTCGTCGACGGAACGGTTCCACAGCAGGTTCGCACGCTGTATTACCGGCGCCGCATTCCTGAGCCCAAGGTCCATGCGGCAACGCTCTTGGTGCGGGCCCTCAGGAAAGCCGGAGTGGGAGGCGAGCTCGCGGTCGTCTACGACCTGGCGCCCCAGCCCCAGCCTTTGATCGCGGACCTCGCTTCGCCGCCACTCAGCATACTGCTCTACTCAGTCGGCAAATGGAGCGACAACTTCAGCGCGGAGATGCTTCTGAAGATCATGGGCGCCGAGGCCGAGAGACCCGGGACTTCAGCGCGGGGCGTGATCGCCGTGCGCGAGGAGCTCGAGAGAATGGGTGTGAACACCCAGGGACTGGTCATGGTCAACGGTTCGGGCCTATTTGATGGGAATCAGGTCGCTCCTTCCCATCTCACGGCGACGCTGGTAGCGGCGTACCATGATCCGGCGATCCGAGCCGAGTACGTAGCGCAGCTGGCGGTGGCCGGTGCGGACGGCACGTTGCAATCACGACTGCAGGATCTCCCGCGGGCGAGAATGGTACGCGCCAAGACCGGAACGCTGAGAGACGTTGTCGCCTTGTCCGGATACGTGCTCGGCGCGCCGGAGCGCTCCTTGGCCTTCAGCTTCTTGGCTAACGGTGTCGCGGGGCGACAGGGCGCCGCCCGCAACCTTGCCGATGACATCGTCAGGGCGCTCGCAAACTACGCCGTTCAACCGAGCGCGGATCACTGAAACCGCATTCGACACGGTCGACTGCGTCTCCGTTTAGAGGTGCTAGACCTTCGCCGATGCCCAAGGCCCTTTTCGTTCTCGCGGTGCTCTTGCTGGCGAGTTGTGCTGGCTCTCCAAAGCCGACGACTGGAGCGCCAACTCCCCGCGCGGAGCCGCCCGTCGCTGCGACCCACCCGCATTCCGTTACCCTGCACGGTGACACGCGCGTAGACGACTACGCCTGGTTGCAGGACAAGGGATCGCCCGAGGTCATCTCTTACCTCGAGGCCGAGAACGCGTTTGCCGATGCACGCATGGAGTCGACCCAGGAGCTACAGGACTCACTCTACGAAGAAATCGTCGGACGCATTCAAGAGACCGATCAGAGCGCGCCGTATCGGAAGGGAGCATTCGAGTACTATCAACGGACGATTGCCGGCAAGCAGTACCCGATCCATTGCCGGCGCGTGCCGGGAAAAGAAGATAGCGAGCAAGTCCTCCTCGACATGAACGCGCTCGCCGAGGGTCGGCCGTTTCTCGGGCTCGGCGTGTACGAGGTGTCGCCCGACGGCAATTACTTGGCGTTCTCTCTGGATGAAACTGGGTTTCGGGACTACACGCTTCAAGTCAAGGACCTGCGGTCTGGGGAGTTGCTGGGCGAGCGAGTCGAGAAGGTCAAATCGTTGGCCTGGGCGAACGATAGCGAGACGTTTTTCTACACGGTCGACGACGCAAGCAAGCGACCCCACGAAGTCTGGCGTCATGTGCTTCGCCGGAGCGCCGCAGACGAGCTCGTCTATCGGGAAGACGACGAGCGGTTCTTCGTCGCGGTCTGGCGTTCCCGAAGCGGAGAGTACGTATTTCGGGGAGCCTTCAGCCACACGACCAGCGAAATAGGATTCGTTTCTGCTTCCAAACCCCGCGGCATCTGGAGAATCGTAGCGAAACGGAGACAGAACCACGAGTATGACGTCGAACACCGACGTGATCATTTCTTGATCCGAACGAACGACCGGGGACGCAATTTCCGCGTCGTCCGGGCGCCAGTTTCGAGTCCTGGACCCGCTTCGTGGAAAGAGCTGGTTGCCCACCGGCCCGATGTGATGATCGAAAGCCTGGACGCATTCGACGGTTTCTACGTGATGCTCGAACGCGAGCGCGGCCTTCCCTACCTTCGTGTCTCCCGCTTCCTCGATGGGGAATCCCATCGAGTCGCAACGGAGGAGCCGGTTTACGCACTGTACCCGGGCGACAATGAAGAGTTCGCTTCGACTTCTTTTCGGTTTCGCTACGAGTCCCTCACGACGCCCGATTCGGTGTTCGACTACGACGTAGTTTCGAAGACACGCACGCTCGTGAAGCAGGTCGAGGTGCTTGGCGGCTACGACCCCGCCCGGTACTCATCGGAGCGCCTTTGGGCGATCGCTGAGGACGGGACGGAAGTTCCGGTCTCCCTCGTCTACCGGCATGATACGCCGCGTGACGGCTCGGCTCCCATGCTGCTCGTGGGCTACGGCGCGTACGGCTACCCGTATCCGACCGGATTCTCGCACGCGCGAGTGAGCCTTCTCGATCGGGGGATGATCTACGCCATCGCCCACGTCCGAGGTGGCGGCGAGCTTGGCAAGAGGTGGCACGATGAGGGCCGCATGGACAAGAAGATGAACAGCTTCACCGATTTCATCGACGTCGCCGAGCACCTGCTGGGTGCGCGCTACACATCCAGCGATCGTCTTGCGATCCAGGGCGGAAGCGCCGGGGGCTTGCTCATGGGCGCAGTCGTCAACCTCCGCCCAGACCTCTTCGCAGCGGTCGTCTCGTTGGTGCCGTTCGTCGACGTGCTCAATACCATGCTCGACGCAAGCCTTCCGCTCACCATCGGTGAGTACGAGGAATGGGGGAATCCCAACGAGCCTGATGCCTACTTCCGCATCAAAGCGTATTGCCCTTACACGAACGTCCGGGCGCAGGCCTACCCGACGATGCTGGTGCGCACGTCCATCAACGACAGCCAGGTCATGTACTGGGAGCCGGCAAAGTACGTCGCCAAGCTGCGCGCGCTCAAGATCGACGACAATCCCCTGCTCTTCAAGATCAACATGGAAGCGGGCCATGGCGGGGCTTCGGGTCGCTATGACTACCTGAAGGAAACGGCGTTGGACTACGCATTCATCCTGACGCACGCACACTAGCTGCAACCGGGGCGCCGTGGAACACGACACGGGGTTCCGACGAACGGCTCGGGATGGGCGGCACAGCGATTGGGCGGGAGGCGAGACGTAGGGAAACTTGGAGAGACGGCCGAGCGGGTCCCAATCGCGAGCACGTGCGTCGCGAGCCGCTCTCCGTTCGAACGGTGCCATGGTCGGTGTGTGCCCGGAATTGCAAACGCCGGCGGGGAATCCCTCGCCGGCGTTCGACGTTCGCGAGCCTCAGCTCACTCTTTGATTTGTCGGCGAATCTTCCCCAGCGCTTGCTCTTGCAGCTGCCGGATTCGCTCGCGGGACAGGTTGTACTTGTCGCCGATTTCTTTCAGCGTGAGCTCGTCCTCGTCGTCGAGGCCGAAGCGCCAGCGTAGAATGCGGGCCTCCATCGGGGTGAGCGTGTCGAGAAGCCTTCGCACCTCGTCGCTCCACTTCCTCGAGACGAGCTGCTCGTAAGGCGTCGGCACGTTTTCCTCTTCGAGGAAATCGATGAACTTGCGGCCGTCCTCATCGTTGACCGGACGGTCGAGCGAGAACGGGGTCTCGGCCCAGTAGCCCTTGATTTTCTCGAGCTTCTCGGCCGCAATGCCGGTCTCTTTCTCGAGCTCCTCGGGCGTCGGTTCCTTGCCTGTGCGGGTCGCAATGGCCTGAGTCGCACGAGCGACGCGGTTGTAGGTGTCGAGCATGTGCACAGGAATGCGAACCGCCCGACCCTTGTCCGCGAGTGCGCGACTGATCGCGTGGCGAATCCACCAGGACGCATAGGTGCTGAATCGGTAACCACGGTTGTGGTCGAATCGCTCGACGGCCTTCATCAGACCGATGTTGCCTTCTTGAATGAGGTCGATGAGCGGAAGCCGGCCACGGTTGTAGCGGCGGGCGATCGAAACGACTAGACGCAGGTTTGCTGCCACGAAGCGATTCTTCGCTCGCTGCTGGGCTTTCTGCGCATCGCGCACGTGAGTGAGATACCGCTTGAACGTCGGCGTCATGCGCACGTGGTCACCGACGATGTCACGCTCGTCCGCGAAGTCGCCAGCGAGCCGATGGACCGCTCTGTCGGACTCCTGCAC
>DASRZF010000189.1:0-2984 GCA_035686645.1 Polyangiales bacterium
GTCCCGCTCGAGCGACGACGGCAGTCCGCTGAACGCGTTCGCCCAATCCGACCCGTCCTTCGCGCCTCCGCCACCGGGACGTACGTACCGCGCCCGTGTGCTGCACCCGCTGAAGCTGAACCCCTCTTCGCAGCAGAACCCTGTCGTGTGTACCGAGCCCCCACAAACACAGGACATGCTCAACGCCTCTCCAGTCGGACAGTCGTTCAGGAGTTCGCTTGGTCGTTCCAAACCGCCTCCGGTCCGCGGCCCGTCAGAAGCACCATCGCTAGAACGCGTGCATGCAGTCGACATCAAGCTCAGAAAGAGCAACGCGAAACAGTTCCGCATGAAGCCACCATACCCGCAATGGCCGACTACTTCGAGCGGCGAGCGTTCAACGGATGCCTGAGCTTGGCGAGTTGTTCTCGACGCAGGTACCGTACGACGTCGCCATCGACGGAGGGCTGCCGGTCGCGCGCCCTGCCTGCAGCATATCCGGCGAGCTCCGCAAAGCTGCCGAACAAGTACGGCTTCTCTCCGACGCGGTACGCCGAACGAGCCAACTGAAACAGCGGATGGTATCCGAGGTTGAAGTTCATTCGCCCCCACTTGAAGCGCGCTCGGAGCGCCCCACCGGCGCCAGCGCCTACTAGCCCAAAATGAAGGACCTTCAGCTCTGGAAAGGTTCTCGTCTGCCAGCCGTGCATTCGCGCCGCAATTTCCATGGCAGCGTCTTCACCACCGTGCTTCAGCGCAGGCAAGCCGCCCGTCTGTTCAAAGCATTCCCGACGAAGAAACTGAACCGCTCCCGCAACCGAGTTGAGGTCCTTCACCCGCGGTACGATGGCTCCGTCGACGAGCTGCTCGATGTTGCCGCCCGCAACGCCGAGTTCGGGCTCTGCCGCAAAATGCTCCAGAAGGCGCTCGAAGTAATCCGGCTGAAAAGAAAGATCCGCGTCGAGCACGCCGATGAAGTCGTAGTCGACGTCGGCGAGGCGAGCGAAACCTTGACGTAGCGCATGGACTTTTGCCGCAAAATCGTGCTTCTCGGCCTTTTCTACGCGAATGAACTCGATGAAGGGGTGGCGTTCAGCCCATGCGCGAACGATCTGATCGGTGGTGTCCGTGGATCCGTCACTCACGACCACCCAACGGCATGGCAACAGCCGCTGATCGGCGACCGATCGGAGCGTATCGGCAATGTGGCGTTCCTCGTTGTAGGCGGCGGTAACGAGCACGTATCCGCTTCCAGCGAGTGCGCGTCCCTCGGTCCCCATCTTGCTCTGAGCCGACATGGCTAAGCCGTAGTCGCAGCAGCCTGGCCCTGCCCGACGAGCTTGAGCGCGCGCTCACCCAAGGCGCGCGCATGGTGCAGCCCGCCAAAAGAGATGACCAACGTCGTGCCTAACACCCGATCCGCAGGCTCCAGGAAAGAGTTGATCACGACCTTCGCCAAACCCCGATACATCGCCCAGCGCGGCGCCAAGCGCACCTCGGTCGCATGCTCGACCTCCTTGATCGCCGAGTGATGCCTGGCCAGTCGCACCTTCGCCGGCTCGCGAGCGTTTCTTCGCGTCGCGCGGCGATGATGCACCTGGCAAAACGGTCCGTCGATTGCCAATTCCAGAGCAGGCACGCGGTCCGTCCAGGGGCCGATGGGCAAGAGCCCTATCCCTTTCAACATGCTGCTCCGAAGAGCCGAATAGATCGGGTCAGCTCCGAAATCGGCCTGCAAACACCAGAGCATGCGCGAGATGCGCCGCTGCACCGACTTCGAGTCTACGCGAATCCCCGAATCATTGAGGAGCACCTGATTGACTTCATCGTCTACGTAGCGCCAAAGGGTGGTCACCCCAACCGCGTCCGGGTTGGCTTCGACGCAGCGCCGTGCGGAGGTCGGCTCAAGGACGACCTCGAAATAGTCGAAATCTTGCGCTTCCACCGAGGTGAGCAGTCGCCGAAGAAATCGCGCGCCGCTTCGCACCGGAACCCCGAAGCTAAGCATAGGTTCGGCCTGCATCTTCGTACTAGCCTGCATCATGGCCGAGGACACGCTATTGTGACCACAGAGCCTCATTGTGCACACTGGGCCCCGCGTCCGCAAGCGCCGCTGAGGGAGTCCTGGGCATCCTATGCATGACGACGTGAGCTGGTTCCGGAGGGAGGCGCTGTGAACAACGACGTTCGCGACATGTCTGACATGTTCACGGAATACGGGGCGACCAACATCCACCCGGTCGCCGCCGTGTTCATGCTGTTCATGATCGTCATGGTGCTGTCGTCGCGCCGTTCAAGAGTCATTCTGGCGTTTCTCTTGGTGTGCGTCTTCATGCCCATGATGCAGCGCATCGTCGTTGGAGGTCTCGACTTCAACATGATGCGACTGCTCTTGGTCGTCGCCTGGGGGCGAGTCTTCGTGCGCGGCGAGTATCGCGGATTCAAACCGGGCAAGCTGGACTATCTGTTCGTCGCTTGGACGGCTTCGCTCGCGATCTTCCACGTGTTACGCGTCGGCCCTGGCGGCATCGTCTATCGATTGGGAACGTCGTTTGACGCGTTGACGGTATTCTTCTTGTTCCGAGTTCTCGTCAGACGACGCGAAGAGGTGTTGTTGATAGCGAGAGAGCTCGCGTGGATCGTGATCGTGCTTGGCGGATTCATGGCCTACGAAATGGCCACCCGGCTCAACGTGTTCTCCATTTTCGGCAGCGCGCCACTGATCTCAGTGATCCGCGACGGGAAGGTGCGCTGTCAAGGGCCGTTTTCGCATCCGATTCTCGCCGGAACGTTCGGCGCCGTGCTGGTTCCCATCTTCGTCGGGGTGTTTCGAGGCCAGAGGAAGGAGCGCAAGCTCATGGCCGCGGCCCTTCTCTTTGCAACCATCACCACTGTGGCCTCAGGCTCCAGTGGCCCGATCATCACCTGGGCTGTGGGCGTTTTCGGCTGGGGGGTGTGGCTCGTGCGAAGCCGCACTCGCGCGATAATGTGGTCTCTGGCAGGCC
>DASRZF010000190.1:0-20304 GCA_035686645.1 Polyangiales bacterium
GGTCGCATCGCAGGTCGGCGGCTCCTCGGCGACACCCTGCAATATGCGCGTGGCACCTGGTACAACTCCGCGAAGCTCATGGACATCGAATACACGACTGCCGGCCTGGTGAACTGGAAACTCGAGCGGGAAGAGAATTGGTTCCACGAAGAGCGGGGCAAGGTCAACAGCACGACGCGGATCGTGGCGCAGGATGATCGGGTCGTGGGCTTCAACATGCTGGGTCGCCGCTGGGATCACAGTGTGCTCGCGCGGTGGATCGAGGAACGGCGCAAGCTCGATTGGGTCCTCCAGCACTTGAACGATGCAGCCTTCGACACCGAGTTCGTCGCGCCGCTCCGACTTCCGAGGAGATGACGTGGATCAGCAAGGACAAAACGGGCTACTGGCGACCTATCGAAGCGGCTGGCGCAACCGCAGCCCGATCGGCATTGCGATCTCCGTGCTCTTGGTGAGCTTCTACGTCGTTCTCTTCTGGGAGCACAAACTCCAGGCGGCGGCCGGTGTTGCGCCGTTCACCGCGTTCTCCGAGGCGCTTGGCTTGCGCAATCGCTGGTACCTCTACGGATTCCTGTACTCGATCGCCATGAGCGCTGGAGCCGTGTTCTACCTTCGGCGCCACGGCAACAGCCGCTACAACCGTTTTCGAATCACGGTGAACGTGGCGATTCAAATCATGCTCGGTTTCACGTTGCCGTTCATCATGCCCCTCTTTGGCGGCAAGGAGCTCTACTTCTCGTACTTTTGGCCGCTCAAGTACGACTACTTCTATCCGCAAACCTTGGCCGATGTGCCACTGTACTTCGCCCTCTACACCGTGCTGGGTTCCCTCATCGCCGCCCCCATTCTGGCGGTCTTCTACGGGAAGCGCTGGTACTGCTCCTGGGTCTGTGGCTGCGGAGGCTTGGCGAACACCTTCGGTGACCCGTGGAGACACCTCACGAGCAAGTCCACGAAGTCTTGGCGCTTCGAGCAGCTGAGCATTCATCTCGTTCTCGCCCTTGCAGTGGCGACGACGTTTCTGATCGGACTCGATTCGCTCATCGGCAGCGAGCATCCGACCTTCCACCGAATCGTGGCGGGCGAGGATTGGCAGGATTGGTCGGTCAAGAGCTTCTACGGATTTGCAGTCGGCGCGGTACTGGCTGGAGTCATCGGCACAGGCCTCTATCCAGTTCTCGGGCCACGCGTCTGGTGCCGGAATTTCTGCCCGATGGCGGCGGTGCTCGGATGGATCCAGAAGGTGGGGCGCTATCGCATCAAGGTGAAGCCCGACATGTGCATCTCTTGTGGCAATTGCAGCACCTACTGCGAAATGGGGATCGATGTGCGCTCGTACGCCCAGACCAACCAGAGCTTCACCCGCGCGTCCTGCGTGGGTTGCGGCATGTGCGCACACATGTGCCCACGAGGCGTGCTGAAGCTCGAGAGCTCATGGCAGCGGGCCGAAGACAAGCAGCGGGAGAAGCTCTCGGTCGTCGATTTCTGAGGCTCAGGCGAACGCGCGGTTCCAGGCGGCGAGGATCTCGGCCGAGTACAGAACGAAGCGAATCTCCCTGAGGTCCCATTGCTTTTCGCGTACGACCTTCGCCGAAACGGCAGCCGCCTCGTCGATCGGGTAGCCATAAACGCCGCAGGAGATGGCGGGAAATGCGATCGATTCCAGACCATTTTCGACTGCAAGTGCAAGCGACGATCGATGCGCCGCCGAGAGCAAGTCAGGGTCCTCTGCGCGCCCTGCGTACACCGGGCCGACGGTATGGATGACATACCGGGCCCGAAGGTCGAAGCCGGGCGTGATACGTGCCTCGCCCCTGGGGCAGCGCACCCCCGGCCGCAGCTCCGGAAGGGCACGGCAGGCGCGAAGGAGCGCGGGGCCCGCAGCACGATGGATGGCTCCGTCCACTCCGCCGCCGCCGAGCAGCCTTGGGTTGGCCGCGTTCACGATCGCATCGGTGTCCGCATGGCAGAGGTCGCCCTGGACGATGCGAACCTTGGTGCTCATCACGTTTTGTCGACCGGCGCGGGCTTGCCCATGAGCTGCTCGAAGGCAAGAGGTCCGAGCGATTGAACCATCAGTCGGTCCAAGCGCCGCTCGATCGCCTCCTTTTGCTGGGGCGAGTCGTAGAGGAACGCGATGCCCATGCCGGCTGGACGTCTGGACTCGGCTTTTCCGGCCTCGACGACCCAGCGCACGGCCCCCCGGAGCACGAGCGGTTCCCCTAGCTCCGGGGCTCGAATGGTGAACGAGAGCACAGTTCCAAGGGGTAAGGGGCGATCGGTTCGGATGAAGGTTCCCCCCCGGCTGATGTTGTTTGTGTAATCGGACAGGAGCGCGTTCAGACGGTCGTATTCGATGGGCAATTCGAGCGTTGCCCGGCCTGACTCTCGACGCTCTCGGCCCCCTTCAGACATCGTCTGCCGCCCAGGGTAGAGTCCCTCCGAGCCCGCGGCAACAACACGGTCGCTTGACGCCGAATCGGGCACTGCCTAATCTACGAGACCCTTCTAACCCGGACGTTCCGCAGTGGCGTTGAGCGTCTTTCGCGCGCGAGGATTGCGCATGACTGAAACCGATTCCAAAACAAGTGAGACCTCAAAGGAGGAGGTGGCGCCTGTGGAATCGCAAGCCACCGTTTCCTCCTATCAACCTCAGGTCGAGGCTGTGCCTGTCGCTGCGACGGTGACGGTCACGGAGCCTGCGCCCGAGCCTGCTGAGAAGACGGCGGAAGCCGACACAGTGGCAGGCGAGGTGACTGCAGTGGAGACACATGCGGACACCGTCAGCGGCGAATCGGCTCCGGAGACGGGCGAGGAGAGCTCCGCGGGCTCTGTCGCGGCCGAAGGGGCGGGCAAGAAGAAGCGTCGGCGGCGCAGGAAGAAGGGCGGACAAGCGGGGGCGAGTGAGTCGCCGTCCGATCCGAAGTCGGCTCATCATCATGCGCCGTTCCTGCACTTGTTCTCGGGCGGCGCGGCGCGCAAGCACGCCTTCTCGGCGGGCGAGGAGATCGCTGGGCGTGTGGAGCGCGTGGAGCACGGCACCGTCATCATCGACGTGTTCGGCAAAGCGACCGCCATCGCGAACGTCGACGAGCCACGAGACATCGCGCACGCCGAGCCCGTGGTCGACCCAATCTTGGCGATAACCCAGGCCAGCGAGGCTACGGAGCTTCCCGAGGCGCACGTTCCGGTTCACACGCCAGTGGTTCCCGCGATTACGACGACTCCGACGCCTGTCGTGGAAGCGCCGACCCCGGAGATGGCCAAGCTGGCACAGGGCGACGCATCGAGCTGGGAGTTTCAGCCCACCGAAGTGACGGACGTGCCCGACGATGAGCTCGGCGAAGCCGATACGGTCGTCGGTGCGCAGGCGTTCGACCCAGGCAGCTTGATCGACCCGCAGCTTGCGGCCACACAGCCACCGGCGATCGCGGTGACGGAGCCAGTGCCTGCGGCCTCGTCGACCGAAGAGGTTGCGCCAGAGTCCGAAGCGATGAGCGAGCCTCCTGAGGACCCAGCGGAGGCGGATCTGAGCCTCCTCGATCCTCTGCCAGAGTTCGAAGCTCCGCAGATTGGCGCGATCTTCCGCGGACGCATCGGCGGTGTAGCCGAGAGTGGTCACATCGTGATCGTCAATCGGCTGATCGACAAGGCCGCGGCCCGCAAGGCGCTGCGTGCGGCGCGTGATCTCCACAAGCGGGTCGAAGGCGTCGTGTACGGCTTCAACCGCGGTGGCTTCGATGTGCTCGTGGGTGGCGTGCGCGCATTCTGCCCCGCAAGCGCGATGTCGCTCGCGCCCATCGATGATCCGAACGCGTTGGTCGGACACCGGTTCGAGTTCTCTCTTCCCCCGGACAAGGGCGGCAACAAGAAGAGCATCATCGTCAGCCGGCGAGGCATTCTCGAGAAAGAAGCTCGGACGAAGGCTCGCGAACGGATGGCAGAGCTTCAGGTCGGCGCGAAGCTCAGGGGCAAGGTCCTCGAGGTGCGCGACTACGGTGTGCTCGTCGATTTGGGCGACGGCCTCGATGGCCTGGTCCATATGAGCGAGGTGGCCTGGGGCCGGGGTGTGCGTCCACAGGACGCGGCCAAGGTCGGCGACGAGGTCGACGTCGAAGTCCTGAAGGTCCAACCGGCCTCGCGTAAGGATCGGTTCGGGCGCGTGTCCCTCTCGATGCGTGCCTGCCAACCCGACCCGCTGGACGCCGCGAAGGATTCGATCCGGCCGGGAATGCCCATCAAGGGCAAGGTCGTTCGGACCACCGAGTTTGGCGCATTCATCGAGCTCCAGGAAAACATCGAAGGGTTGCTGCACATCTCGGAGCTCGGCGGAAGCAGAGAGCTGACGCACGCCAAGCAGGCGGTCACCGAGGGCGACGAGATCCACGTCGTCGTCGAGCGCGTGGATCGTCAGCAACGCCGGATCTCGCTCTCGAAACTTTCGGAAGCGGACGCTGCCGCGATCGAGGCAGGCGAGATCGAAATCGGCACTGCACCTCGTTCTCTCAAGCCGGGAACTGTGGTTTCGGTGATCGTCAAGCGCGTCGATCACAGCGGCGCGCAGGTTCAGGTTGGAGGGATGCTTGGCAAGCGAGGGCGCGGATTCATTCCGAACCGTGAGCTGCAGGATGTCCAGGAAGACAAGCGCAAGGGCGTGTCCCAGGGTGACGTCATCGAGGTGAAGGTCATCGGAACCGAGCGCGACGGCACGCTGCGTTGCTCGATCCGGGCCCGCCTTCTCGACGACGAGCGAAAGGCCGTGCGTGAGTACCGCAAGGAGTCCGCGAAACAGGGCCTCGGCACCTTCGGGGACTTGCTGAAGGCGAAGCTCGGAGGCTCCAGCGAGTAGATCGCGGCGCAGCGTCCCTCAATCGCGAATTCACCGGCTACGCCGGCTTGTCGCTTGGCTGTTCGTCGGATAGGCTCCGCGCCGTTCTGAACTGGGCGATTAACTCAGGGGTAGAGTGGTTTCTTCACACGGAACAAGTCGCTGGTTCAAATCCAGCATCGCCCACCCATTGCTCCAGTTGCCTTGAAGGCGGCCCTTTGAAGCCGCCCGAAGGCAGCTAGAGCCAATCATAGGAGAATCCCTTGGCTGACCTGTCGACTTTGGTCCAGCGAATTCAGTCCGGGGAGATGCGCGCGCTCGCTCGCGCGTGCCGGCTGATCGACGAGCGGGATCCGCGCGCGTTTGATTTGCTCAAGCAGGTCTTTACCCAGGACGGGCACGCTTACGTGATCGGCGTCACGGGAACACCGGGCGCCGGAAAGAGCACGCTGGTCGACGGCTTGATTCGACTCTACCGCCAGCAAGACAAGCGTGTCGCCGTGCTCGCGATCGACCCGACGAGCCCGTATTCGGGCGGCGCGATTCTAGGCGACCGGAGTCGCATGCAGCAGCACTTCACCGAAGAGGGCGTGTTCATTCGATCGATCGCCACCAGAGGGCACCTCGGCGGGCTGTCGCGCTCGACTGGCGACGTGCTTCATGTCCTGCAAGCCGCGCAATTCGATGTCGTGATTCTCGAGACCGTAGGCGTTGGGCAGGACGAGCTCGAAGTCACGGGTCTCGCGGACACGACGCTGGTGGTGATGGCGCCTGGCATGGGCGACGACGTTCAAGCGATCAAGGCTGGCATCCTCGAAGTCGCCGATGTCTTTGCGGTCAACAAGGCCGATCGTGTCGGCGCAGACGCCACCGCTCAGGACCTCCAGCAGATGCTTTCGCTTCGCCGGGTCCCCGTGGGGGCGAGCAAAATGCAGGGGCACACCGCGGTTTCCAGCTTGCGGAAGGGTCCGGAGGCCAAAGCAGACGAGTGGGTCCCACCGATTCTCAAGACGGTGGCGCACCGTAGAGAAGGCCTCGAAGAGCTGATCGACGCTTTTGCCAGGCATCGGGAGTTCCTCGCGACCACGGAGACCGGTCGAAGGCTCCGCGAGCAGCGGCGCATCGCCGAGTTTCGGGCCATCCTCTACCAGGCACTGATCGACGAAGTGGATCTGCGCTTCGCGGACCGGGTGACGGAGCGTCTGCAGGACATTCTCGATGGACGGGCGGACCCGTATTCGAGCGCAGAGGCGCTCGTGCGCGGCGCGCTCGGAGACGACATCTAGGAGCCTCTGGCAACGCGGTTCCCTTGGGCTAGAGTGCGCGACATGAGCTCGTTTGTGGAAGTGACGCACGAAGGCCACGTCAGTACGTTGACGATCAACCGGCCGGACAAACTCAACGCGCTGAGCCGGGAAGTGCTTTCGGACCTAGGTGCCGCTATCGACGGCCTTGCAGGCAATCAGGCTGTTCGAGCTGCCGTTCTTACCGGAACGGGAAAAGCTTTCGTCGCAGGCGCCGACATCGCGGCGATGAAGAATATGACCGAAGCCGAGGGACGTGCGTTCGGCGCGCTTGGACACGGGGTATTCGCGGCAATCGAGCATCTGCGCTTTCCCGTGATCGCGGCGGTCAACGGCTTTGCGCTCGGCGGCGGCTGCGAGCTCGCCCTGGCTTGCGATTTCATCTACGCGTCGAGCAAAGCGAAGTTCGGACAGCCGGAGGTGAACCTCGGGATCATTCCCGGCTTCGGCGGCACGCAGCGTCTTCCGCGTCGGGTCGGACCCGCGCGCGCGCGTGAGCTGATCTACACGGGAAAGATGATCGACGCCGCGGAAGCGCTCCGAATCGGTTTGGCCAACGCAGTATTCGAACCGGACGAGTTGCTCGCCGGAGCGCAGAAGGCCGCTTTGGAGATCGCGGCCAAGGGACCGCTGGCGGTCTCCGCGGCGAAGCGCCTGATTCGCGATGGAATCGATCTTCCGTTACCGGCTGCCAATCAGCTCGAACAGAATGCGTTCGGAGAAGCGTTCGGCACCGAGGATCAGAGCGAAGGGATGGCCGCGTTTCTCGAGAAGCGAGCGCCTACGTTCAAGGGAGTCTAGAGCTCGTCCTACTTGCCCGCGAACGCGCGCTCCACACCTGGCTGTTGGACGCGTGTTTTCTCGGCGCACAGAGAAATCGCCTCGACGGCGCCGGCAAGATTGCGCGGTCCTCCGTCGAGCTCAGACACGCGCGGCTCGAAGAACCGCGCCACGTCGTCGGCAGCGGTTTCGCTGCAAAAGGACGAGGCATACCAGGGCGTGCCCCCTACCTGAGTGCTTCCAAACCGGGCCGCGAGGGCATCGAAGTGCTCGGTGAGCCATTCCCAGGCGCGCTCGCGATTTCGAGGGTTGCCGAACTGCGTTCCGAGTAAGCGGGGGATCTCGTTTACGCGAAGACCAGGGTCGAGCGCGAGGTCGAGAGCCCTTTCGGAGAGGGACGGTGCCTCCGCATGACCGAGAGCCGAGATGATTCGGTTGCGGGTCGTCGCGTCGGTGCTCGACGCGAGGAGATGGAGAAGATGGTCGAAGAGAGCTTCGCCGCCTTCTTGCACGGCTGCTGCGAGGACCAGGTCGGCGAGCTGAGCGTCGACGACACTGGGCTTCGCCTGGGTTCGATAACCGACGTAGGTCCGGCCGAGCTTCGCCGCCCGAGCGCGGGCTCCCCCGTCGCGCACGTCCATCACCATGAAGCGAATGACGGCTTCCCGAAGAAGCTTGGTGTCGCTCGATTCGCCGTTTCGGGTCCGCCATCCGAGTCGCTCGTAGCGACTACGATAGAGACGGCTGGCGTACTTGGTGACTTCGCCTCGGAGGTCGGGCGGCGCGCCCTGCACGATCATGAAGCGTAGGGACTCCATCGGCGCAGTGGCGATCTGTCTGAGCGGGCTCCGAACGAAGATCGGAAACCAGGGCAGGAGATCCTCCGCTCCGAGCGCCCCGCGGTCGAACGCGGCGGCCAAGCTGTCGGCCACGGCCATCTGACCGCCATCGGAGAGCTTGGCAAAGCCTTCGGTTCGCAGATGCGTCCATTCATCTGGGGACATGGCGAAACGAAAATAACCGGCGCCGTCTGCGTTGGGCATCCACCAGGACGGGCAACCGGGAACCTGAACGCTCGCCTCCGCTTCGGTCAGCAATCCACAGCTCACTCCCAGGTCGAACTGAACACAGAAGGGGATCTTCCAGGTTTGCTTCGGGCTGCCGCGCGAGCCGATCGGGAGATATCGCTGCTGCGAGAGTCGGAGGTTTCGAAAGCCGCCCTCGCAGCCCTCGTCGCCGGCGACCGTCATCAGCGGAACCCCGGGTCTAGTGAGGAAGCTGAGAAACGGTGCCGTCACTTCGAGATCGCTCGCCTCGTCGAGGGCGGCGAGCAGGTCGTCCGAGGTCGCGGTGCTGTTCTCGTGGCGTCGCAGGTAGAGACGAATGCCATCGCGAAATACGTCAACCCCCATCCAGCGCTCGAACATCGACAGCATCGAGCCGCCTTTTTCGTACGTGATGGCGTCGAAAGCGTTCTTGATGTCGTGATTGCTCTCGATCGGTTGGCGGATGCTGCGTGCGCTGGTGAGGCTGTCGAGGTCCATTGCGCGCTGCCCAGACCCGAGAGCAGCGAGATCCGAGCGATACTCGGGGTGTAGCGCTTGGACGACTTTGTTGCCCATCCAGGTGGCGAAGGCCTCGTTGAGCCAAATGTCGTCCCACCAAGGCATCGTGACGAGGTTCCCGAACCACTGGTGGGAGAGCTCGTGCGCCATCACGTATGCGAATGCGCGATACTGGCTCTCCGTCGCGTGTGCCTCGTCGATCAATAGAAGCCATTCGCGGAACGTGATCAGGCCGGCGTTCTCCATCGCGCCGGCCGCGAAGTCGGGCACGGCGACCAGGTCGAGCTTGCGATACGGGTACGGGATGCCGAAATAGTCCTCCAGCGCCTCGATGAACTTCCCGGTTCGCTGAAGAGCGAACCGAAGCTGCTCCCCTTTGCCCTTGGCCGCCAGCCCGCGGAGCGGGATGGGAAAGCTTCGCTCCTTCGTGGGCGCGATGGTCGGCCCGATGACGACGTCGAGCGGACCGACGGCCCAAGCGACGAGGTAAGTGGGCAGCGGTGGCGTAGGCAGAAAGCTGACGCGTTGAAGGCCATTGGGAAGCCTAGTCGCACGTTCGATCGGGGTGTTCGCGGCGGCGATCTGATCGTCGGGAACCGTGAGGGTCACTTCGAAGGGGGTCTTGAAACGCGGCTCGTCGAAGCAGGGGAACGCCAGCCGTGCGCTAATCGACTCGAACTGAGTAAATGCGTACGAATCGTCGCCGGACTCGACACGGTAGAGTCCTCGGAGGGGCGTATCGAACTTTGCGCTGTACTCGATCTCGAGAGTGCTCCGGCCCTGGGGAAGTGTATCCGTGAAAACCACGCGGACCACCCCATCGCTCGTTTGCTGCTCCCAATCCGCTTGCACACGCGCGCTCCCATGTCGTGCGTGTATCGACGTCACGTCCAAGTCCTGGCCGTGCATCCAGATGATGCTCGATGGGGCGTCGAGCTCGACGTCGATGTCCGCAGTGCCGTGGAATGAATCCCCATCGGGGATGATCTGGAGGTTCAAGCGATAGGCCGTCGGCCGTACCCCATCGGGGAGCTTGCCCTCGGGCGCTCGCACGGGCATGGGCGTCGGCTCGACTGCCGTCTTCGAGCCGCCGCAGGCGATCAGAGCGGCGCAGAACGCAAGCAAGGGAAAATGCACTCGTTCCAAGATTCGGCTCACGGTTGTGGCCTTCGTCCGGGGTCATGTCCGAGCGCGAACAGTCGATCGTAAAGAGCCGAGCCCAGAGGATTGCACGAGGTGCGGGGAAGCGCTTGGCCGAGACGAGGGGGCAAGCTGCGCAGCGTTTGGGCGAGCTCCTGCATCGAGGGGCCATCCGAGTCGAACTGCAGTGTCGAGGATGGTTGTCGATTGGCGAGCCAAGCCACCGTGCTCGTGAAGAGGACCGCTAACGCCGTTGTAGCCACCCGCATGGCCGGGTCGTTTGCGCTCAGCGCCGCCGCGACCATGAACGCCATGAGCGACAAAACGACGGCGACCGTCCAGCGAGACGAACGCGCGCTCCGCGCGTGAAGGGCGCCCCCGATCTCGTAGCGGACCAGATTTTCCCAATGCCTTTCAGGGGCACCGTTGAAGAGACCGTCGCTCACCAATACCGTGCGGAGCCAGGGCAAGGCAGCCGTGTGCGTCAGAAACCGGGTTGGCGCCGGGAGGTGGGCGAGCTTCCATTGCCTACCGCCCGCTTCGATGCGCTTCGGCAGCACGGGCCAGAGCCCGAGCATGATCACGAGCCATGGGCTCAGCACGAGAACAGAAACCACCGAAAGCAGGGCAACCGTCAGCGCGGCTGCGATGCGCCCCGAGGGAAGAAGCAAGTCGG
Organism: Polyangiales bacterium; assembly: GCA_035686645.1. Classification (GTDB taxonomy): domain Bacteria; phylum Myxococcota_A; class Polyangia; order Polyangiales; family Houyiibacteriaceae; genus SG8-38. Next base: position 10,294 of record DASRZF010000190.1, read on the forward strand.
CCGCTGAGCCAGCGAGCAGTGCAAGCCCGGTAGCGAGAATCAGGACCGAGGCGGTTTGCACCGCTCGCCCCATCGTCTGTAGAGCGGACATCGCTGCCGCTTCTTCGCGGGTCCGCCGGGCAAGAGCGAGGCTGACCCAGGCAGTGGTTGCGCTGAGGCTTGCGAAAAACCAGGAGCCTGCGGCCGGCGATCGAGTCGACAGCGACGGGTCCACGAGTAGCGCTCCCGCAACTGCAGCGGCCGGAAGGACGAGGAGGCCCGAAACGAGTGTGGCGCGGCGATAGCGCCCGAGAGCGCGTTCCCGGGCAGGTATGGATCCTGACTCATCGCTGCCAAAAATCCCCCGCAGGATTGAGCAGACCAGCCATGGAACGACGGCTGATGCAGCCAAGAGCAGGAGCGAGATCACGCGAGCTCCACCATGACCGGCGCGTGATCGGAGGGAGATTTCCGTCCGCGCTCCTCGCGATCGACGATCGCGCCCAGCGTGCGTTCGGCTAGCTTTCGCGTCCCATAGACGTGGTCGATCCGAAGCCCATTGTTGCGCTCGAACCCACGCCCGCGGTAGTCCCACCAGGAGAAGACTCCGCCCGCCGGATGAAATGGGCGGAACAGGTCATGCAGCCCAAACGAAGCTACCTCATTCAAGGCGTCTCGAACGGGATCGCAGGCAAGCACCGATGAGCGCCATTCCGCCGGACGCCCGATGTCGTCATCAAAGGGAGCCACGTTGAAGTCCCCGCAGAGCGCGACCTGGTCGTTCTCCGGATCGAAACGCCTGCCCAGGAGCGCACGGAGACGCGACATCCATCGGAGCTTGTACTCGAATTTGTCCGAACCCGGCTCGCTGCCGTTCGGGAAGTACGCACTGAGAATCGTCACGCCTCCGACATCGCCGCTGATGAGCCGGGCCTGTGGGTCATCCTCATCGTCGTCGATGCCTTCCACCACGTTCTCGATCGGGTGACGGCTCAGGATGGCGACGCCATTGTACGTCTTCTGCCCGAACACGGCCGCCTCGTATCCGCGTTCCTGGAGCTCGCCGTACGGGAAGTCCGCGTCGGTCACCTTGAGCTCCTGCAGACAAAGCACATCGGGCTCGGAGGCATCGAGCCAGTCGAGCACGTGCTGGCGGCGCGCCCGGATCGAGTTCACGTTCCACGTGGCGACCTTCATCCCAGGATGAAGTAGCATGGAATCATGACGAATAAACGAATCGAAACCGATCGCGCCCCGGCGGCGATCGGACCGTATTGCCAGGCGGTCGCCGCGGGTGAATGGATCTATTGTTCCGGTCAGCTACCGCTCGATCCCGACACGGCTGAGATGGTTGGGGACGGCGACATCAAAGCCGAGACCCTTCAGGTCCTTCAGAACCTGGACGCCGTTCTTCGCAAAGCGGGCGCGAGCAGGGCGGATGTCGTGAAAGCGACGGTCTATCTGACGGATATGAACGAATTCTCGAATATGAATCAGATTTACGCAGCCTTTTTCAAGGATGTCGTGCCGCCGGCACGCGCCACCGTCCAGGTGGCCGCTCTTCCGCGAGGCTCAAAGATAGAAATCGACTTCATCGCCAGGCTGGATGACTGAGCTTCAGCGGTCGAACGGGTCGCTGAGGTCGGCCGTGTCTTCTCGGTCGGGGCCTACGCTGACCACACCCACTCGGCAGCCCACTTCTTTCTCGATTCGACTGAGATAAGCCTGGGCAGCGGCGGGAAGATCGCCTCGGCTTCGGCAGCCCGAGAGATCCTCGCTCCAGCCTTCCAAGGTTTCGTAGACCGGGACCACGTCCTCGACCCGCTCGTAGGGTGGGTGACTGAGACGTTTGCCATCGAGGTCGTAGGCGACGCAGATTTTGAGCTCCGGGACGGCGCTCAGCACGTCGAGCTTGGTGATCGCGATCTCGTCGAGGCCGTTGACGGCCACCGCATGCCGTAGCGCGACGAGGTCGAGCCAGCCGCAGCGGCGCGGCCGCCCAGTCGTGGAGCCATACTCGGCGCCGGCGTCGCGAAGCCGTTGACCGGTTTCGTCGTCGAGCTCGGTCGGGAAGGGGCCACCGCCGACGCGCGTGGTGTAGGCCTTTGCGATTCCGATCGCCCGCCGAATGTGGGTTGGACCAATCCCTGCGCCAGCACAGGCGCCGCCCGCCACCGCGTTCGAGCTCGTGACGAACGGATACGTGCCGTTGTCGATGTCGAGCATCGTGCCTTGCGCGCCTTCGAGAAGGATCTTTTCATCCGCTTGGACTGCTGCGCGAATGATGGCGGCCGCGTCTCCAATGTATGCGCTCAAGGCTTGGCCGAGCTCCGAGTACGCCGTTGTGATTTCGTCCGCAGTCGGCAACGTGCCTCCGAGGTCTAGTGCCACCGGACGCCAGCACTCGAGGTTCGATTCGAGCTTTGCGCGGAGCCGCCCCGGGTTCAAGAGGTCTCCCATACGCACGCCCCGCCGAGCTACCTTGTCCTCGTAGCAGGGCCCGATGCCGCGCTTGGTCGTTCCGATTGCACCGCCGGAGCGCTTCTCGCGAAGCTCGTCGATCGACTTGTGGTGCGGGAGAACGACGTGAGCCCGCTGACTCACCAGGAGGTGACCCTGCGTCGCCACGCCGCGCTCGTCGAGGGACCGGATCTCTTTCAACAAGACGGCCGGGTCGATGACCGTGCCCTGGCCGACGACGCACTTGGTTTCTTCATGGAGAATTCCCGAGGGGATCAAGTGGAGGATCAATTTCTCCCCGTTCACGACGAGCGTGTGCCCCGCGTTTGCGCCCCCCGCGTATCGGACCACCAGCTCGGCATAGGGAGCGTAGAGGTCGACGACTTTGCCCTTGCCTTCATCGCCCCACTGGGCTCCTACAACGACCAATGCACTCATGATTCGTTCCCAACTCGTGCCCAAGAGACCAACTCGCTGAACGACTCGTCGCTGGGCTGACCCTTGAGCGTCCGAGTCCGACCGTCCTTCAGACGCGTCAGTTGCGCGCCGCTCCCTGGTTGCCAGACCAGCAGATCGTAGTCCCATGCCTTGGCGTAGCGTTTGGCTTCGTCGGCGCTCTTGGCGGGAATCACCGCAGCACGTGCACCGCGTGCTCGCCAAGCGCCGGCGAAGCGCGCGCTTCGCGCATAGCTGCCGCCCGCCAGAACGACTCGCAAGGGCAGCTTGCCTTGGAACGAGACACCGGCTTCAGAGAGGGCCCAGAGCACGTTGTCGACTTCGAACGCAAAGCCGGTGGCAGGCGAAGGCGCGCCATAGCGGCCCAAGAGGTCGTCGTATCTGCCACCCATGCCGAGCGGCTCGCCTGGTCCCGCTGCGAGCAAGGTCATGCTCACGCCGGTGTAATAGCTGTGACGGCGCAGGTCGCTGAGGTCGATGGCAACGCGCTCCCCGAGCCCTACCGCTCCAAGTCTATCCACCACGCGTTCGAGCTCGTCGAGCGCGCGCTTCGCAGCCGCATTCTGGAGCCCTCGTCGCGCATCGGCGATCACCGTCCGGTCTCCATAGAGGTCGCAAAGCATGAGCAGACGCCGGCGCTCCGCCGCGGTCACGCGCGACTCTTTGAGCAGCTTCTCGAGATTGGTCGCATCCTTCGCCGCCAGTGTTTCGATCACCGCGAGGCGGGCGTTGGCGGGCACGTGCTCGAGAACTTCGGCGCCGATCTTCACCTGCGCAAGCTCCACCAGGAAATCTCGAAGCCCGACACGCTCACATGCGCGTGCGGCGACCTCGATGACCTCCGCATCTGCTTCGGGCCCCTTCAGACCTACGCACTCGATTCCGCATTGCAGAACTTGATGTTGCTTACGCGCCCGACCACGTCGGCGCCGGATGATCGTACCCTCATAGCAGAGGCGCCAGGGGGGAGGGCGGTCCTGAAGTCTCGTCGCGACGATGCGCGCGATCTGCGGCGTGATGTCGGGTCGCAGAAGGGCGACCTCGCCTGAGTCGGGCTCCACAAAACGAACCAAGTCGCGGCGGTCGACGGTGCCGAGCCCTCGTTCGATCACTTCGGCGTACTCGACCGGAGGTGTGGTGACCCGCTGGTAGCCGTAGAGGTCGAAGGTCTCCATCAGCTGCTGCCAGAGCAGGGTCCGTGTCATGGACGCTGGCGGCAGCAGGTCGCGCATTCCACCCGGGGGAGTCAAGGGCAGGCCAGCATTCGTGATGCCAAGCCGCGCCGCACTCCCCGGTGGTCGCTTTCGCGCCGAAGGGGGCATCTCAGAGCCTCAGGGTATGCACACTGCTGACGTAGTCGATGGCGCGCAGCTCGTCTAGAGCGTCTTTGCCGACGTTCGAATCGACGTTCCAGAGCGCCAGAGCCTGTCCGCTCTTCTCGTCGAGCCCGACCTGCATCCGCGACACGTTGATGCCTCGGCTGCCAAGCAGGGTTCCTACCGATCCGATGACACCGGGCCGGTCCTGGTTGCGCATGATCAGGATGGAGCCTTCCATGACCGCGTCGATTTCATAGCCTTCCATGCCGACGAGCCGTGGCTCACCCTTGCGGCCTGGCGTACCCGTTGCGGTGTGGATCCCCTTTTCGCCGGTGACCGTCACACGCACCGTCGTCGAATACCGGTCGCTCGGTTCCTTGACCTCGGCGAGGCGAATCCCTCGCTCCTGCGCTTCGTAGGGGGCGCTGATCGGATTCACCGGCTCTTCGAGATGCTGCTCTAGGAACCCGGCCAGGGCCGCCCGCGCGATCGGGGTCACGCCGAGCTCACCAGCCTCACCGGTGCAGGTCACCCTCAGCTCGCGCACGTCGATCGGGTCGAGCTGGCCTACCAGGCTTCCAAGCGCCCTGGCCACGTCGAGGTACGGCTTGAGGCGCTCTGCGGTTTCCTGGGGAAGCGCTGGGACGTTGACCGCGTTCTTGACGATACCGAGCTGCAAGTAGGCGATCGCTTGTTCGGCGATTTCCACCGCGACGCGCTCCTGCGCTTCCGCTGTCGACGCACCGAGGTGTGGTGTGCACAGGACGCGGTCGAGCCCGAGAAGCGGGTGCTTCGGATCGATCGGCTCGGTGCCGAATACGTCGAGCGCTGCGCCGGCGATCTTCCCGCCGGTGATCGCGCGCACGAGCGCCTCCTCATCGACGATGCCGCCTCGGGCGGCGTTCACGAGCAAGGCGTCCTTCTTCATCTTTTCGAAAGCCGCATCGCTGAACAAGTTCTTGGTTTCCGGCGTGAGCGGAGCGTGAATCGTTATGAAGTCGGCACGCGCGAGGAGATCGTCGAGCTCAACCAGCTCGATGCCGAGCTCGGCAGCGCGATCGCTGCTCATCACCGGGTCCACTCCGACGACCTTCATCTTCAAACCTTGCGCGCGGTCCGCCACGATCCGGCCGATGTTGCCGAGGCCGATGATGCCGAGCGTCTTGTAGGCGATCTCGCGGCCCTGGAACTTGGTCTTCTCCCAGTTGCCGTCGCGCATCGACGCCACCGCCTGCGGGATGTTCCTCGCCAACGAAGCGAGGAGCGCCAAGGCGTGCTCGGCGGTCGTTACGGAGTTCCCTGTCGGGGTGTTCATCACCACGATGCCGCGCCGACTCGCAGCCGGAATGTCCACGTTGTCGACGCCGATGCCCGCGCGCCCGACGACCCTGAGTCGGTGCGCTTCCTCGATGACCCTTGGGGTGACCCGTGTCGCAGATCGAATGATGAGGCCGTCGTATTCGCCGATGACGCTGCAGAGCTCGTCTTCACTCATCCCTGGCCGGAACTCGAGCTCGACGCCGGGCGCCTCACGCAGGACTCTGAGGCCCGCCTCGGCGAGCTTGTCTGACACGAGGACACGTACGTTGGACATGGATACTCCTATGGAATCGGCCCCAAAAAGCCGGGCGGAGAGCTAGCAGCCGCCTACCGAGGGGTCAAGGAGCGACGACCCTTGGATTTACATCCAGTGGATGGCGCCGAGGCTCAGCAGCAGCGAGGCAACGCGGTATCCGCGTTGTGGGTCGGTATGGCCGGATCGGGCGTCCACGAATTGCGCCAACTGCTCGACCGTCTGAGGTGTCGTGCAGCGCTTCAGCGCAGCTTGGAGGTCGTCCGGAAGTGCAGCGGTGGCAACGGCGGTGTCGATCCGATCGGCTTGAACGAGCAAGTCTTGTCCTCTCTCGAGAATGAGCGCGCTCTCGAAACCGGCAGCGATTCGACGTTGAAGTCCGCGGTCGAGGATCTCCCAAGCGTCGAGCCGGAGCGGAAAGCTGCTGCTGGGCGGGTCCACGCCCTCGTAGAACGTCGCCGTGCCCGAGGCCCAAGTGAACAGGTCCAGAAGCTTCTCGCGGACCTGCTCCCCGATATGCTGAAAGAGCTCCAAGGGCTCGACGAGACCGAGCGCCACCAGGGTGTCGCCAAGCTTGCCCTCGAACCGCGGCATCACCGCCAAGGCCATGTCGAGCTCACTGCGATTGATCACGCGCTTCTTCACGAGGTATTCGCCAAGGAGCTCGCCTGCGAGGTTGCTCGTCACGAACGCGGGCACGCCGTGCTTCACATAGACTTCCTTTCGGACGCCACCTTGCTCGCATAGCCAGAGGCCCGTTCGTCGCGTGACCAGGGTGCGAACCAGCGCAGACACGAAACCTCCCTCTTCGAAGTCCATGCTGCGGTCCGCAGACGCCGTGGACTCGACCCGAGTGGTCGTCGGCGTCATGCGCGATGCAGGAACGTGACGATAGAGATCCTTCACCGATGACAAGGGCTGAAAGTCGCCGCCGGCGATGCTGATGTCGTCGCTGCCGTCCACTTGTCCCGTCGCCACCGCTTCGACGACCTTCGCGTATGCGAGAGGCCCGACCGTTGCGCCGTTGGGTTTTCGGATCTTGTATTCGAGTGGCGTGACGTTCGTCGTATTTGCGCGGTCGCCCGCCAGTACGAGCGGAGTCGGCGGCATCGTCGCCTTGGGCAGCGTGTCGGCAGAGGTCCGCCGCATGCGCGTTTCGGCGGCAATCGATCCAACGATCGCGGCGAGCTCGGCGCGCAGGACTTCTTCGGGGCGGCTTTGCCATGGCTCGAGCGCAGCCCAGAATGCGCGCGCGGTCGGAGGGCGTTCCTCGGCTCTGGCCGCAAGCGCGCTGAGAATCACCTCGCCGAGTCCAACGGGGAGCTGCGGAATGAATTCGATGAAGGGATGCACTTCGGCGTCGCGGATCGCGAGGAGCACGGCCAGCTCGCTGCCGCCTGCGAACAAAGGCCGCCTCATGAAGAGCTCTGCCGCGATCACGCCGGTGGAGAACAGGTCCGCCCGCCGATCCACCGCTCCACCCGAGACCTGCTCGGGAGCCAAATAGCCGAGCTTGCCATTCGCGCGTGCCGCCGTGTCCGCCTCGAGCGCGTTGACGTTCGCGCTTGCGATTCCGAAGTCGGCAATCTTCACGTCTCCGTGAATCGAGATGAGCACGTTGGAAGGACTGATGTCGCGGTGCACGATTCCCAACGTGCTGCCGCTGCGGTCCTTCGCATCGTGCACGGCCTCGAGCCCGCTGAGGATCTGACGAATGAGATAGACGATCAGATCGTGCTCGAGCTTCTTGCTCTCGAGCGTGAGCCGCCGGTTGAGACGCCAGAGGTCGCAACCGGGCACGTACTCGAGCGTGAGATAGGGTTTGCCATCGATCTCACCGTGACCGAGCACGTGAACCACGTTCGGGTGTGTAACCTGGCTCGCGAGTCGCGCCTCCTCGGCGAACATCTGTTGCGCATTCGACTCGTTTGCGATGTGCGGGAGCATCCGCTTCAGCACGACCACCCGCGGCTCGCCAGCGCCGCGCGGCTCCAATGCGCGAAACACTTCCGCCATGCCTCCGACTGCAATACGATCGACCAGCGTGTAGGCGCCCAGCACAGTATTCGGTGGTGGCGCCGGTGGCGGTGACGTAGGTCTTGGCACATCTGGATTGTAACGGTCACAACGGAAAATATCGATATTAGGAAAATAAAACACGGGGCGATGGGGAGAATTTCATGGCGGATCCAAGTTCCAGGGCAGGCGAGCGGTATGCCAGCGCACAAATTCTCGAATATGCCGCTCGAACGCACCATCCTGCGGACCCGGCGCTCCTCCGAGCGTTCGAGGCGCCAGCACGCCACGGCATGCCCGAGATCCAACTGGGTCCCGCCGAGGGGAGGCTACTCGAGCTCTTGCTTCGGCTCGCGGGCGCCAAGAGGGTCGTCGAGATCGGCACCTTGGCTGGCTATTCGGCGCTCTGGATCGCCCGGGCCCTGCCGCCGGGAGGACATCTCTGGACGATCGAAGCCGATCGCAAGCACGCGGGCGTCGCTGCGGAGGTCATCGGAGAGGCTGGTCTCGGGGATCGGGTGACCGTGATAGCCGACGAGGCCCTGGCAGTTCTTCCAAAGCTGAGTGATTCCGGGCCATTTTGTGCGGTGTTCCTCGATGCAGACAAGGGCCGATACGACATCTATGGTCGTTGGGCGACGGAGAACCTTAGGCCTGGAGGGCTACTCATAGGAGACAACGCGTACCTCTTCGGGAGCTTGCTCGAGCAGAGCGAGGATGCCCAAGCGATGCGCCGCTTTCATGAGGAGATGGCCTCGAACTACCGATCGGTCTGTGTGCCGACCCCGGACGGGCTCGCGGTGGGGATTCGACTCGATTCAAAGGCTTGACCAAATCGAGCCGTACGGCGATATAGGCTTCCGCGTTCGGGACCGCTCCAGGCTTGACCGGTTCTGGGAGCGGCCCTAGCGGGCCCCGCAGGGAGAGGAAAAGTCGAGTGCAGCCTGGCTGCGCAACCGCCGCCTGGGAGTTGTTCGTCAAAAAGTGACGAACCGGCTTGTCCGAACCGCGAGCTTCGCCTACATGGCGCCCGGTCGTTTCGAGGACTCAAGAGAAAACGCAGCATGCAGATTTTCCCCCGCGAGTTGAACTACTTGCCCCTCGCGTTGGCCGTCGTGGCCGGCGGTCTCGGGGCAGGCGTGTTCATATTGTTCTGGGTTTACTTCACCCCACCCAACCTTCAGGTTGGGTACACGCCGAAGCAACCCGTTGCGTACAGCCACCGATTGCACGCCGGCGAGCTCGGCATGGATTGTCGCTATTGCCACTCTCAGGTGGAGCGCTCAGCCAAGGCGATGGTGCCGCCGACGCAGACCTGCATGGGCTGCCATGCTGTGGTGCGCACCGAGTCGGAGAAGCTAGCGCTGGTGCGTGACAGCTGGGCGACCGACGAGTCGATCCCCTGGGTTCGCGTCCACCAGCTTCCAGATCACGCTTTCTTCAACCACAGCGCCCATCTCAACGGCGGCATCGGTTGTCAGTCCTGCCACGGCCGAATCGATCAGATGGAAGTGGTCGGCGTCGTGTCGCCCATTGCCATGCAGTGGTGCCTGGAGTGCCACCGAAATCCGGAGCCGCACGTTCGGCCGAAGACCGAGGTCACCAATATGAAGTGGGAAGCCGACGAGGCTTGGCTCGCGCAACGCGCGGAGGTCGCCGCTACGCTCAATCCACCCTTGCATTGCTCGGGGTGCCACCGATGACACGAAGAAACTCGTATGAGCTGAATCCGGGCAAAGGCCCGTCGATGTGGCGGACGCTCGAAGACAAGAACACCGACCCGGAAGAGCTGAAGAAGCTCGCCGAGGAGGAGCAACCTGGCGGGTTCATCACCGATCTCCTCAGCCCCAAGGCGCTCATCTCGCGACGCTCGTTCGTGCAAGGTTCCTCGATCGCTGCGCTTGCCGCAGGAGTTCAAGGCTGTGTGCGGCGACCGGTGAACGAGATCCTGCCCTACAGCAAGGCGCCCGAGTACTTGGTGCCTGGCATAGCTTCGCACTTCGCTACGGTCACCGCGCGCGGGCGCGACTCGCTTGGCGTCGTGGTCACCAGTCACGATGGCCGCCCCACCAAGGTCGAGGGCAACCCGGAGCATTCGAGGAGCTTTGGCGGCACCGACGTTCGGGCGCAGGCCTACGTCTGGGATCTCTACGACCCGGATCGCTCCCAGTCTCCCGCGCAGCGCAAAGGCAATGCGCTGGTCAATGC
>DASRZF010000191.1:0-6068 GCA_035686645.1 Polyangiales bacterium
AGTCCGATCGATATGGTGCCCGCGTACCGATTGATTTGCGGATTGTAGTACCGATCGGGATTATCAGGGATGTTGATCGCCGAGGAAAAGTCGGTGAAGAAGCCCGTCTCGATCATGATCTTCTTGCTGATGAAGAAATCCGCGCCGACCGCGACGTTCCCGATGGCGCGGCGCGCGGTATTGTTGTCGTAGAACAGGCCCCCGACCAGTCCCGACGAGCCGATTTACACGCGCTGCCCCGAGCGCACGGGGCCGTAGAACATCGCGTCCAAGGCCAGCATGACTTTCTCAGCCGGCCAATACTGGACACCGGTTCGGAGCTCCAGAGGTATCGGCAGATTCGCGTCGAAGTCGTCGTTTAGGTAGGCGACCGTGGTCGTGAGAGGCGAACTTGGGTCTTGATTGTCATTGAGGAACTCTTGCGAGACCGCGCCAACGCGTTGCTTGAGCGGGATTCCCGGAGGCTGCAGCATCACGCCGAACTGGAGCTGCGGTTTGAATCGAAAGAGCCAGCCGAAGCGAAGCGCTAAGTGGAACGCCTTGAAATTCAGTCGCTGATTGGTGGCGGCGCTGGTGGTTCCGACGAACTGGGCCGGGTCAGTCGCGATCTGTGTTCCGCCAGCCAGCGCCAGCCCGAGCTCGTTTTGATTGAGCCTGCGTACGCTCAAGTAGAGAGATGTGCCGATCATGTGCTTCAAGTTGATTCGGCTGGCGAATGAAAGCCCATACCAAGTCGCACGGTCATTCACCGCGATCGTGTACGTGGTCGTGAACTCGACGGGATCGGATGGCAACTCGAGGAAGTCGCCTTCTCTGCTGAAGTTCGGCTCGACCACGCTGAGAGCCAGCGCGAACTTCTTTTGCTTGAATACGTTCTCGGGTCCAAACTTGACGAGGGCGCCGATGAAGAGCGGGATCGTGCGAGCGCCCGTCGCGTTTGACTTGGCCACGCCATCCGGGTTCTCGAGAGCGTTGTCGATCTCGACCTTGTCCCAGGCGTTGATCGTGAGACCGCCCGCGATGCCCGTCGTCGCATCGAGCATCAATCCGCCAGGGTTGTAGAACGCTGCGGAAGCGTCGTCTACAACACCCGTAAACGCGCCACCAAGCCCGATGGCATGCGCCCCGATCGGCACCGAACGATAATGGGTGTCGTCGGCGCCGGCGCTGCTGGCAACGAGCCATAGACCGGCGGCCACGACCGCGTGCATACCCGAGCGCCAGCGCACAGTCCTTCTTCTAGACAATGACCGCCCCATCGCAAGCGATTTGTACCATCGGTCCGGGCCCCCGCCCTCGCGAATCGATCCATTCCGAGCTTGTGAACCGAGGACGCCAGCGTTTGACCGAACTTTTACAAACGACCCGCCAAAGTCGCCTTAGATTGAAGCTGTGGCAGGGCAAGCCAAGACGAATCGCACTCCGAACCGCCTGGTGGACCGGCTGGTTCAGCACGGTGAGGTCGATTCCTTTCGTGAGCTTTGCACTCGGGTGCTCACGGCGAAGACCCGCTACTTGGTGCTCGACCTGGACCGGACGATTCACCTCGGCCGAGATCCGGGCCAGGACCTCGGCTGGGAGCTCTGCGCATACCAGGGGTACGGGCGCGAGCATTTCGAGCGCATCGAACACCGGCAGGAGAGCGGGCGCTTCCTGCTCGACTGGGACCATCCTCGAAAGACAGCGCAGTACCTCGCGCGCAGCTTGAAGATCTGGGCATACCCGGGCGTGTACTACGGTGTCTGGGGAAAGGCCGCGGCACGGCTCGATTGGCTTCGGCGTCGCGGCTTCGAGCACTTTGTCGCCGATCCGGTACGGGCTGCCCAGCGCGTCCCCCAGCTCACCTTGCTCCGGCACCTGCAGACCGCGGCCGAGGACGTGTTGCGCGAGCTCGCCAAGCAGATCTGGATGCGGCACGAGCCCGACCAGGTGATCGATCGGGAGGATCTCGACTGGGTCCGGTCGCAGTGGCCCGAGATCGAAATCGTCCTCAGCAGCGCTTCCCCCAAGCCAACCGTCGAGGTCGCCGGCGAAGCGCTCGGCGTGAACCACGTTCACTATTCGACGCTCGACCGGATCAACAGCGGTGAGGCGAAGATCGAGCGATTGCGCGAGATCTGCCCACGCGTGGGCGAGCCGGACGTCGAGATCGTCGGCATCAGCGACACCAGTCGCGGCGAGGATCACTGCTGGGTAGACCACTTCACGAAGGTGGTCGACATCAACAGTCCGACCCCCTTCCCGGCGATCGTGTCGAGCGCTTCCCCGCTGCTCGAGGTTCACTCCGCCACGCTCCTGAGCAAGTACGAGCGTCAGCGGCGCGCCGCCGGAGACCCGAGTTATCTGGACCCGCGGCGCGAGAAGCTGGCGCTCAGCCCGTCGAAGCGAGATCTCCGACGCGACGACTTGGAGCGTCGACTGGGTTGGCTGCTCAAACGAGTGAACGCGCTCGCGAGCGCCCCCGGACAGATCAGCGGCGACATGGCCTATCGGCTTGCCGTGCTACGCGAAGCATCGACGACCCTAGTGCGCGCCTGAGCGCGGCACGAAGAGCCTCCCACTACTCGAGGTCGGGCGACTCGTCGTCCCCTTCGAGACCGTCGAGGTCGAGCTCCTCGTCGTCGCCTTCCAGGCTGTCGAGGTCGAGCTCCTCGTCATCACCTTCCAGGCTGTCGAGGTCGAGGCTGTCCGCGTTGTCGTCTTCGAGGGCGTCCAGGTCCATCCCGAAGTCGTCGCCCCCTTCATCCCCAGGCTCGTTGAGGTTCACGGCGTTGCTCTCCACCATGTTCGGGATCCAGGTCGAGAGCGCAGGCACGTAAGTCACGATGATCAGCGCCAGACCGAGCAGGCCGATGAATGGCAGGACGGCACGATAGAGTTGTGTGATCGGCTTGTTGAATCGGAAGCTCGAAATGAAGAGGTTCAGACCGACCGGCGGCGTCATGTAGCCGATCTCGAGATTGAGCAGGAAGATGATGCCGAGATGGTACGGATCGACTCCAAACCGAAGAGCGATCGGCACGATCAGCGGCACGACCACGACGATCGCCGAGAAGATGTCCATCAGCATGCCCACGCCGATGAGGAAGAAGTTCAAGGCGATCAGGAACATCACTTGTGAGGTGATGTAGCCCTCCATCGCATCGAGGATCATCATCGGCACGCGGGCCTGAATCAGGAATGCCGTGAACCCGATCGCAGTCGCTAAAATCGCCAGGATGGCGCCGACGAGCGTCATCGACTCGCGGATGATGCGCGGCAGGTCCTTGCGGAAGCTCACGTCCTGGTACACCCAGACCTCGATGATCAGCGTGTAGATCGCCGTGAACGCCGCGGCCTCGTGGATGCGCAGCAGGCCGCTGTACATACCGCCGAGCAGGGCCACGGGAAGCAGCGCCTCCCACTTGGCCTCCCAAAGCGACCGGACCGCTTCCTTGGCATCGAACCGAGTCCGGCGCATCTTGTGCTTGATCCCGGTGATCGAGCTGTAGATCGCGAGCGCGGCGACGGTGATGATTCCCGGAATGAGACCAGCGAGGAAGAGCTTCTCGATCATGATCCCGGCGACGACGCCGTAGATGATCATCGGTACGCTCGGCGGGAACAGAAGGCCGAGGGACCCGCCGGTCGTGACGAGACCGAGCGAGAAGTTCTCGTCGTACTTGTCTGCCACTAGGGCCGGATAGAGGAGCCCACCGATGGCGACGATGGTGATGCCGCTACCACCCGTGAACGTCGTGAAAAAGGCAGATGCCACGAGGCAGACCATGGCCAGGCCGCCCGGCATCCAGCCGAGCCAGGCCCTCGAGAGCTTCACCAAGCGATGAGGCGTTCCGCTCTCCGCGAGCACGTAGCCAGCAAAGGTAAACAAGGGAATCGTGACGAGCAGCGGAGAGTCAGCGAATTTTTCGCTGAAGACGTCGTTGGCTGTACCGGTGATGCTGGTGTCGGGGAGCGCTCCGAAGAGAAGCATCGCCGCCGCACCGAAAATCGCAAAGAGAGGCGCGCCCAAAATGGCGAGCAGGGTGAGGAGCACGATCCAAATGCCGTCCATCGCTCAGCCCTCCCCGTTTGATTCTTCGGGGTAGTTCTTGGTGATGAACGCTGCGCTGGCTGCGACGGCGCGACTCAGAAAGCGAATCGCCATGAACATGAACATCGCAGGGACGATCAGCTGAAGGGCGACATCCGGAGTGGACATCTCAGCACCAAACACATCGAGGGCGCTGCGAACCGCACAGAAAATGGTGGGTTTCGAAAGCCCGGCGTCGGCTAGCAGGTCGAGAGGGGCCGCGCAGATGTGAATCATTTGGTCGGTAGCGCCGAGTACCGAGTACTCGAGTGGAATCTCGCGTGCGTTGTTGAGCACCGAGAGCCAGAAAACACGGCCGAGGTAGAAGCAGGTCACCGCAGAGAAGACACAAACGATCGCGCGAAGTAGCTGCTTGATGCGAGGCGGAGAGAGCCGTGGAAGGACATCGATGGCGATGTGCTTCTCGTCGAAAGTCGAAAGCGATGCCCCGAAGAACGCAAGCCAGAGAGTGCCCTTCTGCAGAAACGAGTCCGCCCACTCCATCCGCTCCAGGGCGAGGTTGGCCCAAGTGAAATCGAGATTCGTGAGGTTGCGAAGCGCGGCCTGCGTCGCAGCCACCCCGATCATGAGCAGGAGGACAGTGGCAGCGATGGCTGCCTCGCCGCGGGCGAGCCCTCTGTCTAGGCGCCGGATTCTATTCACGCTTGCTTCTCCGATGGGGCCGTCGCGCCGATATCACTAAAAGAGTTGGTCCGCGTTCTCGATGTAGAGCGCCGCTCGAACGCGCGCCATGCGATTGGCGAGCCGGGCCTCCGGAAGCGGGTCCTGGGCGTCCATCACCTCGGCGAGGAGAGTGTCGAAGAGCTCCCGGTCGCCTTCTTTCACGGCGTAGTAGCGCGCCATGTTGAGCTGGATCTGCAGGGCTCGCCGCTCGGTTCGCTCCAATGCCTTCTCGAAATAGACCTTCGCCTCATCCATGTCGCCCGCCATCTCCGACGCCGTGGCCACGCCCATGAACGTGTACCCAGCCGCGTTGTAGAAATCCGGATCGAGCTCGATGGAACGCGCGACGAACGCCTTTGCGTACTCGAGATCGGCGACAGCTTCCATGTCGTCCTTAGCCGCATTGATGTAGGAGCCCCAGGCGTAGCCGTGCCAAAGCAGCATCTCCGCGTCGGCCTTCTGCACGAAGGCGGACTTCAGCCATTCTTCGAGCTCGGCGACGGTCGCCTTGACCGCAACGTCGACATCCGGGTCATGGAGCCTCACCCAGTGCCGCGTGAGGTCGAGCGCTCGCAGATACATGATGCGCGCGCGCTGGCGTTGCACGTCGGCTTCCTCGTAGTCGCCGTCGAACTCCATGGACTCCACGTCGGCTTCCACCCAACCGTAGGCATAGGCGATGTAGGCTTGAGCGAGCTGCGCCAAAATGGCCTCGTTGTCGGGGACGACGCGTAGAATGCCTTCGAACTGCACGACCGTCGCGGGAAGCGCCTCGCCCGCGAGCTCGTAATCCCAGTACGATTCAAACGCCGGTGCCGCGCGAGTGAACAGCCCCGCCGTGCTGTCGGCGGTAAACTTCGCGACGTCGCAAGCGCCGAGCGCCGAGACACAAACAAGAACGCAAAACAGGCCAGCCGCCGATCGCAGACGGCAGGACATCAGATCCTGGTACATAGAGCGAGGTGTACGAAATTTAGGGGGAAATTGTCAATCGAGATCGTGTGGGGTCGATCGCTTGACGGCGCCAAGCGCGGCCCGCAGCATTAGGAAATGCTTAGATTCAGGTCGCTGCCCGTGATCCTCGGGCCAGTTCTTGCCGCGCTACTGTTCACGAGCCCAGCCCATGGGTCCATCGTCCAAGGCCTGGACCTCGAGGAATTAGTCTCCAACGCCGACCGCATCGTGCTCGGCCGTGTGGTTCTTTCCGAGTCGTTCCCGCGCCCCAATGGCCAAATCGCCACCTGGCACCGGATCGAGGTCAAGCGCGAGCTCCGCGGTCACGCCCCCGACGAAACCGAGGTGATCGTCGAAA
>DASRZF010000192.1:0-33595 GCA_035686645.1 Polyangiales bacterium
CGTGGGTGCGCCTCTTGATTCGCCGGGCCATCAGCACGGCCTCTGCGGCCCCGCTGGCGCCGTCGTACATCGAGGCGTTGGCGACGTCGGTGCCGAAGAGCTCGCAAACCACCGTTTGGAACTCGAAAATCGCTTGGAGCGTTCCCTGCGAAAGCTCGGCCTGATACGGGGTGTAGGCCGTGTAGAACTCGCTTCTCTGCAGGAGCTGGTCGACCGCCGGCGGGACATGGTGCCGATACATCCCTCCGCCGAGAAACGACAGCATGTTGGCGCCCGTGCTCGCCTGCGCCAGCGCGGCGAGGTGTTGCATGAGTCGGGGCTCGTCGAGAGCGGGCTCGAGGTCCAGCTCGCGGTCCAAACGGTGCGACGCGGGAATCGCAGCGAAGAGATCGTCGATGTGCTCTACGCCCACGCGCGTGAGCATGGCTCGAATTTCTTGGTCCGTGTGCGGAAGGTATCTCACGTTCGTACCGGTCGCTCAGCTGTCGAGGGTTCCGAGGTATTCCTCGTACCCGGCCGCATCCATGAGCCCTTGGAGCTCGCCTTGGTCGGAGGGACGAATCATGATCAACCAGCCTCCCTCGTAGGGCCCTTCGTTGACGAGCTCCGGGCTAGACTCGAGCGCTCCATTGACTTCCACGACCTCTCCACTGACCGGTGCGAAGAGCTCGCTGACGGTCTTCACGGACTCGATATCCCCGAAGCGCTCATGCGCTTGAACGTCCTCGCCCGGTGCTGGCATGTCGACCAAGGTCACATCGCCGAGTTGCTCGACGGCGTACGACGTAATCCCCACCCGAATGAGGTCGCCTTCGATGCGGGCCCACTCGTGCTCGCGCGTGTACTGTAGGTCCCTTGGGTACGTCGCCATTGTCACCTCTTATAAAACGGGGTCGTCACTACCACGGCGTCTATGACCTTGCCACGGATCTCGATCCCCAGGTTGGTCCCTACCTTGGCTAGCGCCAGGGGCACATAGCCGAGACCGATGTTCCGTCCAACCGTCGGGCCGGGCGAGCCACTGGTAACCTCTCCAATCCGCTCTCCATCGGCCACGATCGGGTAGCCATGGCGGGCAATTCCGCGTCCCGTCATCTCGAACCCGACCAACCTTCTTTGGAGACCTGCAGCCTTGATGCCACGGAGCGCGTCGCGGCCGATGAAGTCGCCGGCATCGAGCTTCACCACCCATCCGAGCCCCGCCTCGAAGGGATTTGTCTCCTCGCTGATGTCGTTCCCGTAGAGCATGAGCTTGGCTTCGAGACGAAGTGTGTCGCGCGCGCCGAGGCCTACGGGTTCCAATCCATGGGGCTGGCCTGCTTCGAGGAGGGCGCGCCAAAGCTTGACGGCATCATCGCTGGCGCAGAAGAGCTCGAATCCGTCCTCGCCGGTGTAGCCGGTTCGAGCGACCCAAAGGTCGACGCCGGCCAGGGTTGCGCGGGCTACGCGGAAATAGGGGAGCCCGGTCAGTTCCGAGCTCGCGCCGAGGGACGCCATCACCGAGACGGCATTCGGGCCCTGCAACGCAAGAAGCGCCCATGCGTCCGACACGTCATTCCAGGGCGTTTGAAGGCTCAGGTTTTTGGAGAAGTGAGTGACGATCTTTCCGCGGTTCGATGCGTTGCAGACCACCAGCACCTTTTCGTCCTCCAATCGGTAAACGATGAGGTCGTCGAGGATGAACCCCGCTTCGTTGCAACAAGCCGTGTACAGCGCAGAGCCGACCGCGAGCTTCGAGACATCATTCGTTACCAAGCGATCGACTTCGGAAAGCGCACGGGGACCTTCGACGAGGATTTCTCCCATGTGCGATACGTCGAAGAGACCTGCTCGACTCCGTACGGCGTCGTGCTCTTTCTTGATGCCCGCGTACTGGACGGGCATGAGCCAGCCGGCGAAGGGAACGAGACGGGCTCCAAGCGCACGGTGCTCGTCGGTGAGCGATGTTTCGCGAAGTGATTCGGTCAAGGTGCGCAGAGCTTAGGGACAGCGGGCGCTTAGGCAACCGCTGAACGCTTGGGTCGATAAATCCTCGATGGTCCAGGACGATATCCTCTGGCTGTGCCGCGGGGGGCGGCGCATTCGTTCATTCCGGGTTGGCGCTGGCGCGATCGAGGTCGGCTCGCATCCCGGCTGCGACATCGTCGTTCATGCCGCTGCCGTGCCGGCTCGTGCGCTGCTTTTTCGAGCTCATGGGGGCACGGTCCAGGTCTATGACCTGGCCAAGCACCCGGGCTTGGGTTCGCCTGCGCTGATGCCGATCGGGGGACAACTATCGGTCGGAGCTGGCTATTCGGTGCTCAGAGTCAAGGGCGAGAAGGTCGAGCCGAGGTCGGTCAGTACGGAGATTCTGGGGCGGCACCAATCGGAATCGCGACGGCTTTCTCTGCTCAGCGGGCAGGGTGCGGGTGCGCGAGCCTACCACTTGGGCGACGAGCCGCTGTCGATCGGGTGCGCACCCGACAATGCCATCAGCCTGCCTGATCGAGCGGTCAGCCGGCACCATTGCCGCCTCGAGCCCTCGACGGGAGGTGTGTCCGTTCGGGATCTCGGCAGCACGAACGGCACGTGGGTCGACGGGCTTCGCATCGGGCACCAGGCGCTTCGACCTGGAGCGTTGCTTCGCATCGGGCGGACCGAGCTTCGTGTGGTCGGGAGAAGCGGGGGCCGTGACGCATTCGGGGATCTGGTCGTCGAGTCGAATCTGATGTTGTCGGTCATGGCCCAAGTCGAGCGATTGGCAGCCTTGCCCTGGCCGGTCCTGGTCTGCGGGGAAACAGGGGTCGGAAAGGAGCACGTCGCCAGGGCGCTGCACGAACGAGGGCCGAGGCGCAAAGGTCCATTCGTGCCTCTCAACGGAGGAGGCCTCCCGCGCGAGCTCATCGAGAGCGAGCTCTTCGGTCACGAAAAGGGAGCCTTCACGGGCGCGGTTCGAGCGCGGCGCGGAGCGTTTGAAGAAGCCCACGGCGGAACCCTCTTTCTGGACGAAGTCGCCGAGCTGCCAGCCGATCTGCAGACCCGTCTGCTTCGAGTGCTCGAAACCTGGCACGTGCGGCGCGTCGGCGGCGAATCGGCTCGCCGCGTCGACGTTCGATTGGTTTGCGCAACCCATCGCGACCTGCGCGCCATGGTCCACGAGGGTCGCTTCCGTCCCGACCTTTACTATCGAATCCACCGTCTGGTCGTGGAGGTTCCACCGCTCCGCGCCCGGGCGGGGGACATCGCGCCACTGGCGAGACATTTCATCCGTCGGATGGAGTCCGAGCTCGGCGAACGGCAGCTGGACCCGCATGCGCTCGAACGCCTTCGGCGATACCCTTGGCCGGGCAACGTGCGGGAACTTCGCAACGTGCTCGAGCTCGCCGCCGTGCACTGTCCGAGCGTCGTCCTCGACCTCGAGGCGATCGATCGCGCCCTGCAGCGCTGCGCAGAGCCGTCCGTCCTGAGACCGTCGGGAGATTCGTTGCGCGAGGCTCTGGAGCACTACGGTGGAAACATGTCGGCCGCGGCGCGGGCGCTCGGCATCCCGAGGTCGACACTTCGTGACCGTCTCAGGAGCCCGGCAGAGTCGGAAGGCTAAGCGTTCCGAGCGAACGATTCTTTGGCGCGGCGAATCCGCAGCTCGAAAAGATCTTGAGCAACCCCGGCGATTCGCTTGAGCCCCGTGGACTTCGAGTGACCGGCTCGCCTCGGCCTGCATTGGATCGTGACGACGCTATTCGGGACGGCCGCGCCCAGCATCCGAATCGGGAACTCGAAGTTCAGAAAGAAAGTATCGGGCACGAGTTGGTCGGCGTCGAAGAGCGGACGGCGGAAGAGGTAGGGGCCGTCGCTCTGCATGCGAACCCCATGAACCAAGAAGATCAAACCACGCACGCCTGCAGAAAGAATCTTCCGATGAACGCCGTCGTTCCGGTGGTCATAGACACTGAAGACGACCTCGGATTGATCTCGCGCCGCAGCGGCGCGAAGGGTTCCGATCGCTTCGGGCGCGATCTGTCCGTCAGCCGGCAGAAACGTGACCCAAGCACCCTTGGCTGCGCGCACACCCGTCTTGAGGGCCGCGCCGATGCCGCGGTTGGTCTCGTGGCGCAGTAGCTGGTGCGGAGCGCCGCTCAAAGCCCGGGCGGCCTCGGCAGATGTGCCATCGGATGATCCGTCGTCGACGAAGACGATCTCTGCAGATGTTTCGTTGGCGCCGAGCCATTCTCGGAGCTCGAGTAGCACGGGTGCAATGTTGGCCTCTTCGTTGAATGCGAAGATGACCACGCTTAGGTCCAGCCCGTTCATTCCGGCCGTTCCCTGGTGACCCTGGCTGGAACACCCACCGCCACCGCGTAGGGTGGAACATCTTCGGTCACCACTGCGCCAGCTCCAATTTGAGCGCCTCGACCAATCCGAACTCCGGGAAGAACCGTTGCTCCCACGCCGAGGTCACAATCGTCTTCGATGACGACGCCTGCGAGCTCGATCGGCGAGCTCAGAATCGGAACGTCGCGTCCAGCCTCGCCATGAAAGGACGTGATGATACGGACGCCGGGTCCGATGCCGACGCGCGCGCCGATGTCGATCCCGCCGGCGCTATGCAGAAATGCCTGCTGGCCGATCCAGGTTTCGTCGCCAATGCGCATGGTGTTCTTGTGGTAGCCCTTGAGAATCGCGTGATGCCCAACGTAGACGTTCGTGCCGAGCTCGATTCGCTCGGGGTGAAATACCAAGACGCCCGCTTCGAAGACGCAGTCAGCGCCGCAGCGCGCGAACTGGTCGGCGCGAAAAGAGCCGTCGCCGTGACTGCGGTGGCGCATCTTTCAGAGATTAGCAGGAGCGGCCGGTCGAGACGCAAACTTCGGCTGAACGGGTCCCATCGCAGCAGAGAGGCCGGCGAAATAGATGCCGAGTCCTGTCGCTCCCGTCTCATGGGCAATGATAGAGGCGTAGTGCAGGTTCTGCGCAGGGTGTCCGAGCGCGACTGGGGGATCGTATGACGGAACCGGTCGAATCAACCGAGGGATTCGCTCGGGCACCGAGTCGAGGTTCGGCTCTTCGATGCCGTCAGTGCGAGGGACGCCGCTCAGAAGTGTCGCGATTGCCGCGCGCGGGAAGCCTTGGGAGTAGAGGTCATGGCCGCGGTCGAGCGTGATCATGGCGATCAAGCCGTCGGTTCCCGGCGAACCCAGCCCGAGCTCCGCAAGCGCTGCCCGTGCATAGCCTCCGAGGCTCCGCTCGTGGGAGTCGGGGGCGCATCCCGTTCGAACGTCCAGCATCCAGTCGCTAGGGCAGGTGGGCAGGCCGAGCTGGTCTGCCAGTGCGACGCTTTCGATCTGCACCGGATGCCCAGGGTTCGCCCGCAAGAAACGCAAAACCCGCGCATCGCGTCCTCCTGGGCCACGAAGCGTGATCAAGGCGAGGTCCGGGTGGCGTCGATACAGATGATCCCAATACCATCCAGATGCGGAGAGTCCGTACGCGAGCAAGGTGATGTCTGGCCGAAGACCCGTCTGCTCTTGAAGGTACCACATTGGACCGATCCAATGATCGTCGCGCACGATGACGATGGCGTCTCGAGGCGCAGCTGCGAGCGCTTCGCGCGCGATGTCTGCCGTGAACTTGTCGCGATGTCGCGTGCGATGTGCGGGGCCGGGTGGTGCGGTTAGCACCAGTAAGAGAACTGCAGCGAGGCTGGCCACGGCAAACTGGGGTTTGCGAGCGCCGAGGTAGGCAACGAGGAGACCGACACCCGAGGCGGCGATCCAGGCAGGGATGGCAAGGTATCCGTTGTAGTCGAGAACATCGGTGGCAAAGACACCGTTGCGCGCGATGAATGCAGCGAAGAAGAGGAGCGTCGCGTTGAAAAAGAATCGGCCGAGCCCACGCCTTCGCGCGTAGAT
Organism: Polyangiales bacterium; assembly: GCA_035686645.1. GTDB lineage: Bacteria > Myxococcota_A > Polyangia > Polyangiales > Houyiibacteriaceae > SG8-38. The sequence continues at coordinate 5,889 of DASRZF010000192.1, forward strand.
CGCGTAGCCGGCGAAACCCGTCAGCAGCAACGCGAACAGGCCGTTCTGAAGCGACCAGAAGAACAGCTGCTTCATGTGATCCCACCACTCAGCCCATGAGGTCACACCCTTGGCACTGAAATCGGCGGCGGTGAAGTAGTGTTTGATCGCAGCGGCGTCCGTTGGTGCGCCCCAAACCACGACATCTTCCCGGCCTGCAACGAGAAATACGTAGGCGTATGTTGCGAGCCCGAGCAGTCCCCCGCCGATCAGCAGAGCGAGCGCGCGCCGCGGAATCTCTTTGCGAAAAACGGCGATCAACAATCTCGGTGTAATCGCGATGGCTCCGCCAAAGGCGCAAACCACGTTTGCACTTGCGGCGAGTCCAAAGGCGAGCCCTACGGAGAAATAGAGTCGCGACCTCTGATCTTGGTCCAGCAATGCGTTTGAGCATCGAGCCGCTGCCCAGAGCACGAAGAAGACCGCCAGTGAATACACCTCGATTCGGGTCGAAGGCTCCCAAAGCGCGGTGTGGACCCCTGCGAGCGCCACGGCGGGAGAGATGAATCGGAGGTCCCCGGGCGGACAGCGAGGATCAGGGCGCACCAGGGTCTGTGCGAGGCTGGTTGCAGGAATGACCGTAAGGGCTCCAGCGAGCGCGGAAAGACCGTTCAATGCGATCAAGGGATCGAGGCCGGGCAAGCGCACGGCAAGCGCGCCGAGGAGCGTATGGAGCGGCTGTCCAAAAGGATGACCGAGCCCGAGCTGCTCCGCGACGAGGGCGAGCTCGGGGCTGTCGTACATCGAGAAGCTCCGGCACATCGTGGCGACGTAGTAGGCGAAGAGGGCAGCCGTAGCCGCGGCCGTGGCGCGGCGCGACTGGACTGGGAGGCCCAGGATTCGGTCAGTCACCGTCTCGACCTGGCAGCGGCACGAAGAGGTTGATCACGCCGCCCACACCTGCGCTAAACAACTGCGTGGCCCAGAAGCCAAGCGAAGCTGCATAGGCGCTGGCCTCGGGAACACCCACCGTTCCGTAGAGCGCGGCGAAGGCAGCCTCTCGGACCCCGGCGCCACCGACCGTGAATGGAAAGAACGCGGACGCGCTGATCAAGGGCATCACCACGGCCGATTCGGCGAACTGCACGGACGGTTCGAGAGAGTGCATGATCGCATGGCCAGCCACGACGTTCACGAAGTGAATCAGCAAAGACAAGACGATGGCGCCTAGAAACGGCCAGAAAGAATAGAGGCGCGGAAGCGCCCGCAAAGGCTTGCCGAGCTTCTCCGGGAGATGAGGAGCGAGGCGTGGTGCAACCGCGATGCCTAGCATCGCAAAGGCCGCTCCGGCGAGGCCTAGGCCGGCCCATAAGCCGACGTTTTCGATGCCTGCACTCGGGTGCAGAAGATATGCTCCAGCGGCGAGGAGCAGGAGCGCCGAGACGCCGATGACGCGCTCGATGAAGACGACCGCTACACCGCTGGTCGCGCTCGCCCAGTCGATGTCACCGAAGGCCTTGCGACCGGCTACACCGCGCAAGATGTCGCCGCCCATTCCACCAGGCGCGTAGGTGTTGTAGAAGTGGCCGACGAAGTAGAGGTGAGCGATGCGCTTCCAAGAAGGGATGTCGATCGCCCCGTATGCACGGAGCAGGAGCTTCCATCGAATCATTCCGAAGAAGAGCCCGAGGAACACGACGCTGACCGCGGTCAACGCGGTGCCCGGTGAGAGTCGTTCGAAGGCTTTCAGGACATCGCGCGGATGGACTCGGCTCGCGAGATAGGCAACCGCGGCGATCGTGACGGCGATGCGCCCCCACCTGAGGTAGCGCCGCCGCCGCTCGCCGCTCGAGTTCATTCGTTCCCCGTTGTCGTGCATCTCAGTGCTCGAACCCTAGCGCGTTCCGGAGCTCGACGAGCAGTTCTGAGGCACCGCATTCCACCCTTTCACGAAGGGAGGGCAGAAAGGCCGCGACGCTGGAAGAGTGCTCTTCGAGCAACTCCAAGGCGGGCCGCCGCCGCAGTGCATCGGAAAGCCTAGCTAGGACGAAATCCGGCTCGGCGTAATCCCGCGGGGCACCCCAAATCGCGAGGCGACGGTGCAACGCGGAGAACGCCTGCCCTTCGTCTTCCCAGCGCAAGGCCCCGTCGGCCTCGACCGCGAGTGCGGCCAGGTAGTCGTCCACGTGCGTGCGGTCCCGGGTCAGCCATCCGTCCAAGAACAACTCGCTTCCAATGTGACCGACCGCACGGGCAGTTCCCCGTCGCACCCCACGAAGAGTCAGCTCGTCCAGCGCATAGGAGCAGAAGGCCAGGAAGCTCGGCGTGCGATGGAATGCTTCGTCGGTTTGGTGGTGCAGCTCGATCCCGCACCGTATCTGCGCGTCGCGAACTTCGACCAGTCGAATGCCGAGCATGCCTTCGAAGTCGGGTAACATACTGCCAAGCAAATGCCCGGGGCGCTTGTCTGCCCAGCCGGCGACGACGGCATGTCCGAAGAAGTTCAACGTTTCAGTTCCTTCGCGATCCGCTCGAGGCCTTCCGGACTTCGAAGCTCATCGCTCTCGCAGCGCCAGCTTACACCGGGCTCGCCCTTGAACCAGGTTCGTTGCCGGCGAGCGTAGACTCGCGTCGACTTCCGAACCCTGCGCAGCGTCTCGTCGAGCGAAATTCCATCACGCAGATGGGCCAGAACATCGCGATATCCGACACTTCCAAGAGGACGGACCTGGTCGCCCCAGCGCTCTCGAAGCGCACGCACCTCGTCGACCCATCCGGCTCCCAGCATCTGCTCCGCCCGCCTTTCGATGAGCGCCTCGTGTAGGCTCCGGTCCATTTCCAGAACTACGAACATCGCCTGATAGCGCGGAGCACCGAGCGCGTGCGCTGCACGAAGAGCTCCGAGGGCTGTGCCGGTCTGCTCGTAAACCTCGAGCGCGCGCACGATGCGGAGCGCGTCGTTTGGATGGATCAGCTCAGCGGCGAGCGGGTCCACCTCCGTCAACTTGGCGTGTAGGGCGGCTGCGCCTTCGTTTCGCGCTGCGGTTTCGAGCCGACTGCGCAGCGCTGGGTCGACCGGGGGCACCGCGACGAGCCCTCGCACGAGCGCACGAATCCAGAGCCCGGTGCCGCCGACGATGATCGGAAGGTGTCCGCGGCCGCGAATCTCACCTATCGCAGTGTCTGCGAGCTTGGCAAACGTCATCGCGTCGACGTCCTGATCGGGGTCGAAGACATCGATCAGGTGATGCCTCACGTCGCCCAGCTCAGATGCGGTGGGTTTCGCCGCCCCGATGTCGAAGCCACGGTAGACTTGCACGCTGTCCGCTCCCACCAACTCGCCGCCGAAGTGGCGTGCAAGCTCGATTGCGACGCTGGTCTTGCCGGTGCCCGTTGCACCCGCGACGACGAGAATGGGCCAGAGCGGTTCAGTCATCGGCGATTCCGGCGGCTGGCGATGGAAGTGTAACTCGCGCGAGGATGCAGGCGCGGTGCCGATCGTCGCTGAGCCGCACGTTGGCAACGATCGCTTGCACGCCGCGTTCGTCCAGCGACTCGCCGTTGGGCGTGGCGGCCGTTTTCGCCAGGGCTAGCAGGGTGGTCCCGAACACGGGCTCAGCGCCGGACCCCAAGCTTGCAATCGCGCCCTTGAACAGCGCGGGGGGGCGAGCTTCCGCCAGCAGCGCCGGAATTGCTCTCAGCACGTAGGATCGTTCGCCGAGCGCGGACCAGTCAAATCCGAGGGAACGAAGGATCGCTTCATGCCTTTCCAAGGATGATTGCTCCGATCCGTTCAGATCGAGGCGGTCCGGAAACAACAGATTCGATCGAGGCAGCGTGCCGGCCTCTGAAGCCTGCCGAAGCGCATCGTATCGCACCTCGGTCTCCGCTCGGGCGCGATCGAGCACGACGAGCTCCTCCTTCGATTCGCAGATCAAGATGCGGTCCCTCACCTGGGCGACGAAACGGAGGCCGTTCGAATAGCGCGGGCGGAATACCTCGATCGGTTCGGCCAAGGTCGAAGGGGGTGCCGATCCGGGAGCTTCCGTCGCCCGGCCCTCGATCGGGCCATGCGCACCGATACGCGCCTCCCAATAGGCATCGCCCGGCCGATGAGCCGGAAGCCGCGCGGCGATCATCCGAGTTACGCGGTCCACCAATTGCGCCGTGTTTCTGAAGCGCACCTCGGTCTTCTGAGGATGCGCATTCACGTCGACGTCTTCCGGTGCGAGGCGGAGTGAGACCAGGCCGCGCGGATACTGTCCGGGTGGCAGCCGGTCGCCGAAAGCAAACGCAACTGCACGGGCCAGCCCGCGGTCGTTGATTGGGCGCCCGTTGACGAAGAGATAGAGGTGGCGCGCCCCGGCGCGGGCGTACTCGACCGGCGCTAGCAGCGCATCCAGCAGGACCCCGTCTCGTTCCGCGTGAATCTCTTGCAGCGCGACCTCTCCAAAGACCTGGTATGCGCGTTCGGCGAGGCTCCGTGCCGGGAGGTATTGCCTCGCGGTGCGCCCATCGGATGTCACTTGCAATCGCAGCTCCGGGCGACCGAGGGCCACGCGCTGACAAACCTCGAATATGCGCGAGGTTTCGGTCTGACGGGCCCGAAGAAACTTCTTTCTTGCTGGCACGTTGTAGAAGAGGTCTTGGACTTCGACCGTCGTCCCAGGTGGGCATCCGCTGGGAGATATCTCGCGCAGATCGCCGCCTTCGACCAGGACTCTGGTTCCCGCCAGGTCCTCCTTGGGTCGGGTCGTGATCGTCATCTTCGAGACAGCCGCGATGGAGGGCAGGGCCTCGCCGCGAAAACCGAGCGATCGGACCTGGACCAGGTCCTCGAACGAGGCGATCTTACTGGTCGCGTGGCGTTGGATGCAGAGCTCGGCGTCCTCGGGCGACATGCCAATTCCGTCGTCGGTGACGCGTACCTGGCCTCTTCCCCCGTCTTCCACTGACACGGTAATGGCGCCCGCCCTGGCATCGATGGCGTTCTCGAGGAGCTCTTTCACGAGATTGGCTGGGCGCTCGATGACCTCGCCAGCAGCGATCTGGTCGATCAGCGTTGGACCGAGCAATCTTACGGTTGGGCTCACCGCCTGCGCCTATCAAAGCTGGTTTCGCTTGGCAACGTGGGCCGGCAATTCCGGGGACTTCGTTGCTCCCCTCACAATTGCTCTGCTACCGTGATTTCGGGGTCTCAAACAGCAATTTGCCATCATGAAGGTTTGTCCGGCGTGCAGAGTTGACTACGGCGGGGGAGAGGTATTCTGCCCCGTCGACGCGACGCGTCTCGTCACGACGTCGCAGATGACCGTCAATCCGCTCAATCCTGACGATCCGCTGATTGGAAGAGTGCTCGCCGGCAAATATGTCGTGAAGCGCCGGATCGGCGAAGGGGGGATGGGCCTGGTCTACGAGGGCATTCACCGCGACATCGACAAGCAGGTTGCGATCAAGGTCCTTCGGGACGACCTCTCGCGACGGCCCGAGGTGGTGGCGCGGTTTCGACGGGAGGCGAGGAGTGCATCGCGGATTGGGCACGAGCACATTGTCGATATCTCCGACTTCGGTGAAACCACGCGCGGCGCCAGTTATTTCATCATGGAGTTCCTCGACGGGGAAGACCTCGGAAACGTTCTCGGAAGAGAGGGCACCGTCGATGCAGAGCGCGCTTGCAAGATCGTTCTCCAGTGTTGCCGTGCGCTTTCCGCCACGCATGACAAGGGGATCGTCCACCGCGACATCAAGCCCGAGAACATCTTCCTCACGACACGCGATGGAAGGAACGACTTCGTCAAGATCGTCGACTTCGGCATCGCCAAGATGAGTGACGTCGAGACCGATGGCGCACCAGGGCGAAAGCTCACCAAGACCGGGATGATCTTCGGGACACCGGAATACATGTCACCCGAGCAGGCCGCGGGCAAAGAGCTCGACCATCGGGTCGACGTCTATGCGCTCGGCATCATTCTTTACGAGTGCTTGGCCGGCCGTGTTCCATTCGAAGGGGATACCTTCATGGGAGTGCTGACTCAGCACCTGTTCGCCGAGGTGCCTCCGATTGCGGAATTGAACTCGAATGCCAAACCGAGCCGCGAGCTCGAGCTGGTGATCCGCAAGTCGCTCGCAAAGGATCCCGACGACCGGTACCAGGACACGAACGAGCTCGCTGAGGCGATCGAGTGCGCTCTCGACGGCCGATTGAGCCGCGCGACGGTGCGGACTCCGCCGTCCGCATTCGGGCCCCCGTCGCTCGCGTATCTCGATGGGGTGCCCCGCCGCAAGGCGTCGCGTTGGGTCTGGGCGTTGAGTATCCTGGGTGCTCTGGGCGCGATTGGCTGGGTTGCACTGGGGCCTGCTTCCGGGCCAGCGAGTGAAGCGGGCGCTAGTGATGTGCCGGCTCAGGCGATGCGCGCCCCAATCGAGCGGGTTCCCGATTTGGAGGAATCGCCTTCAGCGGACGTCGAGTCGGCGGAGACGCTCGACGAACCGGTTCTCGTTCGCGTTCATGTGACGACCGATCCAACCGGCGCCGCGGTCCTGCTCGAGGATGGCTCGAAGGCTTGCTCGCCGACACCCTGCACTGTCGAGGCAGCGCCGGGGGCGTCCTTGGTGCTTCGCGCGAAGCTTGGTAGACGGAGGGGGCAGACCGCGATTACCCCAACCGACGAGGAAACCGTTTTGATCCAGCTCGAAGTCCCGAAGAGGGCGAAGCCAAGTCCCCGCAGCGCGGCGGCCCCTCGTCGAGAGCGCGAGCGACCGGTCCGGTCCTCGGATCTCAAGGTTCCCGAGTGGGCACAGTGAGTGAGGTCGAGCGCAAGACGCTCGCCGACCTCGAGTGGGAGCAGGTGGAGTGGGCGGTGGCCGAACGGTGCCGAGGACCGCTTGCCAACGGCCTGAAGCTGCCTCTCGCCGAGTCGTTCGCCGAGACCGAGCGCGCGCTCGCCGAGGCCAAGGAGGCTTTTTCGCTTCTTACCCGGAACGAACCGCTGCCTCTCGAGGGGATTTGCGAAATCGGGGTTTCCTTGCAGCACCTCGAGCGCGAAGGCGTCCTAGACGGAAGCGCTCTCAAGGATATCCGAACGACCCTGCGTGCGGCCGCCGAGCTGCGCCGGTTTCTCGGTCAACGAAAAGAGAGCGTGCCGTATCTGCACCGCGCCTGCGCAATCGATCCGACCCTCGAGAGTCTCGAGGAAGAGCTTGGCATGTCGATCGGAGACGACGGCTCGATCCTAGACTCCGCAAGCGCAGAGCTTGCACGCCTTCGTGAGGAGGCAGGCAACTTGCGGGCCCGAATCATCCGCAAGCTCGAAGACCTGATTCAGAAGCGAAGCGCAATCCTCCAGGACTCGTTCTACACGATCCGCGAGGGACGCTACGTACTTCCCGTGCGGGCCGACGCGCATGAACGGTTCCACGGCATCGTGCACGGCTCGAGCGCGAGCGGCGCGACGGTCTTCGTCGAACCGAGAGAGCTCGTCGAGCGCGGCAACCGCCTGAAGATGGTGCAGGCCGAGCTCGAACGGGAAGAGCGCAGAATCCTCGCCGCGCTCGCCGACCTGGTTCGCCAGTACGTTCCCCAGATGCGTGCAGCCGCCGAGGCCCTCGACCACGCGGACCTGCGCGGAGCGAGCGCCCGTCTCGCCGTCGACCTCGGCGCCGAATTCATCGAGCTGAGCGAGCAGCCGCGCATTTCGCTGAGAGGCGCCCGTCATCCCCTCTTGGTGCTGCGGGGGATCGATGTCGTGGCGAACGACCTCGATCTCTCTGGAGGCGAAGCCCTGGTGATCTCGGGCCCGAACGCTGGGGGCAAGACGGTTGCACTCAAGATGCTCGGACTCGCGGCGCTCATGATCCGGGCAGGTCTCCCCGTGCCCGCGGAGGAGGGGAGCGTCTGTGGCTTTTTTTCGCCCGTTCTTGCAGCCGTGGGCGACGAGCAAAGTCTCGAACGAAGTCTTTCGACGTTTTCTGCGCACCTGGTCACGCTCCGCGGCGTGCTCGAGCTTGCTGGCGAGCGGGTTCTCGTCCTCCTCGACGAGCTCGCAGGCGCCACCGATCCTGAAGCTGGGGCTTCGCTTGCTTGCGCGATCATCGAGGCATTGGTCGAACGCGGGACCGCGGTTGCCGTCACCACGCACTACGAAGCGTTGAAGGCGCTTGCTGCCGAGCGCGAGGACATGCGCAACGCTGCAGTCGGCTTCGATTTCGACAACATGGCCCCCACCTTCCGATTGGCGATGGGTGTGCCGGGAGGCTCGAACGCACTCGAGATCGCGAGGCGGTACGGTATTCCGGGCGAGATCATCGAGGCTGCGCGCAGCGCGCTTCCAGAACACTCCCGGAGCTTCGAGACGCTGGTGGCCAAGCTCGAGGCGGCGACCAAGGCCGTGCTCGAGGAACGCACTTCGCTCCAGGAAATGCGGACGAGGCTCAGCGAGGAGAGCAGTAAGCTCGACGCACGCCAGGCGGCTCTCAAGGCGCGGGAGGCGAAGGGCCTGGGCAAGGAGGCGCAAGAGCTGGTGGACCAGGTGCGCGAGACGCAGCGCAGACTCGAGCGGGCGAAGAAGGATCTCCGTGAGCGAGCCGAAGCCGAGTCGATAGCCTTGGCGGGCGCCACGCTCCGCGATGCGGGTGCCGTGCTCGGAGACCTCGACGCGCACCGTCTGAGCCTGGAACCTGAGCCTGTCGAAACGTCAGCGCTCGATGTCGAGGCGGTTCGCGTTGGAGATCGCGTCTGGGTAGACCGGCTTCGCAGCGCTGCCGATGTCATCGAGGGTCCGGCCCGGGGCAAGGTTCGTGTCTCTGCAGGAATGATGAAGCTCTGGGTCGACCTCAGCGATCTTCGCGCGCTCAAGCAAAGCGGGCTAGCTCCCACGAAGGACCGGACGGCCCAATCGGGAGCGCACCCAAAGCCACAGAAGAGCATTCGAACGTCCGACAACACGCTCGATGTCCGGGGCCTTCGTGCGGACGATGCGGTCGCCCTCGCGGAGGCGTTTCTCGATCAAATGTATGGCGCAGCCGAGCCGAACGTTTTCATCGTGCACGGCGTCGGAAGCGGGGCACTCCGACATGCCATCCACGAGCACTTGGCGCGTGATGCGAGCTACGTTGCCGGTTTCCGCGAGGCTACTCAGGACGAAGGGGGCCCTCAGGTGACCGTGGTGTCCTTGAAGTAGGGGTCAGATTTCGCTGCTGGCGGGTGCACCCTCGGCCATGCGCGGCTTCACACCGAGCTGCCAGACCGCGAGGCCAAGGCACACCATCAGGATCGACGACCACTGCGCAGGGGTTAGGCCTCCGTATCGCACGTCTCCGCCCTCGAGTGGCGTGGCTCGGAGGAAGTCGAGGAAGAACCGGACGGGTGCGTAGAGCAGGGGCAGCAAGACGCAGTAGAACCCGACTGGACGGCGCTTGCGATGTTCGAGCCAAAGGAAGAGCGCGATGATCGAGATCGAAAAGAGTACTTCGTAGAGCCCGAGATCGTGCCGCGCCTCGAACGGGGGGTTCCCGAAGCGGTAGTCGGCCACCGCAAGCGCGAAGTCCGTAACCTTGCCCGGATGATCGTGCACCACGAAGCAGCCCAGTCGGCCGAACAACCAACCGAACGGCAAACCGAAACACACGGCGTTCGCGTACGGAAGAAGCGGCGTCTTCTTTCGGTACTTCCAAATGAAGCATCCGAGAATGCCGCCGAAGAAACCTCCATAGGACGAGAGCCCCAGCCAGGTCGTAAAGAACATCGAGGGGTTTCGCAGAACTTCGACGAGGGTTTCACGCTCGTAGAACAGACCGTTCAAAAAGTAACCGAGGATGAATCCCGTGACGACTGCGTACGTCACCAAATCTCCGGTCGCGACGGTGTCGAGCCCGTTTCGTTGCGCAAATCGACCCGCGACCCACGCGCCCAGAAGCACGCCGGTGGCGACCAGCACGCCAAACGGTTGAATCGACAAGGTATCTCCCAGCACCGGCAGCGAGAACGGCAGCGGAATGTCCCAAGCTTCGAGACGGAACCAAGGAATGAACAGAAATGCGTGCATATGGCGGCCGAGCCTAGCACCCACATCCTTGCATCGCCCCTAGACAGCCGCTAAGGGCAGCGCGAGGTGAAATCATGACCGAGATCATCGCGATCGGCGCACGAGAAATTCTGGACTCCCGGGGCAATCCAACCGTCGAAGTCGACGTGGAATTGATGGGCGGAGCGAGCGGCAGGGCCGCTGTTCCTTCCGGAGCTTCCACCGGCGAACATGAAGCGCTCGAGCTTCGTGACGGCGATCCCAGCAGATATCTCGGCAAAGGCGTTCTCAAGGCCGTGGACAACGTCCTAACCGAGATCGCGCCTCAGGTGATCGGACACGATGCGCTCGATCAAGCAGCCGTCGATCAGGTGATGCTCGACTACGACGGTACGCCGTCGAAGGCAAAGCTGGGGGCAAACGCGATTCTGGGCGTCTCGATGGCCGTATCGAGGGCAGCTGCCGATGCGGTTGGCCTGCCGCTGTGGCGGTATCTAGGGGGCGTCCAGGCCCAGGTGCTTCCCACACCGCTGATGAACATCATCAACGGTGGCGCCCACGCGGACAGTGGCCTCGAGATTCAAGAGTTCATGGTCGTGCCGCACGGCTTTGATACGTTCTCCGATGCCCTCCGAGCTGGGGCGGAGACGTTCCACAACCTCAAGAAGCTTCTCAAGGAGGCCGGGCACTCGACGGGCGTCGGTGACGAGGGCGGCTTCGCTCCACACCTTTCGACCAACGAGGAAGCGCTTGCGTTCGTCGCGCGGGCGATCGAAGCGGCCGGCTATCGCCCCGGAGAGCAGATTTCCATCGCCCTCGATTGCGCGGCCAGCGAATTCTACGACAAGAAGACCGGGGTCTATACCTTCGACAAGAAGCCGGTGGATGCAGCAGGTCTAGTCGAAACGTATTCGGACTACTGCTCGAAGTATCCGATCGTGAGCATCGAAGACGGCATGGACGAGAACGATTGGGATGGCTGGAAAGTCCAGACCGACGTGCTTGGAGCCCGAGTTCAGCTCGTGGGCGACGATCTCTTCGTGACGAATACCGAACGCGTTCAGATCGGCATCGACCGAGGGATCGCAAACGCGATCCTGATCAAGGTCAACCAGATCGGCACCGTCACCGAAACTCTCCACACGATCCGACTCGGCGCGCTGCACGGCTATGCGTCGATCATCTCGCATCGCAGCGGCGAAACATCCGACACGTTCATCGCCGACCTCGCCGTGGCCACGGGTGCTGGTCAGATCAAGACCGGCTCCGCGTCGCGCTCGGAGCGAATCGCGAAGTACAATCAGCTCCTTCGCATCGAGGAGCAGCTAGGCGAAGCAGCGGTCTATGCGCGAAAGTCCACCTTCGCGGCATGAAGTGAACATGGAAGGCCTCAGCCGACGGCGAAGCGCTTTGACGACTCGCTGTCGTACTGACCGGCGCGAAACGCGTAGTCGCTGAGGATTTTTCGCAAGATGTGCACGTTCGTCGCGAAGGGCTGAACGCGCATCTCTGCGAGCATTCGATCCATCGATAGAAGCGCTCGATGGCGGATAGGTTCGAAGGTCGTCACCTTTGCGATCAAAGGTCGGTCGTCGGCCGGCAGGGGCAGGCCAACCGTCGCCGAGGACGTTGCGCGAACGGATCCCTGGGGCGCCGGCGACACCGAATACGACGAGACGACGGCTTCTTGCTGGTCGAGCGCGAGAACTGATGCGTCGAGCGCGTGACCGCGTGGCTCGATGGTTTCTATCTCTTCCGGGATCGCTTCCCCCGATGCGATTCGCAATTGGAGCGCGACCAAGTCCACGCCCATGACCATTTCGATCAGCGTATGGTGTCGCGGTAGGCCGATTCGCACGTCGGACACCCAGAACAAACCCGAAGGGTCGATCTGAAACTGAATCTCTAGCAGCCCGGCATACCGCAGCTCCGCCGCAAGTCGTCGAGCGCTCTCGAAGAGCGCCATCCGAAACGCTTCGCCGTCCGAGCGAAAGAGAAGCTCGGGCGAAGGAGTCTCGTGGATCAGCGTGTGCCCTTCCAGAGAAAGGCTCCTGTCGCACTCGGCGATCGCGGTCGTGTTACCGTGCGAATCCGCGATGACGATCACGCCGATCGCCCGCGGCCTCGACGGGTCCGGTCGATCATGCACGGTCCGAACCTCGGCTCGGTCCGCCGCCGCTTTTACGGATGCCTGATCGGTGAGCGCGCCAAGAACATCGAGGTCCGTTCCGATCACCGCCACATCGGCCTTCTCCGCCGCCGCCGCGAGCTCGAACATCTCCGGCTGCCCCTGGTAACCGAGGTGCGCTGCGTCGGCGCCGGCCTGCTCTAGAATTGCGGGCAGCTGGTCGGTTGGAATCCCTCGCGCCTCTTCGAAGTCGACCTCGATGATCCGGTCGGCTGCTTCGATGTGTCGGCTCGCGGTTTCGTTCTTGGGTGCCACTACGATGGATTCGACGCCCAGCCTTCGGCAGGTCCGCGCAACGCGGGTCGCGGCCTCTCCACGGCGCAGAATCAGTACTTTCTCGAACACCGGACGAGCATAGCAACCGGTCCGCCCAAGGCACCCCGCCGCTTGGCTTGACCCAATCCCCAGGCGGAGCCACTAGCCCCACAATGCCGGTTTGGCTTCGTTCACGAGGATTGGAACGCCGTTCCGTTCGTCACTCCGAGCTTCGATGGAGAGCTGAAGCGATGCTTGAATCGCTGGGTCTCGGCCAGGCGGAGTTGTCGATTCTTCTCTGCGACGACGAGTCGATCCGCAGGTTGAACCGCCGTTATCGAAAGAAGAACCGCGCCACCGACGTTTTGGCCTTCCCGATGCAAGAGGGCGAGGGACCCATCGTGCATCCGGGCCTCCTCGGCGATGTGGTGATCTCCCTGCCGACCGCTATCGTCCAGGCGGCCGCACACGATCGCCCAATCGTCGACGAAGTGACCTTTTTGTTGGCCCATGGACTGCTTCATCTGCTTGGATACGATCACGCCACCAAGCGCGAGGAGCTTGAAATGAGCGCCCGCACCCGCGATCTGCTGGCCGCGGTCGAGGCGGCCAGGTAGCCGTCAGCGCTGTGGATAACCGCCCTGCGAGGGGCCAAATCCGAGGGCCGATTCTTCGCGCAACGCTTTGAATTTGACGTCTAAGCCACCGAAAGGTCGTGTGATTCAGCAACGCGCGAGTGTTCTTCTCGATGTGCCAGGCCCGAGCGGAAGAGCCTGTGGGATCTCTGTGGCAAAGGCGCGCGGCGCGCCCGGGGTTGGCCGCAGGTGTTCCCGCTTGGGTCGCCGCAGATTGATTAACCCCAAGAAATTTGTTCGCGAAAGCTCACAAAGACCCTTGTCAGCGCGGAAAACCCCAGGCATAGATGGCGCCGTGTCTGTCTGAGGCTTCGTTTTGGGGGCCTTTTCTTTAGATCGAACGGCAGGCCGGAGAGTTAGGAGGGAACTATGACAGCGGGCAAGCGAATGACAAAGGCCCAGATCATGAGCGAGCTGGCCGACAAGAGCGGCCTTACCAAGAAGGAAATTGGTGCGGTCTTCGATGCACTTCGAGATCTCGTCAAAAAAGAGCTTGGTCGCCGTGGCACCGGGGAGTTCGTCATTCCCGATATGATCAAACTCAAGGTTCGTAAGATTCCGGCAAAACCTGCCCGGATGGGACGCAATCCAGCCACCGGCGAGGAGATGATGCTTCCGCCCAAGGCCGCGTCAAAGAAGATTCGCGCGACGCCTCTCAAGAAGCTCAAGGACCTGGTCCTCTGAGTCACTGAGACAACGAATCGAGAAAGAGGGGCCCTCAGGGCCCCTTTTTTGTTTGCGATCCGCGTAGTCGGCCCTCGACGTAACTGAGGATGAACCGAATTTGATCGGCGTTGAGCTCGAAGGAAACCTCGATGCGCTCGTCTACCGGCTTGAAGTCCATTCGGCGCAGGGTCTTGCCGAAACCTGCGAGACTCATGATCAGCTGCTGCGAATAGAACATCGCCACTTTCCTCCAATAGACCGAGGCCTCCTGCGCGAGCCTGTTTGAGGGGTAGGTCGCCAAGACGCTGACTGTCACGACGTTGGGAGCGCTTTCTCGCACGGCCAAGCGCAGACGGATCGGTACGTGCTTGATGTTGCCGAGGATGAACTGGTGAACACCTTCGATTTCGAGGGAGATCACCTCTTCGGGACCCATCGAGAGCAACGCTTCGGGACCCCGTGCCGCCACGAGACCTTCCTTTTTCGCGTCGCGAAGCTCTCGCGCCTGCGCCATCGCGAGTACCCGCTCGAGATCCTGTTTTCGGGTGATGCTGAAGTGCTTCGGGCCGAGAACCGCGATCGTGCGAAGTGTCTTATCCCGGTTGTGCCAAGGCGCCGTCGCAACTCCGTAGCGTCGTTGCCAACGAACCGACTTGCCCCGGGAGCGCGCGAGCCGATTCACGCTTTGGCGGGCGAATCCATCCTCGCGGCCATGTCGGCCCGCAAGCACGAGCCGGGACCGCTCCAGGTTGGGGGTGGCGACGAGAAGTCGGTCGAGGTCCGCGACCGGATCGATCCCGGACCCGTCCAGTAACAACTGCCAATCAGGCACTCCGCGCAAGAAGCGCGTCACATCGGGAGCCAGGGTCGACTGCCGCACCCGCTTCAAATCCACGCGAAGCGCGAGTTGAGCGCCTGGGGGAATCCGCGAGGGGCCGCTGAGCGTCGGTGGTGCGACGACAGTGTCGGTGTCAGCGTCAGTGTCAGCGTCGGTGTCAGCGCCGGTGTCAGCGTCGGTGTCAGCGCCGGTGTCGGTGTCAGTGTCAGTGTCGGTGTCAGGCTCAGCGTCCGTGTCAGGGAGGACGCCGGCGTCGGGGGGGTGGTCTTCCCCACCTTCGACGGCCTCGCGGGCCCAGCGCGGGTCCGGCACGCCGGTGGCCCGAGGCGGTTCGGACGCTGCGGCCATCTGCATCTCACCGGTGAGCCCGAACTCCACCTCGGCGGGCAGCGTGAGGTCGAAGTCGAAGTCGTAGTGAGCCGTGGCGCTGCTGATGTAGGCGAGGGCCGCAATGTGGAGCAAGGTCGATGCCACGATTCCGAACGCCGTGGAAAACGGGTCGAGGTATTGACCGGTGCGCATCCTAATGACAGTTCGTAGCAGAACGAAGCCGTGCAATGCACACCTCCAACTGCCATGAGCATCCGTAGCTTAGTTTTCGTCATGGTGGCCGCGTCGTCGCTGCCGCTGGCTTCAGGCGGTTGCGATCTCGACGAGCCATTCGAGCTCATCGTGAACAAGCGACCTCCGGAGCCCCCCGATCTTGGGCCGCCTCAGAGGGTCTTTGCGAAGCGCTTCGTGAGCCCAATCCGGTCTGCTCCAAGCCCGGAGGCTGAGCGCGTGGGTTACTTGCGCGCAGGCGCGCTGCTGCACTCCAAGACCAGCAAGCCTCTTGGGTACGAGGGGTGTGAAGGCGGTTGGTACGAGCTCGACACCGGCGGGTTCGCTTGCAACGCACGGGATGTCATCGTTTTTTCTGGCGAGCGATTACCGGAGCTTCGGGCACGCCAAGCCGATCGTGATGCCGTGATGCCTTACGAATACGTCACGGTCCGCAGGAACACGCCGGTCTACAAGCGCATTCCCAGAGCGGAGGAGATCTACGAGATTCCGGTCGATGCCCCGGATGCCGGTGCCGACGCGGCAGAACGCGAGGCCTCCGAGGCGCGCGGACCTCTCGACAACCCACTCGTAGTGCGGGTACTTCAGCCGGGCTTTTACGTGAGCCTCGATCGCAGCTTCGAAAGAGACGGCGTCACGTATTGGCGCACTCAGCAAAACGGATTCCTTCCCGGAGACCATCTGCGTCACAAGAAGTGGAGCGAGTTCAAGGGGCAAGAGCTTTCCGTCGGCGACTGGGGCCTTCCAGTTGCCGTGACGCGGTCCGACGAAACCACCGTTTACCGGATGAACGAACGGGGCAAGCTGCGAGCCACGCGGGGCCGGCTCGACAAGCGCGCTTGGCTCCAGGTGCGCTCGCGCCAGCGCATCGGCGACGCCGCCTTCCTGATGCTGCAAGACGGAACCTTGGTGCGCGAAACGGACGTGCTCCTGATTCGGCCGAGCGCGCCGCCTGAGGGCGTCCCAGAAGGCGAGCGCTGGATCGATGTCGACCTAGAGCACCAGGTCTTGGTGGCCTATGACGGAATGCGCCCTCGCTATGTGACGCTGGTATCAACCGGGCGAAGTAAGACCCCGAGCCCCGAGCTCGACTACCGCACGCCTGCGGGCCTGCACAGGATTCGGGCCAAGCATCTCACTTCGACCATGGACAACGACGAGCCCGGTGCGCCGCCGTACTCGCTCGAGGACGTTCCGTACGTGATGTACTTCAAGGGCGCGTATGCGTTCCACAGCGCCTTCTGGCACGACCGATTCGGCCGCCCAAGGAGTCATGGCTGTGTAAATCTTGCCCCCCGCGATGCGAAGTGGCTCTTCAACTGGGCAGGGCCGGACCTCCCGGAGACCTGGCATGGAGGGTCGGCGACAGAGGACAACCCGGGGACCTGGGTCTACGTGCACGGAGAGACCCCCTGAAGTCGATGCCTGGCATCGACCCCGGGGCAAACCTGAACCGGAAGGAAAGGAAAGGCGCGCTTACTTCGCCAGTGCGGCTCTGACCGCTTTCAGGAGCTTCTGACCGTCGGGTCCGACTTGCTTCGCTACGGCCTCCGGAACGCCCTTTTCTTTGTCCTTGAACTTCTGGAGCTCTTCAGGACTTGGGTCGTGAATGTCGTATCCGTAGCGGACCAGGTTCTTCAAGAGCACTGGCTCCATCTTTCGCACCTGTTCGCGGCCCCAGGTCGTGAGGTCATAAGGCACGGTCAAGAGCACTTTCTGAATGTCCGCTGGCAACGTGTCGAACCACTTCTTCGAGTAGACGACGATGCCGGGCTGATAGGAGTGCTGGGAGAGGATGAGGTTTCGGTCGCCGTCTTCTAGGCCCTGGTACCAGGTCGTCGCCATCGCGAAGAGTGGGGTGTTGTCGAAGCCGTCGACCACGCCGGTCTGTAAGCTTGTCATGGTGTTTGCCACGTCGATCGTGACAGGGCTCGCTCCAAGAGCCCTGTAGGCTTCTACATGGGCGATCGCTTCTTGTGACCGGTAGCGAATACCCTTCATGTCGTCGGGAACGCGAATGGGCCTTCGGCTGAAGTACGAACGGAAGCCGTTCTCTCCCCAGAGCGCGAAGACGAGCTTCTGCTTCTCGAGGATCGCACGGACCTGCTTCAATACTTCGGGATCATCGAGCGCCTTGTCGGCCTGCTCGACCGTATTGAACACATAGGGCGCCTCGAGGACGTTGACCTCTCGAACGATGGAGCTGAGGCCGCCGACGGAGCCGGCAAAGCCTTGCTTGCTCCCCATCTGAGTTCGCCGCGCGAGCGACCGTTCGTTCGAGCCGCCGAGGCGCAGCTTGACCTTCACCCGGCCGCCGGTCTCTTCTTCGATGTATTTCTTGAGCCGTTTGAGCTGGAGCGCCCAAGGGCTACCCGCGGGGACGACCGTCCCCATCTCCAAGACGTATTCCTGCGCCGATGCTGGGGCTGGTCCAGCAAACAGGAAGGAAATAGCGAAAAACGCCGCAACACAGACTATGGACTTACGCATTGGATTCTCCTCGGAGGGGCGGGCTTGGCCCAGTGGACGCTAGGGTGTTCGAGCCTATTCAGTTCAGAAGATGTCGTCGATCTCGGACATCAGCTTCGCGGCCTTGCGCTTTTCGCAGAGGGCCTCCGGCACGAGCTCGGGGATGGCATTGGGGTCGCCCTTGAGAACGTAGTTGACGAGCTCCTCGAAGAGCGGGCGGTTGTCTTCCTTCACAGCCCACTCTTCGGCCATCAGGATTCGAGTGCCGTAGTAGTTGGGATGCGCGCTGATCGCGACGTTGAAGTGTGCCGCGGATTTCTTCATGTCGCCGCCTGCGAAGCTCGGCGCCTTCGCGTAGAAGACTCCGAAGTAGCGGTCTGGGCCCTGGTAGAAGTAGAGGGGGTCCTCATCGAGGCAGAACTCCATGATCGCGCGAATCTCGTCCTTGTACGAGAGCAAAGTCGCGAAGCTCTCGAGCGTGGCCCAACGGCCCAGGTTCGACGAGCGCCAGTAGAGTGCAGGCACCGCATCGGCATTGAGCACGCTGATCGCGTCCTCGATGCGCTCGCCGGCCGCCATCTTCTCGGCGAAGGCAGGCGACCTTGCGGAAAGTGCTCGCTCCGCGGCGCGCGTTCCCGTCTCGTGCATGTTCTTGTACGCTTCGGGGTTCTCCTCGTCGAAACGGAGGTGACAATCCGAGTAAAAGTAGATCGCGTGCGTCAGCTCGTCGAG
This sequence comes from Polyangiales bacterium, assembly GCA_035686645.1. Lineage (GTDB taxonomy): Bacteria > Myxococcota_A > Polyangia > Polyangiales > Houyiibacteriaceae > SG8-38. The sequence continues at coordinate 24,234 of DASRZF010000192.1, forward strand.
CGCCTTCACGTTCTTCGGATCGATCTCTGAGGCTTTGGTCCAGGCGTCGATCGCTGCCTTCGCTTGTGCCGGGTCGTCGCGATTCGCCCAAGCAGCTTCCGCCGTGGCCATGAGCTGAGCGACCTGCGTGCGGGCCGCGTCATCGAGTTGAACGGATCCTGAAGTCGTGTCCCAGGCGGTTTCGCGGGTCGACCCACAACCGGCTGCCAGGGCAACCATGCATACCAGGGCAACCCAATGCCCGGTCTTCAACGAACTCATCATGCTTTCCTCCTGCTCCTCGCCGATCAGGCGGGGGTACTGGCGGGGCATACCAAGAGGGGTTTCACGCTGTCAACGTCGCAAAGCGGTTGCGCGTCGGTTTGCTTGCAGGGGGTGGGGCGCTGTGGTACGAGCCTGCCTGAAAATTTGGTTTACCTAATCCTGGGTGGGCCGCCACGGCCCGCCCGTTTTTCGTTTAGCGACCCTGAGTAGAATTTGAGCCAGGCTACTGAACATCTCGTCCAGGCATTGGAGCGACTCATCGACCCCATTTGCCGCGCCCATGGCGTGGAGTTGGTCGACGTTCGCTACCTGAGAGAGCCCAAGGGTGCCGTGATTCGAATCGTCATCGACCGGGAGGTTCCCGGTTTGGAAATCGGGAGCGGGGTGTCTTTGGAGGATTGCACAGGGGTGAGTCGGGACGTATCGACCAGTCTGGACGTTCATGAGGATTTGCTTCCTTCGGGGGCGTTTCGCCTCGAGGTGAGCTCGCCGGGGCTCGAACGCCCTTTGGTGAAGCTCTCCGATTTCGAACGATTCGCCGGTCGCGAGGTCAAATTGCGGACACAAACTCCAATCAGGGACCAGCGCCGCTTCCGCGGCAAGCTCGTCAGGGTCGTCGAGCAGAGCATCGAGCTCGAGCAAGACGGCGAAGTCTTATTGATTCCGCACGAGGAAATCGCGCAAGCGAACCTCGTGTATAGATTCTCGAATTAGGTGGGTAGATGGCTATGCAGCAAAGCGCGCTCTCCCTTCAGCACGTAATCGAACAGGTCAGCCAGGAGAAGGGCATCGATGCCAAGATCCTGGTCGAGGCCACCGAGCAGGCGATTCTGACGGCGGCCAAGAAGACCTTCGGTCCAGATCGCGAGCTCGAGGCGAGATTCAACAACGAAACTGGGGCGGTCGATCTTTTCCAGTACATGACCGTCGTCAGGTCGGTGGAAAACAGCGAACAGGAAATCTCCGTCGAAGAGGCGGAGGCGCACGGTCTAGAGGCCGAGATTGGCGAGGAGCTCGGCTTTCAGATCTTCTACCTGCCCGAAGACCGCGACAAAGCGCGTGAGCAGGATAAGCAGTTCGGTGAGCTCCTGAGCCTCGAGCAGAGCAGGAGCCGTTTCGGGCGCATCGCAGCGCAGACCGCGAAGCAGGTGATCATTCAGCGCGTCCGTGATGCGGAGCGCGAGCGAGTGTACGCGGAGTACAAGAGCCGCCAGGGCGAGATCATCACCGGAGTGGTGCGACGATTCGAACGCGGATCAAACATCATCGTCGATCTCGGTCGAGGTGTAGAGGCGGTGCTGCCGCCACGAGAACAAACTCCGCGCGAGAGTTATCGCCCGGGGGACCGCATCGTCGCCCTCCTGAAGGACATCGACCGCGAGGCGCGCGGACCGCAGATCATTCTCTCTCGCACCGACGTCGGCTTGCTCGTCAAGCTCTTCGAAATGGAAGTGCCCGAGATCTACGAGGGTATCGTTCGCATCGTGGCAGCGGCTCGCGAGCCAGGTGCGCGCTCCAAAATCGCGGTGAGCAGCCGGGACTCGGATGTCGACCCAGTGGGTGCCTGTGTAGGCATGAAGGGCTCTCGCGTGCAGGCCGTCGTTCAGGAGCTTCGCGGCGAGAAGATCGACATCGTACCCTGGGATCGGGACCCAGCACGCTTTGTTTGCAACGCGATCGCACCTGCAGAGGTGATTCGTGTCGTCATCGACGAGGGGAACTCCAACATGGAGCTGGTGGTCCCTGATCCGAAGCTTTCGCTCGCGATTGGGCGCCGCGGCCAGAACGTACGGCTCGCTTCGCAGCTGACCGGCTGGAGGCTCGACATCGTGAGCGAGTCACGGTTCAAGCAAATCGAAGAAGAGGCGATGGCCGCCCTCGCGCGGCTCAGCACCGACGAGGAGCTATCCCGTTCGCTGTACCGCATGGGCTTCCGAAGCCTCGATGAAGTCGTCGATGCGAGCGAGGGTGAGCTGGCGTCTGTTCCCGGCGTGTCTGCAGATGAGGTCGCAAGACTTCGCTCTACCGCCGCGGATGCCCTCGAGGAATTGCGCAAGGAGCGATTGGCCGCGATGGCCGAGTTGGTGGAGGCGCCCAGCGAGCGCGACAAGCTGCTCTTGGTTCGCGGTGTGAACGCCCGTGTTGCGGATTTGCTCGAGCAGAACGGCTACACGTCGGTTGCCGTGATCGCCGAAGAAGAAGACACCGATCGCCTGGCGATCAAGTCGGGGATCGGCGCGTCGAAAGCGCAAGCGCTCAAGCTCGCGGTCGCCGCGTTCATCAGCACGGAGTGGCCGAGTGTCGAGGCCAAGATGCTCGCGAGCATCGCAGCCGCTGAAGCGAAAGCGGCTGAAGTGGCGAGGCAGGAAGCCGAGGCCCAGGCGGCCGAAGCGGCAACGGCAGAGGCGGCGGAGGCAGCCGCAGTCGCCGACGGCGAGCCCGATATCGAAAGCTCGATCGAATCCACAGTCTCCGTGGAGACCACGCAGGAGTAGGCGCCGATGTTGGCTGTCATGGGCAAGACCGAACGAGACAAGCCGTCGAGGCGGATGTGTGCTGGCTGCGGTGCTCGCGGCGAGCGCGACGATCTCGTTCGTCTCGTCGTCGGAGAAGACGCGCCATACGTCGCTGTGGATCTCGGACGAAGGCTCGGTGGTCGAGGTGTCTCGGTCCATCCGACCAAGCCCTGCATCCGTTCGGCGTGCCAGCGCGGAGGACTCGCGCGCGCTTTGCGCGGCGTAGCCCAGGTGGAACCTGAGAGCATCGAGGCGATGATCGTCGCTCAGTTCGAGCGGCGCATGCGGGGGCTCCTGAGCTCCGCGCAGCGGGCGAGGGCGGTATCCCTGGGAACGGACGCGGTTCGCGCTGCGTTGCAAGCAAATAGGGGCGATCTATTGATTCGCGCAAAGGATTCGCGTGGTCGCGCGGATGAGCTGGCGCGTTCCGCGACCGCGATTGCTTGCGCGACGGCCACTTGGGGGACAAAGGCGAGCTTGGGGGACGCGTTTGATCGTTCGGAGCTCGGCGTCCTCTTGGTGACGGATCGCGGCATCGCTCGCGCAATCCTAGATTGCCTGACGCGGGTCGAGGCCCTAACGGAGGATGGATGAGTAAGGTTCGAGTCTACGAGGTCGCGCGAGAGCTGGGGGTCGAGAACCGCGACCTGATCCAGCGAATTGCGACTCTTGGGATCCAGGTGCGCAACCACATGAGCGTCCTCGATCCGATCGAAGTGGACCGCATCAAACGTTCGCTCGGCAAAGACCGCAGCGAGGCGATGGTCGAAGAGCGTATTCGTCCGACCGTCGTCCGTCGTAAGCGGCGTAAGCCTGCGGAAACGGCCGAGCCTGCGCCGGCAGAGACGACAGCGACACCGGTCCCCGTCGATTTGCCGAGAGCTGAGCCGGTGGCGGCCAGCCCCAGTCCCGAACCCGTTTTCGAGCCGGAGCCCCAGCCCGTCGAAGCACAAGCTCCGGCGCAAGCGCCGGCCGCAGCGCCGGAAAGCGACTCGCCACGGGAGCCGATGGCGGCGGAACCGGGACCCGCGCCTGCACCCGCGCTTCCACCGGAAGAACAAGGTCGTTTCTCTCACGATGCGCTTCCTCCTGGCGTCATGCGCCGCGGCAAGGCCAAAGCCCCAAGCGCGACCCCTCTTTCGGAGGGTGCGCGGCGGCGCATCGTGGCCGAGCACGCCGCACAACGAGAGCAGCACGCGCCTCGGCGTCGCGAGATCCGGGGCCGCTCTTCAATCGGTCCTACCGGCAGGCCGCAGGGGCGCCCTGGCAAGAAGAGGCTGCAGCCTGGGAAAAAGCCAAAACAGACCGAAATTACGGTTCCGAGCGCACAGAAGCGGGTCATCCGCATCGAAGACAACGTTCAACTCCAAACCTTGGCGCAGCGAATGAGCCTCAAGGCGACGGACGTCCTCATGAAGCTGATGGAGCTCGGTGTTTCGGGCGTGCACATCAACAGCACTCTCGATGCGGACACCGCTTCCGTCTTGGCGAACGAGTTCAACTACGAGGTCGAGAACGTCGCCCGGAGCGAGGACGAAATCGTCGGTGATGCCCGAGGCGAGTTCGAAGACAAAGCCGGAGATCGTCAGCATCGGCCGCCGGTGGTCACGGTCATGGGTCACGTCGATCACGGCAAGACTTCGTTGCTCGACAAGATCCGCGCGAGCGATGTGGTTGCAGGAGAAGCGGGCGGCATCACCCAGCACATCGGCGCCTACCGGGTCGATACGGATCGCGGCACCGTGGTTTTCCTCGATACGCCCGGTCACGAGGCGTTCACCGCCATGCGTGCGCGGGGCGCTCAGGCCACCGACATCGTCATCCTGGTCGTGGCGGCCGATGATGGAGTCATGCCTCAGACCAGAGAGGCCGTGAATCACGCCCAGGCCGCGAATGTTCCGATCGTCGTCGCAGTCAACAAGATGGACAAGCCGGAGGCCAATCCGGACAACGTGAAGAACGAGCTGGCGGCCCTCGGGCTGCAGCCCGAAGAGTGGGGCGGTGAGACCATTTTCATCCCGTGCTCGGCCATGACGGGCGAGGGTGTCGACTCCCTGTTGGAGAATGTCGTGCTTCAGGCCGAGCTCCTCGAGCTCACAGCCAACTCGAACATTCCTGCGGAGGGCGTGGTCTTGGAGGCATATCTCGATCGCGGCCGAGGTCCAGTGGCTAACGTATTGATTCGAGACGGTTCTTTGGACACCGGCGACTACGTAGTTGCTGGCGGTGCATGGGGGCGCGTTCGAGCAATGACCGACGACCGCGGCAGGCAGTTGACCTCCGCGGGCCCTGCCACGCCGGTAGAGGTGCTCGGCTTGGCGGAGCTACCTGCGGCCGGCGACCTATTCTACGAGGTCACAGACCAGCGAAAGGCCCAGGAGGTCGCTGGCGCTCGCAAGAAGCCCGGCACCAGCAGCATGGCGCCTGCAGGCGGCATGCGGGGCCTCGATCAGTTCCAGGCTCTCATGCAGTCGGGCGACGTGCAGGAGCTTCGTCTCGTCGTGAAGGCGGACGTTCAGGGTTCCGTTGAGGCGCTGCAAGGTGCGCTCACCGACCTTGCGACCGAGAAGGTCAAGGTCAACGTCATCCACACCGGGGTTGGCGGCATCACCGAGAACGATGTGATGCTCGCGAGTGCATCGCAGGCGATCGTACTCGGCTTCAACGTGCGCCCACAGGGTAAGGCCTCCTCGACCGCCAAGAAGGAAGGCATCGAGATCCGCACGTACAGCGTGATTTACGAAGCGATCGACGAAGTGAAAGCGGCGATGAAGGGCCTTCTCGCCCCAACCATCGTGCAGGCAGACCTCGGCAAGGCGGAGGTCAGGCAGACCTTTGGCATTCCCAAGCTTGGCACGATCGCGGGCTGCATGGTTACCGAAGGCAAAATCAACCGTGGTGCGCGGGCACGGCTCGTGCGTGACGGGGTCGTGGTGTGGGAAGGTCCAATGGGCTCCCTCCGTCGCTTCAAAGAAGACACGAAGGAAGTCCAGGCCGGCATGGAATGCGGCATCGGCCTTCAGGGCTTCAACGACATCAAAGAGCACGACATCATCGAGTGCTACGAGGAAAAGCAGGTCGAGGCGACACTCGAGTGAGCTGATCGCCGAGAGGTCCGAACATGGTCGTTGGCGTGTGCCAGATTTCGCTTTCCTTGCCGGGTGTGAGCTCGCTCAAAGCGAAGCGCTCAATCGTGCGCAAGGTGCTGGATCGAACTGCAAATCGTTTCAACGTCGCGGTCGCCGAAGTCGGACAGCTGGACGTACACGGGCAATCGACGCTCGGGTTCGCCGTGGTCTCGAATGATCGGCGTCATGCGAATTCCATGCTGGATTCCATCGCGGAGTTCGTGGAAGGCTCCGCGGACGCGGTGGTCTTGAACCGGTCGACAGAGCTGCTTTCCTTGGGTGAGCTCACGGATTGGACGGGCTGAACGATGGTACAAAAAAGCTTTCGAAGAGCAGATCGCGTTTCTGAGCGGATTCGAAGCGAGCTCATGGAGCTCTTGATTCGTGGAGCCATGCGTGACCCAGCCGCCAAGGACGTCGTGATATCGGCGGTTCGAATGACCGATGACTTGAGCATCGCCCGCGTGTATGTGCGAGTGCTCGGGGAGATTGGCGCGGAGCAGCAGGACGCGGTAGTCGACGCACTCAAGCGCGGGAGTGGTTTTCTTCGGCGGGAAATCGGACAGCGGCTTCAACTTCGGCATGTGCCGTCCTTGGAGTTCTACTGGGATGAGGTCGTCGATTCTGCGATTCGCATCGAGTCGATTCTCGATGAGATTCGCGAGACGCCGAGCTCGGGGCCGGAGGGGTCAAAGTGATCGAGGAAGTCCTTGAGATTGCCCGCGATGGGGAACGCTTTCTCGTGGCTTGCCACCGGCGCCCCGATGCGGATTCGCTGGGATCCGCGCTCGGACTGATCAAGTGCCTTCGTGCCGTCGGCAAGGAGGCGACCTTGTTCATGCCTGAGGCCGTTCCCGACTCGCTGCTCTTCCTCATGGACGATGAGAAGGGTATTGCGGCGCCGCCGCAGGGGGCGCGCTTCGACGCGACGTTCGTGATGGACATCGCGGCGAAAGCGCTCTTGCCACCGGGATTTCCGAAGCCCGAGGTCACCGGCCCCGTCGTCATCATCGATCATCATCACGCTCACGATGACGTAGGCGACATCGTCTTCAGGGACACCGATGCGGCCGCCACCGGAGAGGTCGTCGTCCAGCTGATGGAGGCCTTGGGGCTCGAATCCCTCCCAGAAGGGGCGGCGACCCCCTTGTATGCTGCCATCGTGTCGGATACCGGTGGCTTTCGCTACGCGACGACTCGGCCCGCGACCCTACGACTCGGGGCTCGCTTGGTGGAAGCCGGGGCAAACCCCTGGCAGGTGGCCTACCAGTTGTTCGAGCGCTGGGAGCCCGCCCGGCTTCGGCTGCTTTCAGCGATCATCGCGACGCTCGAGGTCCAGTTCGACGGGCGCGTGGCGCTGATGCGAGTGACCCGGCAGATGCTCGAGATATGTGGAGCCAACGACGACATGGTCGAGGGCATGGTCAACTACGCGCGGCGCGTCGAGGGCGTCGAAATCGGGGCCTTGCTCTGGGAGTGGCCGGTGCGCGATGCGGATGGCGAACACCTGGAAACGAAGATCAGTCTCCGTTCGAGCGGAACGGCCGACGTATCGGTCATCGCGGCGGCGCTTCGCGGAGGTGGGCACCGCGCGGCGGCTGCGACGCAGCTCAATATCACGATGGACGAGGCTGAGAGAAGGCTGCACGCGGAGCTGACTGAGTACTTGGGATGAACGGCATCCTGATCGTCGACAAGCCGGCGGGATGCACTTCACACGATGTCGTCCAGCGGGTCCGCAAGGCTTTGCGGCAGCGATCGGTTGGCCACGCCGGCACCCTCGATCCGCTCGCCACGGGTGTGCTGGTAGTGGCGATCGGAGAGGCAACGAAGCTCGTCTCGCATCTTCAGGCGGACGACAAACGTTACGAGGTGACGATAGCGCTTGGCGTGGAAACGGACTCGCTCGACGCCGACGGCGAGATCACCCGTACCCTAGCGGTGCCGCCGCTCGATCGGGCCAAGGTCGAGCAGGCCTTGCGTGGATTCATCGGCCGGCACCCCCAAGAGGCGCCAAAGCTCAGCGCGATCAAGCTTGGCGGCACGCCTCTTCACCGCCGAATTCGGCGAGGTGAAGATGTCTCGGCCCCGGTCCGGGAAGTGGAGCTGTACGAAGCGAAGGTCGAGGAGGTCAGCGGGGATGCGATTCGCCTGAGTCTCCATTGTGCCAAGGGGTTCTACGTTCGCTCGCTGGCCCGAGACCTGGCCCTCGAGCTAGGGACCCTCGGACATGTGAGAGCCCTTCGTCGCACGGCCAGCGGTGGTTTTTCGATCGAGCAGGCCCTTCATGGGGATGGCATGACGGCTGACGCCATCGCGGAGCGCCTGATTCCGCTTCGAGAGGCCTGCCGATCACTCAGGCCCGTCGAGCTCACCGACGAAGGGGTTGCTCACGCGCGACACGGGCGCCCAATCGCTCCAAACCTGGTGCGCGGCGACGCATGGCAGCAAGCCTCTGCCGAGGAATCCTTGGCGCTCTTCGCTCCGGACGGGGAGCCGGTGGCACTCGGTCGGCGCAACGACGAGGGTATTCGCGTGGTGCGCGGCTTCACGGTGCCGTCTCCCGATGTGGTAAGCCCTTAGCGTGGAGCGGACGCGTTACCTAGTGGTGGGCGCCGGCGTGACCGGACTCGCGTTTGCAGATTGGCTGCGCGATGAGGACTGTCTCATTCTCGAAGCGAACGAGGAGATTGGCGGCTATTGCCGCACCATCAAGCGCGACGGCTTCATCTGGGATTACTCGGGCCACTTTTTTCACTTTCGCCATCCGGAAATCGAGCGATACCTCGTCGAACGCATGGGCGCGCAAGCGGTTCGTCGTATCTCGCGGGAAAGCCGAATTTGGTATGGCGACCGGTTCATCGACTTCCCTTTTCAACGCAACATCCGTCAGCTCTCCGAGGCCGACTACCAAGACTGCCTTCGCGGGCTCCGTGAAAGAACCAAGGAAGAGGGCGGCAATTTCAAGGACATGCTCCTTGCACGCTACGGCCGGGGCATAGCCGAGAAGTTTCTCATTCCGTACAACGAGAAGCTCTACGCGTTGAACCTCTCCGCGCTCGATGCCGATGCCATGGGGCGCTTCTTTCCCCATGTCAGCGCAGAGCAGATCCTGGACGAGGCGCTTGCGCCTTCGGCCGATGGATACAACGCGACATTTACATATCCCGAGGGCGGCGCGATTCAATACGTGCAGGCGCTCGCTCGCGGGATTCGACCCGAACAAATCTCACTGAACGAGCGTCTTCTGAGTCTCGACCTTGAACAGAAAGTCGCCACGACGACGAGACGCCAAATACGCTACGACTCGCTGATCAGTAGCGCGCCGTTGGTCCGGCTGCTCGAGATCTGCGGCCTCGAGTACGACGCGTCGATTCTGAGCCACAACAAGGTGCAGGTCTTCAACCTGGGTTTCGATAGCAAGGGGCCCGCGGACGTGCACTGGATCTACTAT
>DASRZF010000193.1:0-7092 GCA_035686645.1 Polyangiales bacterium
TCGTCGACCTCTTGTACGCTGCTCGGATCGACGATGAATGGGTTGACGTACGCGAGAAACTTGTAGCCCTGCTCGTGGAAGTCGGAAACCATCGAAGCGAAGCTCGGATAGAGGTCTTCGTCGGCACTCCATACATACTGAACTCCGGATCCACCGTCGAAATTCCTGCGGATTCCGCCCCAGTCCTGAACCCAGAATGCGGCGACAGGAACGTCCGCCGCCTCGAGGGCTGCGACTTCGGCAAGGACGTTGTCGCGTCCACCTTGGCCTGCCATCCACCGGTTGTAGGCCCAGACCGGGGGTTGGGTCGGACGCCCGACGAAATCTCCGAGCTGACGGATCACATCGAGCCCAGACGGGCCGAGGAAGACACGCCATTGAACTGGCGCTCCACTGATGACTTCGATCCAGGCTACGTCTTGGTCGCTGGCGCAGAGGTCGACATCGACGCGACGTTCCGTGACGAACAGTGCCCCGAAACCTCGCGCGTCGACGTAGTACGGCATCGGGAAGTACGTGGTGTGCTCATCGCCAACCGAAACACCAGGGCTCCCGTCGCGCCCGTTACCCTGTTCGTTGACGAGAAGCTCGAATGCCTCACCACGCTGGTTCGTCGCATTGTACTGCTCGCCAAACCCATGAAACGTTCCATCCGCGTCGCAGCGAATGCTGACCGCGATCGAGTCGGCGGCCGGCCCAGAAAGCTCGAGTCGAAACTCGCCGAGTTGGTCATCGATCACGTTCGCGGTCAATGTCGCAGTGCGAGAGCCGCTGGCATTCGCGTACTCGATTCGTGCACCCGTGCCCTCGTTCGACACGGATCGCACTGTGAGCGGATCGGTTATCTCCGAGCTGCGCTCGAACCCTATCGTACCAACGCCCACCGCGCGCTCGCTGAACGTCCGTGCGACCGGCCCCGTGGGCGCCAGCGCAAACGTCGGCTTGCCGCCAACGAGGACCTCGACGGAGCCGTCTTCACTGGCGACGATTTCAACGTTGCCCCCCGAAGAAGAGCTGCTCTCGCTGCAAGCGCTCGTTGCTGCGACGCAAACGAACCCAAAGCCTACAAGCCAAATTCTCACCATCGCGCCGCTCCCATCTAAGTAATGGACGCATAGTTCAAGGTTCGACACCCATGAGCAAGCGCACGGACTGAGGTCTCAGGGAAGCGAGGAGATCCGAATTCGACCCCAGCTCGGCTCCGTGAGGCTCCCGATGTACAGCCAGTCGCCCATTTGCTCGGCGCTCGTGGACTTCGCAAAACGGACGCCGTCCGAATCTTGCAAATTGCGCACGACCTTTCCGTCCGCATCGAGCCCCAGAACGAAAGGATGGCGCTTCGGTTTGGGCTGAAGCGCAGCTGGAATTCGGTAGATCAGCTCGCGCAACCAAGGCTTCGGTCCAGCCAAGTCCAGAAGCTCATTGCGAGGCGCGAATATCGCCAGCCAGAAAATCCCGTCCTCGCCCGTGGAAATCCCGTCTGGAAACCCGGGAAGGTTATCGATGAAGCTCTCGACCTCCCCCGCTCGAGGCCCGCGAACGTAGACTCGCTTGACCCGATACCGCATGGTCTCGTTCACCAAGACGTAGGTCTCGTCGGGTGAAACCGCGACGCCATTCGCAAAGTAAAGCTCGTCGAGGACGACTGTGCACTCGCCGCTCGCGATGTCGTACTTGATGAGTCGGCCATTCGCGGCACTTTCGAGAGCCTCCTCCATCGCATGGTTTTCCTGTCCCCACTTGTCGGAGGCGTCCGAAAACCAGGCAACGTTCTGCGAATCGACGTCGACGTCATCGGTGAATCGAAAGGGCCGATCGCCCGCTTCGGTGCACAAGACCGTGATCTCTCCGTTCGGGTCGATCGAGAGCAAGCCCTTGACCGCGTCCGCCACGATCAAGTTGCCATTCGTGTCGAAGTCCAAACCGAGCGGCCGTCCTCCGGTATCCGTGAAGACCTGGGGGTCCGAGCCATCGGCGGCGTAGCGGAGGATTGGGCCCTCCTCGACTCCGACATACGCCCTGCCCTCCGAATCGATCGCGACGTCCTCGGGCCCGTGGCTGTTCGGCGTCGCGAATAGCTCCATGCCTTGCAGGACCCGGTTCTCGCTGAAGTCTCCATCGAGCGCCGGCGCGGGATCGGGGGACCAAGCGACCGGGTCGATCGGCACGGGCCATAGGAAGAGATAGAGGAAGAGGGCGAGCAGCACGCTGCCCAGCCAGGCCGCAATCTTCTTGGTCATCGTCATCCCTCCCAGAACAAACGAAAGCGATGCACTCGAGTGCCCGCCTCATCGAGCTCAGCAACCAAGGCGGCCTCTCGCTTGCGGCCTCCCCAATCGAGGGACGCCAGCCCCGACACCGTCTCGCCGGACGCGAGAAGATCCCGGACCTCGAGTGAGGAGCAGCCTTCGAGAAATGCGGGCGCGGACACCTTGATGCCTCCGGGAAGCTCGACGATCGCGTCAGACGAAAACGCCGAGCTCCCATGGTGGCCGACTTCGCTTGCGAGCCGTCCGACCAGCTCTTTCCCGGATCGCCCGACACCTTTCTGCGATGCCTTGAAGTATGCCATCAACCACTTCGGTCCGAACGCACGCAACATGCTCCAGTTCATCACCGCGATGGTCCTGAATCCCAGTGAGCCTTTGCTCATCAGCATTCGGCTCATTCGGCTCAGCTCCCAGTGTGCCTGCATGCGGCGAATCGCGAGCCCTCGGTCGGCGGGGATGATTTCGTACAGAAGATTCGCGGGCACCTTCATTTCGAGCCCGGTACTGAGGTTGGTCGTGTGGATGTCGACGGCGCGGAAGACATAGCGATCGGAGACGACGTCCTGACGAGTCGACATCCGAATTCCGCTCGGTGCGATGAACGCTTCGTAGAAGCGTCCAAGCTCGTCCCCCAATCGGCCACGACGTCTGCCTTTGTGAGACGCCGGCGTGCCCACGGGGTCTTCGACCACGGCGTCATCAGAGTAGAGCGCGAGCCATCCTTGCTTGTCGTGCTCTGCGGCCAACGCGGGCGACCTCATGGCGGCCCGAAGGAGGGTGTCCCGCTCACTCGGCAAGGACGCTGACTGGGGCGAAGGCGCATTCATCAGAGCGCCTTTTACCACATCGACGCCCTACTCGTCTTGGGCGGATTCGCTGGCTCAGTTTTTGGGCTTCTGCTCCTCACGCGGTGGCGCAGTCCGGTTGATCAGGCCCATGACCGTCACTGCGAGAAGGTCTTCGTCGGCCTTGCCGAGAGGGCAAAGCTCCTTGCCGAGGTACTCACAGGCGTCTGCCCGCACCTTCTCGAGATTTTCGACATACTTCCCTTCGCGCGTGTACCAGTTCTCACCCCGCGCCGTACGGGCGAGGAAGCCGTTCGGATACTCCCACTGACCGAGCGCACTCTTCGCTCTCGCGCCACTCGGATAGAACCACTCGCCCGCTCGGCTCTTGGCGATGCGCCCATTGGGATGATTCAGCTCCAGGTAGTTTCGAACGATGGTCCGACCGTTGGACCAGGTCGCAGTGGGATGCCGCGTGACCCCATAGCCGACGTACGGGGCGCAGACTTCGCGTCGAAGTTGCGACAGCTCACGCCTGTCTTCCGCGTCCAAGCCGCGTTTGTGCTTCCTCTGTTCCTCGTCGAGACGAGCGAGAAAGTCCATGATCGTGAGATCTTCGCAGGTCGGGGATGACATCAATGTGCGTTGTGCTGCCACGCGCTCGGCTATCCCGAGAACCGCGACGCAGACCGCAAGCGCGGTCAGGGATCGCAGGGTCGAAGTTGCCGCCGTACCTGCGCACGAATCCTTACTCATCGGACGTGGCGAGTCCTCGCGGGCCCCGAGCACTGCGGCGCCGCAAACGGTTGGCTTCCGCGAAACGGCCTTCGGCCCATTTGATCATCTGCTGGTGAGTGCCCTCGACGTCCTTGCCGCCATTTCGTTGCACGTAGCTTCCGTCCGGCATCATGTCCCACGCGCTGCGCTGATCACTCAAGAGCGCGTCGAGAATCGTGCGCAGCTCCGCCTGCAAGGCGGGAGGCTCGACCGGTGCAAGCACCTCGACCCGACTGACGAGGTTTCGCGTCATGCAGTCCGCCGATCCGATGTAGTACTCTTCCTCGCCGCCGTTCTGGAAGTAGTAGATACGCGAATGCTCCAGAAACCGGCCCACGACGCTCACGACGGAAACGTTCTCGGAAAGGCCAGGCACGTGCGGACGCAATCGGCACGAATCTCGAACGATCAAGTCCACGTGCACGCCGGCCTGGGAGGCTTCGTACAAAGCACGGGTGATGTCGACGTCCTCGAGCGCATTCGTCTTGATCTGGATGAGTCCCTTCTTGCCCTCGCTGACTCGGCGAATCTCGCGCCGGATTTTCTTGAGAAGCGCAGGCTTGAGGATCTTCGGAGCGGGGAGAAGTTTCTTATAGGCGCGACTGGGCTTGTAGCCCGTCGTCAGGTAGTTGAAGAGCTCGGTAGCGTCGCTGCCGATGCTCGGATCACAGGTGAGCAAGCCCACGTCCGAATAGAGCTTGGCCGTCTCCTCATGATAGTTTCCGGTCCCGATGTGAACATACCGACGCAATCCATCGTGGTCGCGACGGACCACCAGGATGACCTTGCAATGGGTCTTCAACCCAACGACCCCGTAGGTAACGTGAATCCCGGCTTGCTCGAGCTTGCCCGCCCAGTTGATGTTGGCCTCCTCGTCGAAGCGAGCCTTGAGCTCGACTGCGACCGCGACCTGCTTCCCGTTCAGCGCGGCGTTGATGAGATGCTGAATGACGCGTGATTTAGAGGAAGTTCGATAGAGCGTCATCTTGATGGCGCGCACCTTCGGGTCTTCGCTGGCCTCCCGGAGAAATCGTTCGACGGAGGTGCCAAAGGCCTCATACGGGTGGTGAAGCAGGATGGCGCCATTGTCCCGAATCGCGTGGAAAACGTTGCTCCGACCCACCAGGACAGGAGCGTCGATCGGTCGATGATCCGGGTACCGCTGGGTCGGAATGTCGAGCACCGCCAATTGGAAGAGGTCCGCCAGTCCCAAGAACCCATCGACCTCGAACACGTCAGCCTGTTCGTCGAGACCAAGCTCCGCGGCGAGACGGCCACGGTGCGCGCTGTCCATGCCCTGCACGACCTCGAGGCGAACGATTGGGGCGAATTTCCGCTCTTGGAGCTCTGACTCGATCAGGGCAAGCAGGTCATCTGCCTTGTCCTCATCGCTTTCGACGTCGGCGTTGCGCGTGACGCGGAAAAGCTCGGTTCGCTCGATCTCCATCCCTGGGAACAGAAGGTCGAGATTGCTGGCGACGATTTCTTCGAGGGCTACGAACACGAGAGAATCGCGGATCTGTATGAAGCGCGGGACGCCCGAGCCCAAAGGTACCTTGACCCGCGCCAAGAGTGGCGTCGGGTCGCCGGGGTAATGGAGCGAAACCAGGAGATTCAGAGAAAGATTGGAGACGAATGGAAACGGATGGGCCGGATCCATCGCTTGGGGCGTCACGAGTGGGAAGATGTTGTCCAGGTAGTGGTCGCGAAGCCAACGCTTGTCGTCGTCCGGGAGCGATTCATGCGGGGTCACGTGCACGCCTATCGCCTCGAGCTTCTTGCGAAGCCCGACCCAAACCTTCTGTTGCTCCACCGTGAGGGCGCGAATGATCTCATGCGCCTCCCGAATCTGTTGCATCGGGGTGCGGCCATCGATCGTGAGCTTGTGGACCCCGGCCGCCACCTGCTGCTTGAGGCCGCCGATACGCTTCATGAAGAACTCGTTTAGGATCGATGCGGTGATCGCGAGAAACTTCACGCGCTCGAGCAGTGGCGTTCGATCGTCCTCCGCCTCATGGAGCACGCGCTTCACGAAGTTGAGCCAGGTCAGCTCCCGATTGAGATAGTACTCGGAGGCGTCCAGATCGATCTCTTCGCCCGCTCGCGCCGATGCATCGGGTGCGACATTTGACGACGGATGCCCGTTGCTGGTCGATGTGGAGTCCATGGCCGAGAAATCGTGAAATCCCAGTGTAGCGCGCAATTGTCGTTCGGATCTAGGGGCCGCCTCTCGGAAGGGCTAGTCATCCACTGCATTTTCCGCTAATTCCGGGCGCCGACGAGGTCTTCAGACAATCCTGACCCCATGACCGACCAACTCACTCCGCGACGAAAGCCGAGCCAGGAGCGTTCTCGTGATCGCGTGGAGCGAATTCTCGACGCGACCGCGGCGCTCCTGATCGACACGGCGGCCGACAAGATCACCACCGCAGCCATTGCGGAAACCGCTGGCGTGCCGATTGGGTCGGTGTACCAGTACTTCCCGAACAAGCTCGCGATCCTTGCGGAGCTCGCGCGCCGGGTCATGGAAGAGGTCGACGCGAAGACCGCAAGTCTGATCGCCGCAGATTTTGGCGTGCTTCCCTGGGATCAGGCGATCGACCGCGCGATCGACGCGACGATGGAAGGCTACGCGGAGCAACCCGGGTACTTACAGCTTCTGCTGAGCATTCGTCCCACTCCGGAGTTTCGCGCAATCACGGACGAGTCCAATCAACGCGTCGCCGCAATGCTCGCGTTCCATCCGGCCCTCCAATCTCTGATCCCGCCGGATCGCATCGAGCTCGTCACTCGCGCTGCCATTCAAGCGGCGAATTCTTTGCAGGACTGGGCGCTCTCCGAAGACGATGCGCTCCGCAGGAATCGAATCATCAGCGAAATGAAAACGCTCCTCAAGGGCTACCTCGCGGTTTACATGGATGAGTCGAGCCCATTTCGGAGCTAAAAACCCATTGATTTCAGTTATTTGAGAAAATAAGCAAATTGTGAGTGATACTCACTTTTCAAGTTCGGCAATTGGTGATACAAACGGAAACCTTTTGGAGGAGGAGACCCCTAAATGAATTTCAAAGTACTTATCAGCGTGATTTTTGCGGCTGCTATCGCAGTCGTCGGCTGCGATAGCAGCAGCGGCACTGGCGGCACTGGCGGGACGGCAGGCACCGGCGGCAGCGCAGGTACCGGCGGCAGCGCGGGCACTGGCGGCACCGGCGGCACCGGCGGCACCGGCGGCGGAACCCCAGTCACCGTGGACTGCGACA
>DASRZF010000194.1:0-7137 GCA_035686645.1 Polyangiales bacterium
GGGGGAGGTCGCGAGCGCTTCCACCGCCTCGCCAGGCGCTCGTGCCAAGTGAACCAAGTCGACCAGCAAGCTGCCCTCGCTTTCGATGAGCTCGCCCTTGTCATCTGCCAAGCGAACCTGCGCGAGCAGCGCTCCGTACTCGTATCGAAAGTCCGACGTGAGGTCCACCGGGCCCCAGTCTTCGATGATGAGGCTCGGGATGTGGATGTCTCCCTCGAACGAGGACGCATCGATCGGTCCGGAGAACCGAATACTGGCATCCGCATACCCATGCACGTTGGGCATGTCCTCCTCGAGAACCAGCTCGAGCAAGGTGAGGTCCATCGCGCCGGTGCTCAGCGTCGTTTCGTACACGCCTTCGCGCAGCGATTGAACGATGCCCTGGGGCACCGACGTGACGAATCCGGTCGTGCTCAACGTGAAATTGCCCCGGCCGCCGAAGTTCACCTGGGCATCGGCGTCGAGCACGCCCTTTTCGTAGTGAATCAAATAGGCCGCGTCGACCGGCGCGACTTCCCAGAGGGTCGCGTCGGTTAACGTGCCCTCCGCCACGATCGTTGGGTCCTTCTCGAGATCCCCCCGGAACTCGAAGTGGAGGTCGACTCTTCCTTCGACGTTCGGTGCCTGCGACGGGTAGAGGATCCGCAATACGGCCAGATCGAAGTCCTGAAGGTCCGCGCGGATGTCGTCCGGTCCGTCGAACAGCCAGACGCCCTGAGCCTCGAGGCGCTGTGAACCCTTGCCCATCAGAATTCGATCGAAGGAGATCCCTTCGTCCAAGTCCAAAGCTGCGTTCTTCACGGAGCCGCGCCACGACAGGTCGCCAACGCTGAGCTCGACCGTGTCCACGTCCAGTCGATACACGTTGCCGGTGACTGCCACGCGAGCGTCAAACGACGCGTGGCGATCGCCCTGCGCATTGAACGCGCCTGCCGCGGTGTATTGCTGTGGACCGCCCTTGATCGTCGCCGCTCCGCTGCCAAGCGGATATCCCGCCACGCGCACGGCAGCGCCGTTCAGCTCGAGGTCGAGCATGGGTTTCGCCGGGTCTCCCCAGACGCGGCCTTCGAGCATCAGAAAGTGTGCGCTGAGCGCTCCGTAGTCCAAGTGGTCGAAGCGGACGGACCCCTTCGTTTCAAAATCACCTCCCACGGCCTGCCGAATGTGAAGGTCGAACTCGGCACCGCCCTCGAGGTCTGGCACAAATTTCTGGAAGTTGGGGTCTGCGCTGACTTCTGGAACGTATCCGCGCGCATGGATCTCGGAGACACCCTTGTATTCGACGTGCCCACTGAGCGTGAGGTTGCCACCCGCGTATTCGCTTTGCACTGAGTCGATGTCGATGCCGTCGGCGCGCGTTCTCACCTTGGCGACGAAAGCGGGAACGTGCACTTCGCCGTATTCGAAAGCCTCGGCGTCGATGGCGACGCCCAGCACGTCTTCATTCGCCGGATCGGTGACGATCTCGATTTTGCCGCCCACCTCCACGTCGGGCGCACCTCCGATCACTTTGGCCAGCTTTGCTCTAGGGCTTGAAATCCTGATTCTGGTGGCACCCTCGCTCGGCAGCTCTCCATTGAGCCGTGCGCGTCCACCGGCCGTATCGAGATCTGCCCTCAGGCGATAGTCACCCGCCGGGCCCCAGAGGCGAACCCAGCCGGTCGCCTCGCCCTTGAGTGATTCCGCCCAGTCGAAGCCGACGTCGTGGAGCGTCTCGGCACTGATCGGTTCGACCCGCACGAAGAGATCGAGATCGAACGGGTCCTCTGGCGCGCTGCCTTCTCGTGGACGGTAGACGAGCTCGGCGGTCGCGCGCTCCTGGTGGCTGCGGCTCACCTCGGCCGTCACCTCCGTTCCCCGCGCGTCCGTGCGGACGCTGCCGACCAAGCTGTCGAGACTTCCTTCGAATGGAAAGGGACTCACGATCCGGCCGTCGGCGGAACGGATCTCGATCTCCGTTATCCAGTAGAACTCCATGCGTCCTCGCGTATCCATATCCACGACGCGAAGGCCTTCGAGCCCCAGCAACTCGCCGGTGACCTCGAGATTGCGAATCTCGATGTTGTCCACGATGGCGTGGAAGGGCTCACCCACGAGCGGCGTCGGATCGGCTTCTTCGAACGCGGCCAGGAACGTAGGCGCACCTTCGCCGTCGTCCACCAAATCGACCCAGCCGTTCGTCAGGTCCGCGTAGTAGAAGCGAAGTCGCCCGCGAAGCCCCGCGATTGGATCGATACCGAGCTCGACGGTTTCACCGTAGATGATCGCCCGGCCATCAGGGTCGTACACGAACGTGTCTTTGACGATCGTATGCCAAAGCCGGAGTTGTGTGATGTAGCCTGCGTGAAGTGTGCCGGCCATTTGCTCGGACACAAAATCGTTCAGCATGTCTCTGCCGATCTTGCGGCCCAGGTCGGTGTCGAGGTGAAACAGAACGCTCGCGAGCACCGATACGAGGGCCAGCATCGGCCACCCCAGAAACCAACTGACGATGCGCATGAGCCAACGCATCAAAACGCTTCACCAATCGTGAAATGGATCGCCCCGGGCACGCCTCCTCGGATGAAGCGAAAGATGTTGTACGCGTTCGGTTGTGGCTCTTCGCCCACGATCTGCCATTTTGGAATGAGGAAGCCGAAGTCGAGGCGAATCGGGCCCACCGGGGTTTGGTAGCGAAAGCCGAATCCGGCCGCAGCGCGGATGTAGTTGAAGCGGAACTCTTGCCCGCGATTCACGTCGCCGAAGTCCATGAACAGGGCGGTCGCAAAGGCTTGCGTGACCGGAACGCGCCACTCGACCCCGGCCTCCCAACGGCGGAGCCCACCATCATTGCGCGCGTCGAAGCCCTCCCGGTTGAGCGAGTCGAGATTGCCCGGGTCGCCGAGGAACCCACCAAAGAACCCTCGGTGGCTCGTCGGACCACCCGAGCGCAAACGGTAGTTCTGGGGACCGAGCTCCTGGCCGACGAGGTCCAGGCGATCACGGTCTCGAGAGAATATGAACATCGCGCCGATGCCGAATCGAAACGCAAGCGTCGATGAGAGCGGCATCGGTGCATAACCGCGGATCTCCGGAGTTACACGGACGTACTGCCAGGAGCGCTCAAGCTTGGCGGGTGACTGCTGACTGGCGATCTGAAAGAAGAATCCGGCGCGCGGCGTCCTCGAGTCATCGCGAAGATCGACGATGACGCTTTCGTCGAGGAATACGACCTGATAGCTCGTCGGAAACCGTGGGTCCTGATCGACCACGAGAAACGTGTCGTAGTTGAGCGCGCCCACCAGCAAGAGGCGACCGTCGAAGAACGGTCGCGCGAGGCTGCCACGAGTTTGGAAATCGTGCCGGCGAAACAGCTCGAAAGGATCGGGACCCCAGTCGTGGCGGAACTGGATGCTCGCGGTCGTCCGTGGCTCGAGGAACGCTGGCCGCCGATACTCCACGCGTAGCTCGTTGCCGAAGATGAATCCCTGCGCGAAGCGAAAGAACGGATCGAGGGCCACGATCTTGGGGCGATCCTCGATACGCAGGCGTCTGAATCCGCCGATGAAATTGCGGTGCTCGAATAGCCCGAACAAGTGGAAATCGGAGATTCGAGTGTCCTGCTGGAGCGTCAAGGTGGTGATCGTGCCGCTCTGGATGCCGGCGCCGATGCCCCAGCGAATCGCCCGCCCGGGCTCCACGGCGATGTTGACGTCGACGATGCCCGTGCACCGCTCCTCCTCGTCGAGTCGCGCAGTCGACGTCACGTTCACCGAAGCCAGCGCGCCCAACGCGTAAACGGCTCTCTGCGCATCCGCGAGCTTGTTCGAGCTGTAGACCTGCCCGGTCTTGAGGTCCGCCACGTCGAGGATCGTCCCCCCGGGGAGATCAGCATTGCCGGTCACGGTAATGTCCCCGAGTACGCAACTCGGACCGCCTTCGATCAAGAGTGTCACGAACGCACGTTTCGACTCACGGTCGATTTCCACGCGTCCGGAGACGGTGCCGCAGGCGTAGCTCGCTTCCTTGAGCTGGCGTCGAATCGCGCGCTTGCTGCGCTCGTAAATCGCTTCGTCGAAGGGCTTTCCGATCTCGAGCTCGATGGATTTCTCGATTCGGTCGCGCTTGCCGGAGTCCCAACCTTCGTGGCCGGTCACTTGGATCGAGTCGACCAAGATGGGCTCGCCCTCTTCGACCTCGATCTCGATGCTCAGCTTGCAGCCCTCGCCCTCGTCTTCTCGCTCGCACGGAGCCGTGCCGCCCGGAGCGACGACGATTCGATCATCGCTGGCCGCAGAGGCGGGGTCGAAGGCGGTGCTCACCACGGCCGCGTCGTAGTAGCCCCTCGACTCGTACCAGCGCTCGACTCGCTGCATGTCCCGCTCGAACACGGCCGAATCCAGCGTCGGCCAGCCTTTGCGGAGCTTGCTCCAGAGGTTGAACGAAACCCGTTTGCCGTCGAACGGGGGGACACCGCACTTGGGATCGGCGTTCGTGCCGAAGGAGACGGTGACGCGGTCGCGCTCCTGGCTCGCGAGGCAGGCCTGCAGAGCCTCCGGATCCAGCTTCTCCATGCCGGTGAAACGGATGCGATCGATGCCATATGCATCCTCTGGGATCGTCTTGCAGCCGCTCGCCAGAACGAGCAAGAGGCAGATGCATCGCCGGCGAGCCATCTACCTTAGGCTTGTAGCGCGGAGCGCCCCAGTTCCGCCAGCGAACGACGTAATTTCGGCTGTTTGGCGAGCGCCCCAGCGACTGCTACAGCTATCGCCCCAAAGCCCATGAAGCAGTACTTCGTCCAGACCTTCGGCTGCCAGATGAACGTTCACGATTCCCGTCGAATCGAGGAGGTCTTGCGAGCGAACGGTTATCGGGAGGCCAGCGAGCCCGCGCTGGCCGATCTCTTGCTGGTCAACACCTGCAGCGTGCGCGAGAAGGCGGAGCACAAGTTGATGAGCCTTCTCGGCACGTTCCGGCCTTTCAAAGAGGCTCGACGGGGCACCGTGCTGGCGGTTGCGGGCTGTGTTGCGCAGCAGGAGGGCGAACGGCTCCTCCGCAAGGCGCCCTTCGTGGACATCGTTCTCGGACCGGACAACATCCCAGAGCTTCCGGCCTTGATCCGTGAGGTCGAGCAGGGCGCGCCGCCGATCACCAGGACCGTCTTCGACATGGACGACCCGCAATTCCTTCGGGCAACTCCTGAGGCCGATCGCCTGGAGGTCACCGCGTACGTCACCGTGATGAAAGGCTGTGACGAGCGCTGCACCTTTTGTATCGTTCCTTATACCCGTGGGTCGGAACGGTATCGAGCGGCCGACGAGATCGTCGGAGAGATCGCGGACCTCGTTTCTGGCGGCGTGCGGGAGGTGACCCTGCTGGGGCAGACGGTCAACTCATGGCACGAGCCCAACGCCGAAGGGCAACCCGTCAAGACTGGGTCGAAGATGGCGGAGTCCAGCTCGCAGTTTGCCGAGCTCCTTCGACGCATCGCCCGCGAGATTCCAGAGCTTGCCCGCCTGCGCTACACGTCGCCGCATCCGCGTCACATCACCCCTGAGCTGGTGGCGGCCCACGCGGAGCTCGACGTCTTGCCCGCGCATGTTCACTTGCCGGTCCAGTCGGGATCGGACCGCGTGCTCCGACGCATGGCGCGACGGTACACGGCCAATGAGTACGTTGCCCGGACCGATGCGCTCAAGAAGGCGAAGCCGGGATTGACGCTTTCCACGGACTTCATCGTCGGATTTCCGGGCGAATCCGAAGAAGACTTCCAGCGGACGCTCGAGCTGGTGCGGCGGGTCGAATTCGTGGCCGCGTTCGCGTTCAAATACTCGCCACGACCGTACACGCCGGCCCTCAACCTGGGCGACGAGGTTTCCGAGGAAGTGAAAGACGAACGCCTGGCTCGCTTGTTCGACTTGATCGATTCGCAGCAACAGGCCCATTTGAATTCACTGGTTGGCCGGGAGCTCGAGGTGCTAGTCGAAGGGCCGTCTCCCGGAGATACCGGACGCTTTGCGGGGCGGAGCGAACGCAACGAGATCGTCCATCTCATTGCGCCTGCGGGCCACGATCCAAGAGGCGAGCTCGTCACCGTCACGGTCGATCAACCGTTTCGCCACAGCCTTTCCGGCTACATGAGTGGAGCCGAAGGGCGGCTCGAGCGCGGCCGGCGCACCCGCCTTTCCGTGCTCGATGTAGGAGGGGCAAGCTGAGCGCCGATTCCTTCTGGGAGCGCCTGCGCATCTGGCGCTTTGCGCTGCTGTACATGGCACTGATCTTCGTGATCTCGTCATTCGAGGTTCGAGTGCCAGGCCTCGCGCACGTCCCGCTGCGGGACAAAGGGATCCATTTGGTCGAGTACGGCGTCCTCGGCTGGCTCTGTGCTGCGGCCTCCGCGCGCACATGGCCTTCGGCTTCCTCCTGGAGAACGGCCGCATTCGCGGTGTTCGTCACGGTGCTTTGGGGGATCTCCGATGAGATTCATCAGGCGTTCGTTCCGGGCCGCACGCCGGAGTTAGCTGACGTGACAGCGGATTTATTTGGTAGCATTGTAGGCTCGGCGGCACGGCATTTTCTTTCAGACCGAACTGTAAGCTGATGTACCGGAAAACTCGGTTCCGAGGGCGGGGCACCATTGACGGTTCGAGCGCCAGTATCTAAATTTTAATCCAACAGGACGGTGGCGTCCTCGGAACCAAAAATAAAAAGTTTAGCCGGCGGAACCCCCCCCAATAAGTCCGCCGGTTGTCCCCGCCCGGTCGCGTCTCCCCCCCTCCAAGCGACCGGGCGACCCTTTTTAAGCCCCGGAAGCAGCGACAGTGTCAGTGTCAGTGACAGTGTCAGTGACAGTGTCAGCGACAGTGACAGTGTCAGCGACAGCGCCAGTGGCAGCGTCAACGTAACCTTCCTTCGCCTCGCCCGTCGTAGCTCCGCATGAATCGTCTCAAGCGCTACTTCCCGATTCCATACTTGCTCCTCGCCACGCTGGGCATCGGGCTGATCATCCGGGAGATGATTCGAGGACCGCAGGTCTCGCTTGCCGAGGTCGGGGCGCTGCTGGCGATTGTGCCGCTCGTCGCCTTCATGTCGTCTCTGCTGATGTTCAAGCGAGCCCGCACGTCCCGCAATCAGTATCTCATGCTGGCGCTTTCG
>DASRZF010000195.1:0-9848 GCA_035686645.1 Polyangiales bacterium
GAAGGCGAAGTCCTCGCTGATCACGGCGCGGACTCTAGCACGGTCAGTCTCAGTCGAGCGTGTTCACTGCAGCGGGATAGGCGTCCACCATCAGGCAGCGGCTCGCCCGGACCGACGGTGCACCGGTCATCACTCAGACCCTGCCGAAGACAGTATTCGTCGCGCGCAATCCTTGCGTCTCCGCAAACTTGTCGTCTACAACGCAAGCGTGAGCTTCGTTTGGGTGGCCATCGGGGGAGCGGCAGGATCCTGTCTTCGATTTTGGGTTTCATTGATCCTCGGACCCGTCACGGCTGCGCACGGTTTTCCCTGGGCGACGCTCGCGGCGAACGTGCTTGGCTCGCTCGGCCTCGGTTTGGTGTTCGTCCTCGGCGAGGGGCGCTCATGGTTCGGGGGTGACCTGCGCTTGCTTCTTGGAACCGGTGTCATGGGCGGCTTCACGACGTACTCGGCGTTCAACCTCGAGAGCATTGGGCTCATGCAAGATGGCGCCTGGGGTCGCGCCGGACTGTACATGGGCGGCACGATGCTGCTCTGCCTACTGGCGGGCGCGCTCGGCGTGATCGTCGGTCGCGCGATCCGCGGATGACTCAGGGCTCGGGCTTGCCTAAGAGCCAGACACGCGCGGTGTGCAAAGTTGCGTAGAGGGCGCCCGCGCCGGCGGCGAGGCCTCCGAGCCAGTAGCTGCCCTGTGAGAGCAAGATCGCGCCCGCGATGATCAAAGAGCCGACGACGAGGCCGCTGAACGCACGCCTGCCCAAGCGGTCGGCAGCAGACTCGAGCTGCGTCTGCTGGGTACGAACGGTGAATGCGCCGCTCCGAAGGTCCTCGAGGATCTCTTCGAGTTGCATCGGCACCTCGGAAGTCGCAACGCTCAGCCGCCGCAGGCCACGAAGCGCATCTTGGGTCATGCGTTCCGGTGAGTAACGCTGCTGAAAGAGCTTCATGAAGTACGGGCGCACCTCTTCGAGCAGGTCGAGCTCCGGATAGATCTCCTTGCCCACCCCTTCAACGGTCATCAGGCTCTTACCGAGCATCAGAAACTCCGAGGGGATCTCTACGCCGAACTTTCGTGAGCCCATGATCAGGTCGCGAAGGAGAGGGCCGAGCTCGATATCCTTGAGCCGCTTGCCGAGGTAGCGCTGCGCCAAGGTCGCGACCTCGGCGTCGTAGGCATCGCGGTTGATCTTGTGCTGCGGCCGGCCTATCGCGAAGAGCGCGTCTGCAATGCCGCCATAATCCTCACGCACCGCGGCGAGCATCAAGTCGATGGTCCGGTCGCGCATTTTGGGCGCAAGCCGGCCGACCATGCCCACGTCGATCATGCCGATGATCGGGTCGTCGTCGGCGCCGAGGATGATGATGTTTCCAGGGTGCGGGTCGGCGTGAAAGAATCCGTCTTCGAAGATCTGCTGGATGATGATCTCCACCGAACGCTTGGCGATGATCTCTCCGCTGGCACCTGCACAAACCGCGGCATCGACCTTGCGACCCTCCAGGTACTCGAGCGTGAGAACACGCTTGGCGCTCGCTTCCCGGTATACCTTGGGAAACTTCGCGTGGGGATTGTTCCGGAAATTCTCCGTGAAGCGCTCGTGATTGTCCGCCTCGAGCGAGAAATCGAGCTCAGCCGACACCGAACGGTCGAACTCCTCGACGAGACTCACCGGACGGTAAAGGTGGGACTCCGGCATCGACCGAACGATTGCCTTCGCCAGCCAGTAGAGAAGGTCGACGTCCCGGGCCATCACGGTTTGGACCTCGGGTCGCTGGACCTTCACCACCACCTCTGCAACGTCTTCACCGTTTCGAAGCCGCGCGCGGTGCACCTGCGCCACCGACGCGGAGGCCAGGGGCGCCTCCTCGAACGACTGGTAGACTTCGGACAGCGAAGCGCCGAGCTCGCGTTCCACCTGCTGACGAATGACGTCGAAGGGTTCGGGGGGTACGTCGTCTTGGAGCTTCTTGAGCTCGACGAGGATGTCCTCCGGGATGAGGTCGGGCCGCGTGGACATCATCTGCCCAAGCTTCACGAAGGAAGGCCCGAGGTCCTCCAGGACCTTGCGCAGGCGGATCCCGGCCGGCATTCTGCCGCCATCGCCGCGCTTTCGCCCAGGGATCAGCGTGCTGAGCCCCGTACGGTCCACCACCTCGCCGAATCCATGAACGGCGAGCACCCCGGCGATCTGTCGAAGCCGCTCGAGGTCGCGGACAGTCGTGAGGAGAGAGACCATGGGTCAGAATCCTAGCATCGCCGACTGCGACCCTTCCTAGATCGCCTAGCCGCACTCGTATTTACGGCCATGAAACAATTCCGAAATAATCGGGGGGTACATCCATTCGCATCGGCGGTTCTCGTTGGGCTGCTTGAAGTTTCGGAGGTCCCATGAAGAAGGTGGAAGCCATTATTAAGCCTTTCAAGCTCGATGAGGTGAAGGATGCCCTCAACGAGGTAGGCATCAAAGGCATGACCGTCACGGAGGTCAAAGGGTTTGGCCGTACGGGCGGCAAGCGAGAGGTTTATCGAGGATCCGCATACGTGGTCGACTTCGTCCCCAAGGTGAAGGTGGAGATCGTCGTCCCGGATTCGCTGGTGGTCTCGGTAATCGAAGCGATCGAAAATGCCGCGAAAACCGGACGCATCGGCGACGGTAAGATTTTCGTTTCGCCCATTGAGGAGTCTGTCCGAATCCGGACCGGCGAGCGCGGAGAAGCAGCGGTCTAGTCGACCAAGCGATCGTGAGAACCTCGCTGGGCCTGACATCCCGGCGAGGTCTTCCTCTGCTGCAGATGAAAATCATCGGGATTTCGGCAACTTGACCGAGTGCAGAGGTTTGACGCGGCCTCGTCCGGTCGGATACCCTTTCGTGACAGCACCGGTTCATGGGGAAGAGTGCTTCACGACTAGCCGCGCAGACGGTTCGTGTTCTGCCGCGCAAGCGGCTGAGCAGGGCGCTTGGGATGCTTGCGAGCGCCCGAGCTCCAAAGCCTGTCGTCGATGCGGCCATCGCGGCCTTCGTGCGCGCGTACGACGTGGATCTGAGCGAGGTGGACATGCCGCCTGGCGGATTCCGCACGTTTGACGAGTTCTTCACAAGGACGCTGCTCGACGGTGCGCGTCCTGTCGACCGCGATCCCGGGGTTCTGGTGTCGCCCGCCGACGGACGAATCGAGGATCTCGGCGAAATCACGCTCGAAGGCGAGTTGATCGTGAAGGGCCAGCCGTACACCGCCGCGGCGCTGCTCGGCGACTCCGACGCGGCCGCCATGTACCAGGGCGGTCACTACTTCATCGTCTACCTATCTCCACGCGACTACCATCGCGTACACGCGCCGACCTGCGGAAGCGTGCAGTACACGCGGTACATACCGGGATCATTGTTCCCGGTGAACCGAATTGGGACGGAGTTTATCCCTCAGCTTTTCGCTCGGAACGAACGTCTTGCTATTGTTCAAGAGGGCGTGGTTCACGGAGTCGTGACGACGATCATGGTGGGGGCGATCGGTGTGGGGCGTATCGGCTTGAGCTTCGATGATGTGCAGACGAATCGGGGGGACACTCCTGGCGTGCGCAGCTACGTCGAGGCGCCGATTCCGCGCGACCGGGGCGATGAGCTCGGCGTGTTCCACATGGGCTCGACGGCGATCGTGATGACGCCACCGCGCTGCAAGCTCGAGATCCTCGTCCGAGCAGGAACGACGATCCGCATGGGCGAGGCGATGGCTAGAGGGGGCGTCGATGAGCGGTGAATCCGCCGACAAGCCCGGGGGCCTTCAGTCGCATGCGCCGCGTCGCCGCAGGGCACTTCGGGTTCCAGTCACCGACATCCCACGCGCGAGCGTCCTCGATGAGTCGAAGCACTCGCTCGAGAACGGCGGCGGCAATGGGGCTGGATACCTGACATCAAACGTCGTGGAGCTCGACCCCCCCAGCGGGATCACGACTGCGCTCGATGCATCGGACCTCTATGATGACCGAGATCCGACCGAGCCATCGTTCCTGACCGAGCCCGATCCTCTCGGCGGTGATGGACCGATTGTCGATGCGGCCGACCTGTCCGAGCCGTCCATCGACGTGCACTTCAGCGATCCTCCCGCGATTCATCCGTCGACTACACCTCCGGCGAGCCGGAGAGCTGGGTACAGCGAGCCACCTGAAGAGCTCTTTCTCGATGACGCGGACGTTCTATCTCGCAGCGACATCGCCCCGCCGCCGGACAGGGCCGCCGAGATGATGATTCCAATTCCAAAGCCTCCGCCGCCGCCTGCAGAAAGCGCGGACGCCGGGCCGCCCGAGGTCGAGGCGGACGAGGATGGACCCTGGTACGAGCACTTCTTTGGAGAGGCCTATCTCCGCACGGTTCGTGCTTCGACGCCAAAAGAGGTGGCCGCCGAGTGCGATTTCATCGAAAAAGCCCTCCGAATTCCGGTCGGCTCACGCGTTCTCGACGTGGGCTGCGGGCTCGGCGTTCAAACCGTCGAGCTGGCTTCGCGAGGCTACGCTCTAGTGGGCCTCGATATTTCGCCAACGATGGTCTCGCGCGCCTACGACGAAGCGGAAGATCATGGTCTGCACATCGATTTCGTGCGTGGTGACATGCGGGATGTGACGTTTGAAGAGCAATTCGACGCACTGCTGTGCTGGGGCACTTCGTTCGGCTACTTCAATGAAGAGGAGAACGAGCTCACACTTCGTCAGTTCCATCAGGCGCTCAAGCCAAACGGTACGCTCTTGCTGGAGGTCGTCAATCGCGACTTCATGATCGGGTCGCAGCCCAATCAAGTTTGGTTCGAGGTCGACGGCGCCGTGTGCATGGAGGAAACAGACTTCGACTACGTGACCTCACGTCTCCGCGTGAAGCGCCGTGTTGCAAGCCACAGCGGCCAGCAGAACGACCGTCACTACTCGATTCGCCTGTATGCCCTGCACGAGATCCGCGGACTGCTCGAGCGCAACGGCTTTAGGGTGGACGAGATCAGCGGCCGCGAGGCGACTCAGGGGATCTTCTTCGGCGTTCACTCCCCGAAAATGATCATCCGCGCCGAACGATTGGCCGGGCTGTTTTCCGAAGATGGCAACACACCTCCACCCATGCCAACGCCTCCGATTCCCAAGGGTGCGTTGAGGCCGTCTGAATTCCCGTCCGATCCGGTCGACGATTAGGGCTCGGGCTACTCGATCGCGACGCCGGTCCCGGTGAGCACGTACTCGACGCGGCAAGGCAGCGAAAGGAAAGGACCACCCAGCGCGGCGACCGCGGGCGTGCAGTCCGAGCCGGCAATGGGAACGATCTCGGTGGTCTGTGAACCTGACAGAGTCAGCAGATTTGGCTCAGTCCCAGCGTCGAGATCGGATCCTGCGTCGTTCGCCCCGCCGTCCTCGACCCCCGCGTCGGCGCCCACCTCGACGGGCTCGACGTCGAAGGTGAAGACATCTCGCTGCGTGACCGAGCAG
This sequence comes from Polyangiales bacterium, assembly GCA_035686645.1. Classification (GTDB taxonomy): domain Bacteria; phylum Myxococcota_A; class Polyangia; order Polyangiales; family Houyiibacteriaceae; genus SG8-38. Next base: position 5,456 of record DASRZF010000195.1, read on the forward strand.
CCGACGTAGCCGCGAAACCTATCGGGTTGAATGACCATCCAGCTCTGGCTGACTTGGAACGTGAACTCCCCGTCTTTCTCGACACCGGCAAACATCGAGCCTCCGAGACGGCGCCAGTAGGCCCGGCCGTTCGATTCGCTCCGGAGCTCGAAATCGAGGTCCAGCGGATCAGGCGCAGGGATCGCCTCGCCGCAGCTCTGCTCCACCATGAAGCCGACCGCGTTGAACGTGCCCACCGCTTCGCCGGGCGGTTCCTCGGTCTGCCCCCAGCAACCGAGCGCAAGCCAAGGCAGGCCGAATAGCATCCACCGCATTCAAGCCAGGTACCGCCACAACTGCTCGGGCGTCAAAGAAACTGCTGCGAGGGACGGCCCCGAAAAGGCGGCCCAAAGCAACGAAAGACCTCAGTAGCGGATCTCGAAGCCGCAGCGGTAGGTGACTCGGGTCGTGACCGGTTTACCGCTCTTGTCGATGGGCGGCTGCCAGCGCTCGCCTTGCAGCGTCTTCATGCAGGCTTTGCCAAGCTCATACCCGCCCGGGCTTTCCGAGATGATCCGGATCTTGCTTGGAAGGCCGTCCGGGGCGATCTGCAGACGGATCACGGCCTCGCCTTCGATGCCGTCCTGGCGAGCCTTCTTGGGATAGAGCCTTTCTAGCTTTGACTTCAAAGATGGCGGAATTGGTTGCTTTGAAAGATCACCCACATCGACGACAACCCCGGTTCCAGTGCCTCCAATGACGCCGCCCACGATACCGTCGCGGCTCCTTCCGCTGACCACGGCGTCCGGTCTGCCGATCGGCTTGTCGCTGCTCTCGCCCGAGCCCGGATCCATCGCCCAAGACGCCGGTTCGTCACCCTCATTGGTGAGCACGATGTTGTCGAAGGCCACTGGCGTTTCAGGGGCCGCGGCCGGGGGCTCCTCCTCGGGTTCGACGGGCTCCTCGGGCGCCTTGAACGTCTTTGGCTTCGGTGGGGGCTTCACGGGTTCCGGCTCGGGAGCTTCTTCGGGCTGCGAGGCCTCGTCGTCGGCGGGCGACTCCGGCTCCTCGGCAAGGGGATCCTCATCGACGATCGCGACGGCCACGGCATCGAGCGGGTCTTCGAAACCGGGTCCCGCGGGCACCTTGGGCATGAAGACTAGAAGCGCCGCATGTGTCGCGATGGCCAGCACGACCCATCCTGTTTCGAGTGCCCAAGGCGGCAGATTCCCGAGCGGATTGGACATCGTATCGCGCGCCGCGCTGCTCAGCGTCCAATCTCCTCGGGACGCACGTTGATGGCGAATTTGGTGATCCGTTCTTGGCGCAAGATGTCGATCACCTGAACGACCTTCGCGTGCGCGATTCGGCCGTCTGCGGCGATCACGGCTCGGATATCCTCGTCGGTCTCACGCGCCGCACGAACCCGGGTCCGGAGCTCGTCGGTGGTAACCGGAATGGTGTCGAGAAACACCTGGCCGCTCTGATCGATCGAGACGGCGAGCGTCGAAGGAGTCTGTTCGCCCGTCGCCGCCTTGGGAAGCTCCATCGGGATCGTCTTCGAGACGATTGCGGTTGCGGTCACCATGAGGATGATGAGCAACACGAGGACCACGTCGACGAGCGGCGTGACGTTGATGTCCGTAATCAGATCGTCGTCGTCGCCCGATCGTGCGCCGCCAGCCATGACTAGCCTTTCCCCTTGGAGCTGTTCCCTTTGAGATAGGCGAGCAGGTCGCGTCCGAGCGCATCCGACCAAGTGAGCCGATAACGGATGAGCCTTTGAAAGTAGTTGTAGAAGGCCACGGCGGGAAGGGCGACGAGAAGGCCTATCGCAGTTGCGACCAGCGCTTCGCCGACCTCGGTCATCAGGCCGCTCGTCACTTTGCCGGCGCTCTCGTCGAGCACGTGGAACGCCTTGATGACACCGATGACCGTCCCGAGGAGGCCCACGAACGGAGCGTTGTTGCCGACCGTTCCGAGGAACCCGAGGTTACGCTCCATCTGGGTTCGCGCGACGGCCGTTTCTCCGGCGAGACGCTCTTCGACGGCAGCGGACCCATCGTCGACCACTTCGATTCCCGAGTAGACGATTCTGGCCTGGAACGACTTCGACTGCGCCAGGCGCTCACGTGCTCCGGGAACGTCGTTTTTGGCCAGGAGCAGCCGCAGATCCTCCTGGAGCTTTCGGACGTCGTCGCGGGTTGCGAAGAAGTAGTAGATCCGCTCGAAAATGATCGCAACGCCGATGATGGAGAGGAATATCAGAAGCCACATGACCCAGGTCGCGCCGAGCATGGCGAAGGCTGTGAGTCTTTCTTGAATGTCGATCATGCTTTTCCTCGGGTAGAAGCGCGCTTTTAGCTGGTCTTGGGCGGCTGCGCATCCCGCTTGAGAATCTCCCGAATCAATATGGTCGCGTAGGAGCCAGCGGGAAGGGTGAATTCGAGGGTCACGGTGTTGTCACTCACACCGAGCGTGATTTGCGGAACCGGAACTCGCACGAAACGCCTGGTTCCGGGGGCTAGTCGCTTCCACTTGGCGAGCTGCGCGACGGTTAATCCGGCTTCCTCCAAGAGGGCCTGTTCCCGAGCGAGCGCCTCTCCTTCTGGCCAGCGCATCTTGGCGCCGAAAATCGGACCCGTTGGGCTGATTTCCCAGGCATTCACCCGCGCCTCAACTTCGTCCAGGTATGACGCGACGAAGACCCCGCCGCTCTCGTGCTTCTTCATCAAATCCCCTGAGAAAACCTTCGCGAGCGTCGAGGTTTCCACGCGCTCCGCAACGCGGCGATTGAAGATCTCGGATTGGAGAGCCGAGATCTGGATCTTTCGTTGGAATCCACTGCGTGGCATGCGGGCTTCGCCCCGGACCCAGCGAAGAGCCCGTTCCGCATTGTCGCCTTCGCGCCCGAAGCGCTGCTCTCCGTAATAGTTGGGCAAACCCTGGGTTTCGATCTCCGACAACACTTTGCGTACGTCGTCTATTCGCTCCGTGTCGACTTGCCGAAGGCGAATGCGAAACCGATTGGCGCGCAGGTGTCCGGTTCGAATTTTCTGCGGATGCTGCGCAGCCTCCAAAACGCGCACGCCTTCGATCTCCGCTGCCTTCACGGACTCCGGCGTCGCGCCCCAGATGCTGATCCATTGGCGCGTGAGCGCGTGCTTGTCTTTGAGCCCTGCCCAGCCCGCGGCGTTCGGATCGGCGCCGACGAGCTCGCATAGAGCTCGCACCGCATCCCTCGTTGTGAGGCCACGTTTCTCGATGAGCGCAAATACGTGTTCGCCGTCGCCGCTCGGCGCGTACGCGGGAACTTCCTCGACCTCGAAATCCTCGGGAGTCGTCTTGAGCTCGCCTGGGATGGGGTCGATCGAGGCAGTGAGGTAAGGAAGCGTCATCGGGGCCGGCGCTTCCTGTAGACCATTGCAGACCGATTGGGTAGACAGCAGTCGTGGCCGAAGACCCCAGGACCCGCATCGAGCGAATTTTGGGGCGGGAGCTCGAGGCCGCTTGCAGCGATGGGGTCTTTCCCGGTGCAAGCGCAGCGGTTGCTGTCTGGCTCGGAGCGTCCTGGTCGTACATCGAAGCATCGGCCGGCGTTCGGTTCGAGGGTGCGGAGAGGGTCGGTCCGGACACGGTCTATGATCTGGCCTCACTCACCAAGCCCTTGGTCGCCAACGCTGCGTTGCGATTGCATCAGGCCGGCGTCTTCGATCTCGCGGAGCGCGTGGACGTCCTGGTTCCAGAGGCAGATGGGCTTCCCATCGGAGAGCGCACTTGGGAAGAGGTCTTGAGCCACCGCTCGGGGCTCGCGGCCTGGGCCCCGTTCTATGAAACGCTTCCCGCAGCGCCCGGATCCGAGGAAGCCGGCGCCTGGATCCTCGCGGAGCTTCTCCCCCGCTGGGAACGCAGTCAGGTCGGCAAGGCCGTGTACAGCGACCTTGGCTACATCCTGGCGGGCATTGGAATGACTCGCGCCACCGATCAAGCCTTGAGCCAAATCGTAGAGGAGCGAGTCACAGCGCCGCTCGGCATCGACACGGAGCTATTCTTCGGAGCCGATCGGCAAGACGACGGATGGAAAGCACGCTCAGCGCCGACCGGCTGGTCCCCGTGGCGACAAAGAATCCTCGTTGCGGAAGTGCACGACGACAACTGTGCCGCGCTCGGCGGCGTGGCAGGGCATGCAGGCATGTTTGGTGACGCGAAGAGCGTCGCTAGGTTTGGAGCCGCGTGTGTCGGAGGCTGGCACGGCAGACGCGGGGCCGCCGATGAGGAGCTGGTTCGGCATTCTACGGCCGTCCGAGCCGGCGGCACGCTGAGGCTCGGCTGGGACGGCAAGGCCCCGGAGGGCAGCGCCGCGGGCACGTCGATCGACGCCGACGCGTTCGGGCACCTCGGCTTCACCGGTACT
>DASRZF010000196.1:0-8590 GCA_035686645.1 Polyangiales bacterium
TTAGCGCTTCGCTTCGGCTGGCTCTTTCGATTCAAACCGCAGCTCCAGTTCGGCGTGATGCTGCAGCCTCCGGGAATCCCGCTCAAGCAACGCGTTGGCGCGGTCTCGCAAGAGTTCGTCAATGACGAGCAGGACCCAAGTTCGCCTCTCACGACCACGGTCGCCTATCTAAACGACGACTTCGACGCGAATCTGCCGATCCCTCTGGAGCTCCGAACCGGTGTCATGTATTGGCCGGCTGAGAAGGTCATGTTGGCCTTGGACGCAATGTTCTACGGCCCCGTGCGCTCGGGGCAGCGCGTGAAAAACGGCTCGTCGGGACTGGTCGGGGGCCTGTTCTACGACAACAATACCGCGCGCCGCGCCATCGGGAACGTCGCGGTCGGCGCGGATTTCTTCATCAGCAAGAAGATCATGATCGAGACGGGCTTCTTCACTGACTTTTCCTCGGCGATCAAGATCCCTGATAATCCAGATCGGTACTACAATCCGCAAGTCAATCGGTACGCGGGCACCATATCGATCGGACTTGACGTCGCTGGTGTCGCGTTCGCAGTGGGAACCACCTTCCTCTATGGAAAGGGACCGGCGACGGGCGCGGTCATCGATCAGAACGACCTGGCCCTCGGGTACACGCGCACCGAAGCCACCACCCGCACCATCTTCCTGCACCTCACGGGCGCTACCCGGGCCGTTTCAACCCTCAGCGACAAGACGGCCAAGGGTATCAAGACGCATCGCGACAAGAAGCAGAACGGAGATAAACAGACACAGGGCGAAGATTAGCCAAGGGTTCTGGCCTCTTCGCGTCCGTGGCGCAGCGCGCGACCGAGCGCTCCGGCAAGCTCCGAAACGGCTTCGCGCGCGCGGGGCAGGACGCTCATCGTGGCGAAGCCGTGCGGCAGGTCTGTTTGGTGCAGGTGTGTCACCGGGACGCCGGCGGCCTCGAGCCGCTCCACATATTCCAGGCCTTCGCCACAGAGCAGATCGAATTGCGCTGTGACCACGATGGCTGGGCTGAGTCCCGCGTGGGAAGCTAGATGAAGGGGGGCGACGAGAGGATTCTCCTCTTCGCCTTCGGGCACGTAGTTTGCGAAGAACCAGCGCGTTGTTTTGTCGTCCAGCCCATAGCCGGTTTGGAGCTCGGCCTTCTGGCGGCCGATGTGATGGACGGTGCCGACACCTGGATAGATCAGAAGCTGGACGCTCGGTAGGGGTTTTCCTTTGTCCCGCGCGAGCGCGGTGACCACTGCTGCCAGGTTTCCGCCGGCGCTGTCTCCGCCTACGGCGATCCGGTTTGCGCAGATCCCCAGGGCAGGGGCCTGATCGGAGACCCAGAGGTAGGCGTCGTAGCAATCCTCGACGGCAGCGGGGAAGGGGTCTTCGGGCGCCAAGCGGTAGTCGACGGAGACCACGACGATCCGTGCATTGCTGCAGAGGCGCCGACAGAGTGTGTCGTGCGTATCGATGCTTCCGATCGTCCACCCGCCGCCATGGTAGTAGACGAGCGCGGGCCGGCTCTCGGTCGTTTCGTCTGCGCCGCGAGGGTAGTAAATGCGAGCGGGGCGCGGACCGGAGCGCATCGGGATCGTCAGCTCTTCCGTGCCACCGACTTCTGGCGGGGCGGACTCGAGAATTCGGCAGAGGCGCGCGTAGTAGCTTCGTGCGTCCGGGGGCGTCATCGCCGGCATCGAGCGCTCGACCCACCTTCCGAGCGTGAACACGTACTGGGCGCGCCGGTCGAACAGCTCGCCGTCGACCTCCCACCGGTCCTTCGTGAAGCGCTCGACGAACTGATCCGAAGCACGAAGAAGGCGTTCTGAGACGCCAACTTCGATTCGCTGAAAGAGGTTCATGCTCCGCGATCCGGAAGTCGTCCGTTTGTCATGTGCCGCCCAAAACTAAAGGCAGGAGCTGCAGGGCGCAATCGGAGGCCAGAAGACCCATGGCGCGCGTCTTCGCGAGGCTGGCCAGGTCCCGTGAAGGTGCTAATCCCCGAAACCTGTGCACCGAGCGAGGGTGGCGGAATTGGCAGACGCGCTGGATTTAGGTTCCAGTGTCCTTAGGGCGTGCAGGTTCGAGTCCTGTCCCTCGCACTGGTGTGATGTCGGGGGGTTAGCGCGGGCGGCGTTCTTCGCTCCCTCGAAACGTCTTTTGATCTGTCCCCCTACTGGTGGATGCCTGAATACGACGAGCAACGGCCCCACGATGCACTCGGTGACCTGACCCCGACGGAAGCCCGCCAAAAAACCGCCAGAATCTCTACTTACAAACTGCCGCCTTGACGGGGAAGCTTACGACTGCGCCACAGTCACGTACGCTCCGTCTGGCCCAGTACAACCTCGACCGATTCTATGCTCAATATTGCCGCTCTCTTTCTCGTAATTACAGCGCTGCTTGCCTACCTGAACCACCGTTTCGTCCGCATGCCAACGACCATCGGTGTAATGAGCGCCGCCCTGGTCCTGTCGCTATCGCTAGTCGGGCTGAGCGCCTTGGGCGTGGCGGAGAGCCTGCTGCAGTACGAACAATCCTTGCTGCGCTCGATCGATTTTTCCCAGGTACTGATGCAGGGTATGCTCTCGCTGCTGCTCTTTGCCGGCGCGCTGCACGTCGATCTGAGCGAGCTCAAGACGTACCGCCTTCCGGTCATTCTGCTGGCCGTGCTGGGAACGCTGTTGTCTACCCTCTTGGTGGGCTACGGAATGTGGCTTGTGCTGCCGTTGGTCGGTTTAGAGATACCTCTGATGTATTGCCTGTGTTTCGGCGCGCTGATCTCGCCAACCGACCCGATCGCTGTCATGGGTATTCTCAAGTCCGCCGGCGCACCAAAGGAACTGGAGCTGGTGATCGCAGGCGAGTCGCTTTTCAATGATGGCGTGGGTGTCGTGATCTTCTCGCTGTTGCTCGAGATGCTGACGAGCGGCGCCGCGCCGACGCCGGCTCATGGTCTGCAACTGCTGCTTCATGAGGCCGGTGGCGGCCTGCTGTTCGGCTTTGCACTGGGTTATGTGACCTTTCGACTTCTGAAGAGCGTGGACAATTACCAGGTCGAAGTGCTGCTGACGCTGGCCACGGTCACAGGCGGCTATGCGCTCGCGAGCCAGCTGCACGTGTCCGGCCCGCTGGCGATGGTGGTCGCAGGCCTGATGATCGGTAACCACGGTCGTGCACTGGCCATGTCCGATACGACGCGGCACTACCTCGACATGTTCTGGGAGCTAGTCGACGAGATACTCAACGCAGTGCTGTTCGTTCTGATCGGCATGGAAGTACTGCTGGTCGTCTTCTCGGCCAGCGTGCTGGTCGCCGCAGGCCTGGCCGTGGCCGTGACGCTGCTTGCCCGACTGGTCACGGTCGGGCTACCGGTGCGGTTGCTGAGAGGGGCATTCAAGCTGCCACACGGGTCATGGAAAGTGCTCACCTGGGGCGGCCTGCGTGGGGGCATTTCGGTGGCACTTGCCCTGTCACTACCCCTGGGCGCCGACCGGGATACCGTCGTCTCATTGACTTACGGCGTCGTCGTCTTCTCCATACTCGTGCAGGGACTCTCGATCGGCTACGTCACGCGCCGATCGGTTGCGAGCGTGTAACGGGCGGCGCCGACGGTAAGCGCCCGGCCGTCGAAGGCTGCGCAGGATGAGCAGGCAGTACACGAAGGTGGCGACGAAGGTGCCGAGCACCACCTGGTTGGCGGTATCCCGCATGAAGTTGCGCAGCAAGCGGGGACCCAGCTGAGAGAAGGCAACCGCAGACACCGCAGCTCTGAAGCGTACGCAGCGGCCAACTTCTCTGGCGCCGTGTACGCTCATACCGACTGTCGCCGGCCGCTCGCGTCGACACCGCCAGGGCCTTTGTTTTGCCTATCTGCCGAAGCTCATGCCATGCGGCTAGATTGGCTAGGTTGGCGGCTTTCGGACTTTGAGAGAGCCCTCGAGCCAGCCCTCCACGCCACTCTTGTACCATTTCGAGAACCGCCGATCGGACGGGCCGCCGCAGATGGCGGTGTGCAGGCTCTGGTCGCTCATGTCAGTCACGAGCCGGAGCGAAGGCGCGAACGAGGTGAGCCGACCGCCCGACTGGTAGATCTGACCTTGGTGCGGGGTCGCGCGTCCGCCGCGAATTGGGATTGGGCCTGGATCGAAGCCAAGAAAGCGGGGAAGCTTGCCGCCAAAGAACATGTTCGTGAGCGACACGCGGTTGCGCTGGCCCCACGGCTCGGGGACCTGTCGAGCGACCTTTTCGAGCGCTGCGCGCCATACCTCATCGCGCGTGCGTCCGTCGAGCCAAGGCGAGGATTCGGAGACGAGGAGACGATCGAAGTTTTGGTGGAAGTCGATGAATGTACCGGTCGCGTCACGGAGATGCTCGATGACGGCGGTACCGCACCCGGGGCCGAACATCTCGACGAGAAGCGCCGCGTAGAAGATCTCGAACGCGGTCGCTCCCACGGAATCGAGATCATACCGGTAGTCCCAGGCCCGCAAGGCGTCGGCGATGGGGCCCGTTCCGAGCAAGGGCTGGAGGATCTCCATGAACTCGGCGGCCTGGATCGAATGGGTGTCCAGCTGAATCGCGCGAAACGAGTCGACATCGTGGTCGTCGCGTGCCGCCAGGAGCTGTTCGATACGCCGCGCGCGATAGTCACTCATTGGCGCGTTGATCGGGTCCGCCTCGCCGAGGTGGTTGAGGTCTTGGTTCGCGGTCACGACCATCCCGCTCTCGGGGTTGTGCACGCGAGGGAGCAGGCTTTGAACGACGAAGCCGCGCCAGTCGAATCGCTGGTCCCAGCCGGGGCGAGGAGCGAATCCATTCCAGTCGTTCGGCCGCACCGGCATCAAACCCGACATCTGATATCCGATGTCACCGGCGCTGTCCGCGAAGATCCAATTGAACGACGACTCGACCTGGGCGTAAGCGACCATGCCCTCCGGCACCGTCTTGGCCGTCCACATCCGGAGCAGTGAGTTGATCGATTGGGCGCCGCCGAACGAGCCCGACCATCGTGTGGCGAGCAGATACCCTTCGTCGGTGGGATCGCCATCGAGTACGCCGTGCAGGTTCTCGTAGAACGTCTCGGTAATCGGCTCGCGCTTCTTTCGCCGAATCGTCTCCACGCGCCGCTCGAAATCGACCCACTGCTCACCGCGCCGGTACTTGCCGTCACGGCAATGCTCGACCCAGGAGTCGATCGCATCCATGAATGTGTAGGTCGCGCCCCACGACAGGTGCTCATTGCGCCCGATCAGCGGTGCAGCCAGGCCGGGCATGGTCATTAGAATCGCGTGGCTATCCCGCCATCGAAAGCTCTGCTCGACCCACACGTTGGGGAGCCGGTTGGTCTCGAGATGCGGATCGTTCGCAAGCATGGCGGCGCCCGACGCGGTTCGCGACCCCGACACACACCAGTTGTTGGACGCCGTCATGCGTGATGCGGCGGCCACCCATTTGACGGAATCCGGCACCATGCGCTCCCCGAGCTGCACTTGGGACACCATCGCGCGATCTAGACCGGCTGTGCTGTTCGGGAAGAGCGCCTCGAGGTGCGCATCGCTGACCCCCGCTTGAACCATCTCCACGAAGAGACGCTCCACTTCTCCCTGCGACTGTGCGAGCGTGAGAAAGCCGGTCATTCGCGCGAGCAAGAGGCTGTCCTCTGGCGCCCAGGGCTCGGGCTTTGCCCCGACCAGCTTCAGCTCCCAGGGACTGGACTCCGCGAAACGTGCATTCACGCCGCTGCAGTACGCCTCGACGGCGGCGCGCGCCTCGGCGCTGAGGTTTTCCACTTCCTCTGCAACACCGCCATTCCAATTCATGCGACGAAAGAAACGGTCGACCTGGACCATCTCGTCGCTGCCATCGAGGAGCTCGGCGGCGCGCCCCTGCCCGAGGATCCGCATGATGAGCATCTGCAGCCCGCGATCCATCGCGTGGCAGTAGCCCATGCCCCAATAGAGGCCGTTGATGTCATCCGCGACGATCTGCGGAATGCCATGCTCGTCGCGATGCCAGCTGGCTAGTTGCGTCTGTCCCATGACCAGCAGTTGTCCTGGGCTTGGCGAATGGTGGCGAACGATTCGACGGGGTCACGACCGGCCGCAGCGAGCCGGCCCTGAACGAAGAAGTGGGCATGGTGGTCGCTCAGGCATGTGATGGGAATCACCTGCATGGCCGGACGATAGAACTCGGACGCCTGCTTGGCTACTGTCATCGCCACCGCCATCCGCCGACCGGCGCGCCGCAGCTCCGGATGAGCGTGATCCGTGTCCTTCCGGACGGCGACGGCCTCGACACGAGCTTTGGCGACGAAGGCGTTGCCCGACTCATGCCCTGAGGAGTTCGAATTGAACGCTGATCTACTCAGGGAGGGAAGGGCAAGGCGGCTTCGCAAGCCTGGATCGCAGCTTCGTTCGGCAGCACCGAGGGAGCGAGATCTGGGGGCTCTGTGAAGGCCGACCGTGATCTGCGCCATCTTCGAGTAGCCTCGCCTTGTGAACGAAGCACGCCGATCCTCACCACTTCCGGACGAGGTCCAGTGGCTCTATCGTCGTCTGATGAACAAGGACCACCTAGCACAGGCACGTGCACAATGGAGCCATCGTGGCTCGGGGCGGCCGGAATGGGCCATCGATCCGGGGGAGAACCAGGAGTCGGTTTGGGACTATCCTCGTCCGCCTCGACTCGATCTCGACTCACGTCTCGTGCAGGTCGTGCATGAAGACGAAGTGATTGCAGAATCGCGTCGCGCGATTCGCGTGCTCGAGACCGCTAGCCCACCTACCTTCTACATCCCGCCGCAAGACGTCCGGACGGAGCTGTTGACACGAGCCCCGGGCGCCTCGCTCTGCGAATGGAAGGGGTCTGCAACATACTGGTCGCTATGCCTCGATGGGCATGAGATCCGCAACGCGGCTTGGAGCTACGAGCAACCGTTCGTGGACTTCGCTTCGCTCCGCGGATACCTGAGCTTCTATCCGGGCAAGCTCGAGTGCTACGTTGGCGAGGATCGCGTGACCGCGCAACCTGGTGGCTTCTACGGCGGTTGGGTGACGCCTGAGATTGTCGGCCCGTTCAAAGGAGAGCCTGGCACCGGGGGTTGGTGAGCAAGGTCTGCGACGAGTCGGTTTCTTCGGTCAGGGCGCGGGAAGTGCGTATCTCCAGACATCGTTGTCGACGCGGAGGTAATTGCTGGGGTCGCTGAAGTCGAAAGTCTCACGGTCGCCGCCGAACGTGTAGATCACGTCTCCAACCGCGATGCCCTCGAAGTCGTACTTGATCTCGTCGGGGCTCTCCGCGTTCCAAGGGGAATCGCTGACCTGCTCCCAGGTCGCCCCGTCGGGGCTGACCCACACGTCCATCGGGTTCTCGGGAAGCCCAAAGCCGCCCCAGCAAACGATGTGGTCGAACGAAACCGCGCACTGGTGGCCAGGCCGCGGTGACCAGCCGGCCGAATCGGTGACGAGCTCCCAATCCGCGCCGTCTTGCGAACGCCAGACGTCGTTGAAGTAGGGCAGCTCGCAATCGGGGTCGGCGTTGGTGTCGCAGAGGAAGCCGGCCTCGCCGCCGAGCAAGTACATGTAGTCGTCTTTCACCACCACGACGGCGCCCGCGCGAGGCTCCCATGGTGCATTTGCGGTCACTTCTTGCCACTGAGCGCCGTCAGCCGACTTCCAGACGTCGTTGTAGTAGATCCGGGCTGGGCCAGAAGGTCCGGGCAAGATCGCGTTGTCGTCGAACTGTGATCCGCCGAAAATGTAGATCTCGTTTTGGAAAGTCACCGCCCGAAGACCCGCGCGAGGCTCCCAGCCTGCGTCGGCGGTACGCTCGGTCCATGCGATACCGTCTTCACTGGACCAGACGTCGCTGTAGAAGTTGCTCGTCGGAAAACCAAAGTCCTGACCACCTAGAACATACATCGCGTCGCCTTTGACGACGGCTTGGAAATACGCGCGCGGGGCCCAATGACCGGGCGCGTCGTTCGAGAGAATCTTCTCCCAGGTGACGCCCTCGTCATCGCTCACCCAGACGTCTGCCCAAAAATCGGCAGGTGGAAACGGGGCGCCCATCGGGTCGGTCGGGGTGCGCCCGCCCATCAGGTAGAACCTGCCAGCAAGCTCGACCGTGTGAAGACCGGCGCGCCGAGACCAGGGCGCATCACCGTTGAGCTCGGTCCATTCGAAGCTCGTGAAGTCGACGTCGGAGCCGCCGGTTCCTCCGTTATCGGCCTCTCCGCCGCCACTGCTGCAGCCGAGCACTGAGGTCAAAGCGAGAACGCAAATCGCGAATCGGTTGAGGTGCATCGTGGTACTTGTATCATAGAGATCCGGAGGCGACTGCTTTCAATTATACCCGGAGCGCCCGCCTCAGCGTTGTATGCCGCGCCCGTGCGGTTACTATTTCCAAACTCCTGCTAGAAGTGGACCTGATGGGCGCACCGAAGGAAATCCGCACAGGGCGGCCGCACCGTCCGTTGGGTGTGAGCTTGATCAATCAGTTTGGCCGACTGGCCAATGCGATGGGGATGCATCCGGTCACGCTCGATCCGGATCGACTCGTCGCGAAGGCGATTCAGAAGGCCGGCAGCGCGGAC
>DASRZF010000197.1:0-10156 GCA_035686645.1 Polyangiales bacterium
TGGGGTCGGAGTTCGTGCGCAGTGGGGTGATCGAGCCCGCGCTCCGAAAAGTGGTGGGAGAGGTACGCGCAATCCAAATCGAAAAAGCGGTCCCAAGGCCGAAGCGGCGTGCCTAAGAGGATCGAGGCGCTCAGGGGTGACGATGCATGATCTAGACCGAGCGATTCGCGAGCGAAGATCCGTCCGTGGGTTCAGGCCAGAACCGGTGCCTCGCGAGGTCCTCGAAGAGGTGTTCGAGCTCGCTCAGAGGGCTCCGAGCAACTGCAACGTTCAGCCATGGCGCGTCTACGTGGCGCTCGGAGAGCGGGTCGAGGCGCTTCGCCGCGCGCTCGTCGAGGCAGTGAGCGCGGGCGAGGCTTCGGCTGCCATGGCGCCCGTGGACGAGTTTCGCGACGGCTACCGTGAAAAGCAGATCGCCTGCGCGGTCGAGCTCTACGGCAAGATGGGGATCGAACGCGGCGACAGAGCGGGGCGCTCGATGGCCATGCTGCGCAACTTCGAGTTCTTCGATGCACCTCACGTGGCCTACGTGTGCATGGCGAAGAGCTTTGGTATTGGAGTTGCCCTAGACGTCGGGATGTACGTGCAGACGCTGATGCTCGCGATGCAGTCGCGAGGAATCGGGTCCTGCGCGCAGGCCGCGTTGCGCGCCTATCCGAGCCTGGTTGCAAGGCAGCTGGGCATCCCTGAAGACGAGCAGATCCTCTGTGGGCTGTCTTTCGGCTACGAAGACGAGTCCGTTGCGGCCAACCGAACCAGGCAGCCCCGCGATCCGATTTCGAACAACGTGTTCTTCCGAGGCGACGCGGGCTAACGGCCCTTGAAATCGCCTTCGCGACGCTCGATGAACGAGCGGATGCCCTCCGCAGCGTCTTCGGTGTCCATCAGCTCGCGGGCGATCACGAGTAACTCGGCGATCGCAGCGTCGTGGCCCTCGAGCTGCGCAGTGCGCGAGGAGCGAATCGTCGCCTGCACACCGAGGGGTGCGCGCTTCGCGACAGTACGCGCGATTTCAATCGCCTTGGCGCGGAGCTCGTTCGCGGGAACCACTTCTTGAACGAGGCCGATTCTGAGGGCCTCTTCGGAATCGAAGCGATCTCCTGTGAGAAGCCATCGCATGGCGTTTCCCCAGCCCGCGACCTCGGGGAGGCGAATGGTTGCGCCGCCGAAGGGGAAGATCCCGCGATTGATCTCGATCTGACCGAAGCGGGCTCCTTCTGCCGCGAGGCGAATGTCGGCCGCAAGCAGAAGCTCGATGCCGATCGTGAGGCACCAGCCTTGCACGGCCATGACCAGCGGTTTCTTCCGCTTTGGCTCATGAAGGCTCAGGACGTCGATAGAACCCTCGGGGAACAAAGGCTGGCCGCTGCGAACCGCCGGACCCACCTCTGCCAGGTCGAGGCCTGCGGTGAAGTGCTCGCCGTTGGCGTAGAGCAGGGCACACCAGAGGGACTCGTCTGACTCGTACTCGGTGACGGCCTCTGCGAGCTCTCGGAGCATGCGGAGATCGAAGGCGTTCATCTTGTCGCCGCGATCGAGAACGATGTGAAATATGTGTCCGTCGCGTTCGGTTAGCACCCGGGGGCGTTCTTCGGTCATGGGGCGCGATCGTAGTGGACGGCGGTTCCGTAGGCCAGGACTTCGATGGTGCCCATCCCCTCGTTGCCCGCAGTGCTGGAAATGGTCGACGTCTCGATGCGGGTATTGATGTAGGCGTCGGCATTCGGCTGAGATTCCTTCATGCGGAGGACCGCCTCACGCCTCGCGCGCTCGATGAGCGAGGAGTACGCGCGGACCTCGCCCCCGATCAGCATCCGAAAGCCACTGACGAAGCGTTTGAAGTGGTCGACCGAAACCACCACGGACCCAATGGCGAGGCTCGCCGAGCCGATGGTACCTGGCATGTCGATTTGTTTGATGGAGAACGCGGGTTGCTTGCTGAACCGTGCTTCGCGTTCGAGGATGCTCTCGTAGTGACTGCGTTCGATGCGCGATCCGGCGACCCGGCCGACTACGATGAGTAGCAAGGGTAAGCCGATCGCGATCAGTAGCTCGATGGACATGGCACGCCTACTCGATCCATACGGCGGTTCCGTAGGCCAAGATCTCCGAGGCTCCTTGAGCCACGGAGGAAGTGGTGAAACGCACGTTGATGACCGCGTTGGCGCCAAGCTCCTGCGCCTGGGTTACCATCCGGCTCGTTGCTTCCGCGCGGCTTTCTTGGAGAAGCTCGGTATAGCCCTTCAGCTCTCCGCCCACGATGTTCTTGAGCCCGGCGGCGAAATCTCTTCCGAAGTGCTTCGCCCGAATGGTGCTTCCTTGCACCAAGCCGAAGTGCTCCACGATTCGACGCCCTGGCACGCTGTCGATGTTTGTCAGAATCACTCGGCCCCCTTGAACAATTGTTGTAGCAGAAAGCGCTGGCTCGATTCTAGATTCGCATGCGTCCGGCCGTCCAGCGCCGGCCGAGGACCGTTGCGAGGATCTCTTCGCGGCGATTCCAGAGGAAGCGTCGCCCCTCCGGCTCTCCGAGGTATCGCAGGAAACGCTGAGGGTCGAGGTGACTGGCTTCGAGCAAGGTCACCAGCGCCCATCGCTCGACGACCGAAGTGTCGGGCTGCAGCACACGAAAGTGGGCCCCCGCGATGAATGTGTCATCGCCGAAGCGACGGGCGAGCCAGGTTCGTAGGGCTTGCGAGTGCGCTTCGATCTGCGGCTCAGCTGAGGCTTCGGCCTCGGTCGCGTTGGCACCCATCGCCAGACGCAGGCAGCGGCCATGGTCGCTCACACGCACGATCAAATCCGGCACCGCGAGCCTGGCCATGTGCAGGAACTGACTCTGCAGCGCATTCGCTCGGACTGAAACTTCGGCGAGCAATTGCTCCCAAGGCACCGACGACGAGTACCGGAGTGTCTCGAGCTCTCGTGGGGCGATAGGCGGCTCGCGCCGACGAACCAGCGGAGTGGTCTGAGAACGGAGCTCGGCCTCGTCGCCGATCCGCAGCACCAAGTATCGATCATCGGTCTTGGAGAGCGCTTCGAGCTCCGAGAAGTCGAGCATCGAAGAGTTCTGATCAGCGCTTTCCTCCGCCCGGTAGTAGTGGCTCGATGCGAAAGGCACCACGTGAGTCGGGTGAATCGCGTTGACTGTCAGTTCGAGCGTGTCGATGAGTTGCTGTTTGCGAGCGGCATCGTCGAGCGAGTCGAACAGCTTGCCTGCATGATTGTAGTTCGTGAACAGAATGTCGATTGGCCCGATCTGCTTGCGGAGGGAGCGAATCGCGTTGATGGGGAGGTTGCAGTCGTTGTAATTGACCATGGACCAGGCGCCCGACCTGATGTGGAGCATGTTGTCGATGCCTGCGGTTGGATACCGGCAGCAGCTCGTTTCCGCGTCGAGGTGCAGAGTCTCTCGCTCCCGGATCGGGCGTACGTCGCGAAAGCCAAAGCTCGCCAAGCGCTGCTCCATGGAGAAGTTTGCCGACACATTGGCCAAAACCACCATCTCCGGGTTCAGCTCTGCGAGCTTCGACAAGGATGGGGCGTGCAGATGATCGCTGTGCCAATGCGAAATCCAGAGATGCGTCGCCTTTGCGCCGAGAGCAAACGCCTCGGGGTTCTCGTAGCGAAGACCCCAGCCGTCGGAGAATGCCGTGCCTTCGAGCCAGGGATCGAAGAGCATGCGTACCTTGCCGACGTCGACCAGAAGCGAAGCATGGTTGAGATAGTGAACGCGAACCGCAGACATCACGACTTCCTTTCAGCCTGGATCGGGCGCGGATGCCAGTGAAAAACGAATGCCCCGTCCGTGCGACGCGATTACGCCCTCAGGAAAGCAGCGCTCCGCGGGGACGACCAGAACGTCGACGGCGCCTTCGGGGACTCTTAGATCACAGCTCGAGGCTCGGCTCAGCTCCTTGCGGAGGTCTGCACTCGCGATCGGGTCGACCACGATGAAATCGTAGGTGTAGGGCATCGCCTGAACAGAAGGGGGACCCGGCTGGAGGAGGATGGGTCCGGGAATGGGGATCCAATCGTCTGCGGTGGCGAAACTGATCGAGGTCTGCTGGTAGGGTGGCTCGTATTCCCTGTGATAGACCAACGAATGCACGTTCGGGCTGAGCACCGGGAGCTGCCGACTCAAGACCACGTCTTGATAGTCGGAAACGTACAGCGCCCGCGCGCCCCTCGGAAGCTCATCCCGCATGCGTTCGAATACGGTCCGGTAGAGCACCTCTCGGCGGACGAGCTCCGGCACCGATGGCACCTTGGCAACTTGGCTCGAGGCAGGAGGCAGCATGAGGATTCCGAGCTGCGTCGCCAAGGCCGCAATCAGAGCGAAGCGGCGCCGTGCATGCGATAGCTTGGGGCTGGCCGCGAGTGCCGTGACGGCGATGATCGCCGGGACGAAGCCGAGTAGATATCCCGGTTCAGAGCAGAACATCGCGAGGTAGAAGAGAACTGCCGGCCCGGCGCTCCAGAACGCGATCGAGCGCGCTCTCGTGTATGCTGGGTCGGGCGGCGCCGCGCTTCCGAGGCGACTCAGCATGGCGACGAATGCAGGCGCCAGCGCTAGGAGCAACCACAGGGCAGTGCTCCTCATGTTGAAAGCGACGAATCCTGCGATCGCCTGGTCGCTGAACGGGCTGCTCGTGCGAACGATCGTTTGCTGAATGAGCGCGTCGTTCGCGGCTCGCCATTGCGCGAAGCCGCCGCTCGCTTGAAAGGTCGGCATCATCCAGGAGAACGCCCCAAGCAGACTGCTGATCCCTGCGACGCTCAAATGAGCGATTCGACGGAACCCAATCGCCCAAATGATAGGACCGATTCCCGCCACGACGAAGCTCGGGCGAAAGGCGCTCCCAAGCGCCAACGCTGCACCCATGGCCGCCGCCCAGATGATCGT
Source organism: Polyangiales bacterium (assembly GCA_035686645.1). Lineage (GTDB taxonomy): Bacteria > Myxococcota_A > Polyangia > Polyangiales > Houyiibacteriaceae > SG8-38. Next base: position 4,907 of record DASRZF010000197.1, read on the forward strand.
GGGACGGCCCAGGTAGTGGACGAGCGCCAAGAGAAGAAGAGCGGCAGCGAACGCTTCGGAGGTGTGGGTCTGCGCATCGACTGCGTGGTAGATGAGGAACGGGTGAAACGCGGTGAGAACGGCCGCATACCCTCGGGCGACCGGATCGGTTGGCCGGAGTGTCGTGACGGCCATGAAGACGAGCGGAATGGTGAGCGTCGAGAGGACTCGCGCCAAGAGCTGCACCGTTCCAAGCGGGGTTCCCCCGACCACGGCGTGCAGCGCTCGGAGCATCCAGACGTAAACCAGATAGCCTGGCGGGTGTGGAGCATAGTGCGCGATGTTGAACTCACGCATGCCATAGACGAGATTGATCGGGTCGACGTCGAGTGCGATCTCGGAGCTGAGCGAGCTGCAGATCCAATAGTGCGCCAGGCAGGCCACAGCCAGCACCGCGACGGACGCACGCTCCGGCACAAACTGGCCTTTCAAGCCACCGATCGCCTCCCCCCCCAAATGCTGCCCTTTCGTCGTCCCACAATACCGTCTCACCCCGAGGGTGGCATCTTTCAGGAAGCTGGAATCGTGCTATGCCCCGCTCGTGAAACTCTGCGTAATTGGGACAGGATACGTGGGCCTCGTCACCGGTACCTGCTTTGCGGCGACCGGACAGCGCGTGGTTTGCGTCGACAAGGATGCCAGCAAGGTCGAACGACTGCAGCGCTACGAGATTCCGATCTACGAGCCCGGTCTCGAGGAGATGGTCAAAGAGAACGCGAGCGCCGGCCGTCTCACTTTCACTACCGATCTGGCGGCTGCAGTGAACGACGTCGATCTGGCGTTCATCGCGGTAGGCACTCCACCGACCCATGACGGGGAAGCGGATCTAAGTGCCGTGTTCGCGGTCGCTCAGGAGCTCGCGAAGCATGCGACTCAGGACCTGGTCATCGTCAACAAGAGCACGGTCCCCGTGGGCACGAACGCTCAAGTCCAGAAGCTCGTTGCCGACGCCAAGCACAACATTCAGGTCGTCTCCAATCCGGAGTTTCTAAAAGAGGGTGGGGCGATTAACGATTTCATGTACCCGGACCGGATCGTCATCGGCGTACGTCCCGGGCACGATCGCGCGCGGCGCCTCATGGAGCGCGTGTACCACCCGCTCAACCTTTCGAGCACCAAGATCGTCTGGATGAACCCCGAAAGCGCCGAGGTGACCAAGTACGCGGCGAATACCATGCTCGCGATGCGGATTTCATTCATGAACGAGCTTGCGGTTCTCTGTGAAGAAGTCGGCGCGGACGTCCAGAGCGTGCGAAAGGGTGTCGGGAGCGACCCTCGAATCGGATCTCAGTTCCTTCACGCGGGGCCAGGATACGGCGGCTCTTGCTTTCCGAAGGACGTGAAGGCGCTGGTCGCGACCGCACGGCGACACGGAATCGAGCTCGAGCTGGCCGACGCGACGAATCGCGTGAACGTACGACATCGAAGCTTCCTCGTGCGCAAGCTCAAACGGCATTTCGGGAGCGATCTCGCTGGAAAACGCATCGCGATTTGGGGATTGGCATTCAAGCCCGGCACCGACGACATTCGCGAGTCTCCCTCGATTACCAGCATCGAGTTCTTGCTCAACGAGGGCTGCGAGATCGTCGCACACGATCCCGAAGCAATGGGAAACATCCGGGAAGTCTTCGGCGAGAGCGTTGCGCTCGTCGACGATGCGTATGACGCGGTCAAGAATGCGGATGCGCTCATGCTTCTGACCGAATGGCGCGAATATCAGTACCCGGAGTTCGACCGGATTCGCGAGATGATGCGTACACCGGTGATCCTCGACGGTCGCAACATCTGGGTCACCTACAAGCTCGGCGAGCAAGGCTTCGAGTACGCGGGTGTGGGGATTCGTACCGATCCGGTCTGAGCGGGGATGTGCGGGCGATTCACGCTGACCGCGGCTGACGAAGAAACGTTGATCGGCGGCCTTCCGTTCGACACGTTCAGCGAAACCCGCATCCAGTTTCGTCCGCGATACAACATCGCGCCGGGTCAACGCAGCCCAATCGTTCATTTCGAAAGTGGCAAGCCGGTTCTGCTCGACGCGCTTTGGGGCCTCGATCGCGCCGGGTCAGGTCTCGTGGTCAATGCCCGGTCCGAAACGGCAGACCGGACGGCGCTCTTCCGCGAAGCGTTCCGTGAAGGAAGATGCCTGGTCCCTGCAGACGGATTCTTTGAATGGCGAAGGGAAGGGGCGGTCAACCAGCCCTATCTCTTTCAGCGCGAGGACGGCGGTCTCCTTCTCATGGCGGGTCTTCGGCGCGGCGAGCGCTTCGTCGTACTTACCGAAGAATCAAAAGGAGTAGTTGCTGAAATCCACGATCGAATGCCGGTACTACTCGAGGGAGAGCGCGCCCGCGATTGGCTCGGTGAGGGCACGCTCGTTTCCGCGCCGAGACTGAAGCGAACCGCCGTTTCACGGCGAGTCAACCGCATCGAAAACGACGACCCGGATTGTCTCAGTCCGCTCGCCCAATCGAGCTTCGAGTTCGACTGAAGACCTCGACTACGAGCGGCCGCGTTTAGCATTCTCGAGGGCTTCGACGTCGATAGTCTCTGCGGCGGCACGATCTACCCGGACGCGGGGACGCTCTCGGGAAGACTCCTCGGCGCGCGCAGAGAGCTTGCGCGACGCAGCATCGACGAGCGCATCCACACCGAGTTGAATCGCCCGATCGACCTCTTTTCGAACCTGCTTTTCCCAATTGCCGCGCTGGCGCTTCTGCATGCGGCGACGTGCCCGAGCGCGAAGCCGCTGCCGGTCGGGGGCCAGGGCCCGGCGCGCGCCGAGCGCGAGCGCGATGCCCCAGCCGGCCAGGATCCATTGCACCCACCAGCCAGGCCCAGACATGATGTCGATGACGAAGAGACCGGCGTTGACCACGACATAGGTGTAGACGCTCTGAAGGAATCGCTTCTTTCGCGCGCTGACGATCCGATCTTCCTCGAGCAAGAGCTCACGCTCTTCTTCGAGTTGGCGCGCAGCGGACTCCACGTCAGCCGCGTCGATGCCGGCTTCCACCGCTGCGGCGACCAGATCCTCGTGCGAGAGCGCTTCTACCGGTTGGGACTCCAACGCTCGCCGCAGGATCTCTTCGACCTCGTCTCGCGAGTACTGTTTCACGGCTAGAGCGTGTCCCAGCGGAACCCTTCAGCTTTGAATGCGTCCTCGGCAAGGGACTTCAGCATTTCGTCGTCGTTGCTGTCGATCCGTCGGAAGTTGCGCTTGATGCGCACCTTGGCTGCGCGCGTGAAGGTTCGGAGAATGTCGATTTCCAGGGCGGCGGCATCGACGCCCTTGGCGTCGATCGAGGCCTGCACACGGCTCAGTGTACAAGCCATCACGAAGAGGTCGATCATGATCTCCGCGAGACGGTGGCTCGCGAACTGCTTTCCGATGATGCCTTTTCCGTGCTTTCGAAGGATTCGGTCGGTTGCCTGCGCGAGGAACCGGGTCGATTCTTCGAAGATTTGCGCCTGTTCGTGGATGATCGGATCAAGGCCCGAGAACTTCGCTTCGCCGCGAATCCCGGTTCGGAGGGCGGCGTGTTTGCGGGCGTAGTCGGAGAGAAGGCCGAAGCCCTTGATCGGCTCGTTGAAGATGTCCTTCATCGTGGCCGAGAGCTCCTGGAGCTGGCTTGCCACGTCGTTCATCGCGGTGAGAGCGATGAGCAAGCGTAGGATTTCATTGGTCCCCTCGAAGATCCGGTTGATCCGGCAATCACGGACGATGCGCTCGTAGGGATACTCTCGCATGTATCCGTTGCCGCCCGCGATCTGCAGTGCTTCGTCGGCTGTCCGCCAGAGGCATTCCGTGGCGTAGACCTTCGAGATCGCAGCCTCGACCTGGTACTCCTTGTACCCCTCGTCGATCAAGCCGCCGACGACCGTCACCGCGGCTTCGGACGTGTAGCAGTCGATCACCATTTCACCGACCTTCTTCTTGATCAGGCCGTAGCTCGAGATGGGCTGGCCAAAGGTCTTGCGCTCGTTCGCCTGAACGGTGGCCATCTTGATGAGGTTTTTCATCGCGCCGACGGAGCCGCCGCCAAGGCCGGTGCGGCCGCTGTTCAAGATGGCCATCGCGACCTTGAAGCCCTGGCCTACCTCGCCGAGCACGTTCTCGTTCGGCACCTTCACGTTGTCGAAATGGACCGTGGTGGTCGAGCTCGAGCGTAGCCCCATCTTGTCTTCATGAGGTCCGATGCTCACGCCCTCCATGTCTTTGGTGACGATGAAGCCGGTCATCTTGCCGCGACCGCCTTCCTCGGGCGTCTTCGCAAAGACAGTGAAGAAGTCGGCGATGCCACCGTTGGTGATCCACAGCTTGTTGCCATTGATGACCCAGTGATCGCCTTCCTTGACCGCCGTCGTCTTCACGGCAGCGGCGTCCGAGCCAGCGCCCGGTTCGGTCAAGCAATAAGCCGCGATCATCTCGCCCGAGGCGAGCTTCTCCATGTAGCGGTTGTTCTGGTCCTCGGTACCGAAGAGCAGCAGTCCGCGCATGCCGATCGAGCTGTGCGCGCCGATCGTCACCGCGACGGAAGCGTCGTACTTGGCGACCTCTTGAAGCGTTCGAGAATAGGCTTTGTTGCCGAGCCCCATACCGCCGTACGACTCCGGGATGACCAGGCCGAACATCCCGAACTCCTTGAGCTCCTCGATGAACTCCTCTGGCAGCTCCCCGGCAACGTCCCATTTGCGGAAGTCCTCTGCCCGTGGACCCAGTAGCCCTTCGAGGGCACCCGAGATGTCAGCCAGCGTCTCTCTCTCGGCATCCGACAGGGTGGGAAAGGGGAAGATGACGTCCTGCTCGATGCGCCCCATGCAAAGGGATCGCATGAAGCTCGTGGTTTCTTTGTCGGCCACTGGTCGCTCCTTTTTCGAAGGGCCCATCATGCACGTCTTGCTTCCAGCCGTCCATGGAACCCTGGCTGAGTCTTAGGGCCGTGCGGCGGATCGCGCCAGCACGCGCGGGCGCTTCCTAGGGCTCATCCACGAAAAAAGGCCGCCCGCTTTCGCAGGACGGCCTTCTTCCTTGGGGTGCTCGAAGATTCGAGCGCCGGACTATTCAGCCGAGGCGGTCGCCGCGGAGTCCGACTTGTTCTTGTTCTTGCCCATGACGCCCCAGAAGGCGGTTCCAGCGCCGATGCGCCAGGCGAACGAAGCGTTGGTGTTGCTCCCGGTGACCGTGATCCCCGGACCCAGATCGAAGAAGAA
>DASRZF010000198.1:0-11434 GCA_035686645.1 Polyangiales bacterium
GAAGCGGCACGTCGTGCTCTCGAGATCGCCGCAGCAGGCAGCCACCACATGCTGCTCATCGGAAGCCCGGGCGCCGGCAAGACGATGCTCGCTCGCGCGCTTCCCTCCATCCTGCCCACTCCTTCTGCAGAAGAGGCGCTCGAGATCGCGACGATTGCGAGCTCCGCCGGGCTTCGATCGCTACGGATTCTGCTTGGGCGGCAGCGGCCTTTCCGCGCACCTCATCACACGGCAAGCGCGGCCGCGATCGTCGGAGGCGGCGAGCCGATTCGCGCCGGCGAGCTCACGCTTGCGCACCGGGGCGTGCTCTTTCTCGACGAGCTTCCAGAGTTTCGTAGAGACGCCATCGAGACTTTGCGCACCACCATGGAAGAAGGCGAGGTCGTGATCTCGCGAGCACGTCAACGCGTGAGGCTTCCGGCCGAGCCCATGGTGATCGCCGCGATGAACCCCTGCCCTTGCGGCTACCATGGCGATCCGACCCGCCATTGCCGCTGCGGCGAGCTGCAGATCGCGCGCTACCGCGGCCGGGTTTCGGGCCCTCTTCTCGATCGCTTCGATCTGCAAGTGGCGGTGCCGCGGGTGAGTGCCCGAGTCATGCGCAAGGCCACGCCCGGGGAATCCTCGAAGGCGGTTCAAGAGAGGGTCGAACGGGCACGCGAGCGCTTGGGAATCACAGGCGCAAGACGCAGCCTCGAATCTCTCACGAGAAACGTCGCGCAGGAGGCCCTCACCCTCCTCGAGCTCGGCGTCGAGCGTCTGAAGATGAGCGCTCGTGCCTACCTCAAAGCGCTTCGCGTCGCGCACACCATCGCCGTCCTCGACGAATCGAGCGAAGTCCTGCCCGCTCACACGGCCGAAACCCTTCAATACCGCGTTCTCGATCGCGAGCCGTCCTGAAGCTCGCCGAAGAGCGCCATCAAACATCCCAAACGAAAGAGGAGCAAGAACACATGAAGCAAGCACTCAAGGTCATCGACGATCTCCTACAGAACGTCGAGAAACAATTCGGCAAGGGCGCGATGATGCGGCTCGGCGACCACAAGGCCGAACGCGTGCCCTCCATTCCCACGGGCAGCCCCTCGCTCGACGAAGCGCTTGGCTGCGGCGGCTACCCAAAGGGGCGTGTCGTCGAGGTTTTCGGGCCTGAATCGAGCGGAAAGACGACGCTCACGCTCCACGCGATCGCGCAGTGCCAGGCCATGGGAGGCGTGGCCGCTTTCATCGATGCCGAGCACGCACTCGACATCCACTACGCAAAGAACCTGGGCGTGGACGCCAAGGAGCTGCTGGTCAGCCAGCCCGACAGCGGCGAACAAGCCCTGGACATCGCAGAGATCCTCGTCAAGAGCGGCGCGATCGATCTCATCGTGATCGATTCGGTGGCAGCGCTGGTCCCCAAGGCCGAGCTCGAGGGCGACATGGGCGCCTCACACGTGGGTCTTCAGGCCCGCCTCATGAGTCAGGCGCTTCGCAAGCTGGCAGGGGCCGCACATCGAACGGGCACCACGATCGTCTTCATCAATCAGCTCCGCATGAAGATCGGCGTCATGTTCGGGTCTCCCGAAACCACGACCGGCGGCCATGCGCTCAAGTACTATGCCACCGTGCGGCTCGACGTGCGTCGCATCGGCGCGGTCAAGCAAGGCGATGTGGTGCTCGGCAATCGCACACGCGTCAAGGTCGTGAAGAACAAGCTCGCGCCGCCGTTCCGAAAGGCCGAGTTCGACATCCGCTACGGCAAGGGCATCGACGCGATCGGCGATCTTCTCGACCAAGCGGTCGAGGCCAGCATCGTCGAGAAGAGCGGCTCGTACTACCGCTTCGGCGGAAAGAACATCGCCCAGGGCCGGGAAAGCGCGCGGGATGCCATGGAGAAAGACAGCAAGCTGCTCGAGGCGATTCGCATTCAACTGCGCCCCCCCGCCGAAGACACGTCCAAGGCGGCCTAGGCGTTTGTGAACCGGGCGCTTCCTGTTACAAGACGGACGTGCGCTGTCTGGTTACAGGGGCGACCGGTTTCATCGGGGGCGGGGTTCTGCGAGGGCTCGAGGCAGACGGCCACCAGGTGGTCGCCTATGTTCGCGAGGGCTCCGATTCACGCGCGCTTCACGACGTCGAGCGCGTGGTCGGTGATCTCGACGATCCAAGCGCTCTCGCCCGGGCAGCCTCGGGTTGCGACGCCTTCGTCCACGCCGCGGGCATCGCCGATCCTGCTGCGAGCGTCGAGGCCCTCGGTTGGGCGCACGTTGCCGGCACGGAGAATGCGCTCAACGCGGCAAAGCACGCGGGTTGCCGGCGCTTCGTGCACATCTCCTGCGCCGACGTCACGCTCCATGACGGACCGCGCTCTTTCTGGAACGAAGAAGCACAGCCCGCGCGCCCCTACGGCGAGCTCGCGCGATCCAAGCTGCAGGCCGAAGAGCTCGTACGCGTCTCCGGAAGCAAAGGGTTTTGGACCATTGCGCTACGACCCGCCCTCGTATGGGGGCCGGGGGATACGACACACCTTCCCGGCTGGAAGGCCGAAGCTGAGAGCGGCGGCATCCGCATCGTCGGAGGAGGCAAGAAGCTCTTGGCCACCACGTACATCCGCAACCTCGCTCATGCCGTGCTCTGCGCCCTTCGAACCGGCGTCAACACCGGAAACGTCTACTATGTCGTCGATACGGAGCTCTCCGTCTCTCGCGAGCTCTTCACCGAGCTCAGCGCTGCGCTCGCCTGGCCGCCGCCGAAGAGCGCCGGTCCATACCGCTGGGCCTGGTTCTGGTCGCGAACCGGGCTATCGTCCCTGCACCCGGCCGAGGTGATCCGGCGCGGGCAAACCAGCGCGTTCGAGATGACGAAAGCAAAGCAAGACCTCGAATACGAGCCCATCGTGACGCGGGAGCAAGGCCTGGCCGAGCTCGCGGCCTGGTTTCGAGAAACCCAGGCTGCGCGATGACCGACGATCCGAGCAACGAGAATACAGACGAGCGCTGGATGCGGTCGGCCATCGCCGAAGCCCGGCTCGCCGCGGCAGAGGGCGAAGTACCCGTCGGCGCAGTCATCGTGCACGAGGGCAGGATCATCGCGTGCGCACACAACGAACGAGAGTCCTCTCAGGATCCCACCCGGCACGCAGAAATGATCGCAATTCAAGAGGCCGCAAAGAAGCTCGGAAGCTGGCGGCTCATCGACACGACGCTCTACGTCACGCTCGAACCCTGCCCCATGTGCGCCGGCGCGCTCGTCAACGCGCGTGTCCCGCGAGTCGTCTGGGGCTGCGACGACCCGAAAGCGGGCGCGACCCGAACGCTCTACGAGATCGGCACCGATGCTCGGCTCAACCATCGCTTCGAGTGCGTTCCTGGAGTTCTCGATGAAGCGTGCAGTGCACTTCTGACCGAGTTTTTCGGCGCAATTCGGGCCAAGAGCAAGCCGCGCGACAGTCGTTGACACCCCAACGCGTTTTGCTAGCTTCCGCCGCGGAGAGCTGACCGAGCGGTCGAAGGTGCTTGATTCGAAATCAAGTGTACTGGCAACGGTACCAAGGGTTCGAATCCCTTGCTCTCCGCCAAGTTCTTTGACCTACAAGTTGAGGGAAGCAAAGGTCGCTGCCGAAAGCAGCGGCCGACGCGTTTAGGAAGGCGGACTCCGCCTGGAGAGGTGACCGAGTGGTCGAAGGTGCACGACTGGAAATCGTGTGTACCGAAAGGTACCGGGGGTTCGAATCCCTTCCTCTCCGCCTTTTGGTCCTGCCAACGTCGGCCCGTGAAACCCGCCAGGCCCGGAAGGGAGCAACGGTAGCGGTAACCGACGTGTGGCGGGGCCACTTTTAACGCTATGCTGCTTCGAGCGGGGCAAGCGGTTTCACTCAGCAATGTAGCGAATCATGCGTTTTTCGATCGCCTTCATCTCGCTCGCCATGGTCATTCGGCCCGCTCTCGCGCTCGGTCAGCAGACGGGGGCTCAACCGAAGGACGAGCCTTCTTCGTCCATCGTGGTGATCGACACGCCGCCTCCGCAACCTTCGCCGGCGCAGCCGCAGCCACCGTCGACGGGCGTGATCCTCCAGCGCCCTGGCACCGTGCTCCTTTCCGGCACCCCCGTGCGCCTGAAGTTCCGCTCCCCCACGGACGGCGTCTCGTTCCTCCTTCAAAGCGCCGGAAGCTACACTTCGATCAGCGGCGTGACCGTCGGCATGGGCTGGGGCGGATATGGCTGGGGCGGATGGGGCTGGGGCGGATACGGTTTCGGTGGCATGGCGCCCTACTACGGCGAGATGGTCACCCAAGCGTACCAGCCGATCTGCGCAGCCCCCTGTGACGCCACCCTGCTGTCTGGCCGTCACCGCTTCGCACTCTCCTTGAACGACGGAAGGCCGGTCAACGTCCCCAAGGCGCTCGACCTCAGCGTAGATTCGGTGGTCGAAGGCCGCTACGTAGACAAGAGCCGCATGCGAAAAGCCGGCTGGGCAACCTTCGTCGCCGGCGCGGTAACCGGCATGGCCCTGATGTTCGCATCGATCAACTACCACGCTGACCCGTTCTACGGCGATCAAATCCGCTACCGCCCCATGATGTTCACCGGCGTCGGCCTTTTCGTAGGCTCCATCATCACCGGCTCGGTGCTCGCCTCGCAGAACGACGAAGCCCAGGTGATTGTGTACCCAGAAGATTGACCGGACACTGGCACGGACTCTGGCACTGGCGCTGGCACGGACGCTGGCACTGACACTGGCACTGGCGCTGACGCTGACACTGGCACTGACACTGACGCTGCCGCTGACACTGACGCTGCCGCTGCCGCTGCCGCTGCCGCTGCCGTACGGAGGGGGACGGCTCGGGATGGGCAGCGCAGCGATTGGGTCGAGCCTAGCCTTAAGGCGTCTTAGAGAACTGGGGGCGAGTGGGTCCCAATCGCGAGCACGCCCGTCGCGAGCCGTCTCCCGGTGACACTGGCGCCGGCAAGAGTCGGAGGCGCCGCTTAGATCGCGTCCTCGAACACGAGGTCGATCTTGACGAAGGTGGCGTCGTCGTAGTCGAGGCCCTGGAAGTTCACCGCAACGTTCTTGTCGTCGAACTGAATGTCGAGGTCCTGAGAGTCGATGGTTGATTGGGTCGCATCCAGGATCGCTTCGAGGATCCGCGGCAGGCGCGAGTGCTCCGTCACCGATACGAGGTAGCCCTCGAATTCGGAGGCGGAAATCTTGCCGCCCTTCGTCACGTTGGAGAAGTCGAAGATGATGCTCTCGCCATCGATGAAGACTTCGATTTGGGTGTCCGATACGCCCTCGCAGCGGGCCTCGGGGTCGTTGCTTTCCAGGACTTCACAGCCGGTGAGCTCGACGAGATCCACCTCGGTGCCGCCCATGCGCTCCACGATGCGCCTCGACAAGGAAGAGCTGAGCTCGCCACCGCTTTTTTGGAACAGCCCATCGCCGCAGCCCGTGGTCAGGGCAAACAGCAAGGCGATGGCGACCAACGAAGCGTTGCGAAATGTGTTGCTGAGCGAGTGTTCCATTCTTCTTTCCCTTGCCTGAGTGCCCGTTCTGCTGGGCCTACGGCGGGGAAGGAGAAATGGATTAACCAGAGGCTCGATTCTCTATCGTTCAGATCGACTGAGCAGACGCTTCGAAAAAAAGATCATGAGCCCTTAATCCAAATGCGAGTCCTCGACGTAGGGGTGTTTGAAGGCGGATTTGAGCCGCCAAAACCCCCAAACGCGACCGAATGAGGAGAACAGACCATGACCAAGTACCTACTCAACGCAGCTTGCCTTAGCCTCCTTTCCTTGATGCTCGTTGCCTGCGGCGACGCAGGCGTGAACCAGGGAGACGAAGACCTCAACTTCGACGATCCGACCGTGGACGAATTCGTCGACGAAGAGGTCGTTGATGAAGAGATCGTGGACGACGAGCTCGTGGACGAAGAAGTCGTCGAAGAGCTGATTGCTCCGTTCGACAATGACAGCGCGGCCAACCCGGCGGTCGACGAGTTCCTGAGCATCACGAACACTCGCGAGATCGTCTATACCGACCAAATCTCGGCAGAAGATGGCGACAACGAGGACTTCGTGCAGTTCGAGCTCCCCAACAACAGCAACCCCAACCAGAGAATCGAGATCGAAATCGACTGCGATGTGTTCGGGGATGAAAACGTGTTCGCTCGCGTCGAGCTTCTCAACGTCGACGGCAACGATACGACCCGAATCAACGGCGGCCCGATCGACTGCAATGAAGGCCCGTTCCAAGTCACGGTGCGCAATGACCAGGTCCAGCTGGCTCGCATCTACGTCCAGGGAGTTCCTCAGGAGCAGACCCTGATCGAGTACACCCTCGTCGTGGCCCCTTTCTAGCCGCTGACCAGACGCTTCGGAACGGTCCTCTGACCCCTGTCTCGCAGGCCGGCTCTCTTCGGAGGGCCGGCCTTTTCGTGCGTGCGATCAGAGCTTCGAGAACCAACCGCGCAGCCTGCCGAGAAGACCGCCCTTTTCTTTGGCGATCTTCTTCTGGATCTGCCCGAGGGTCTTGGGCGATGTCTCGAGCGGCTCGAAGCTCGAAGCGAGCGCCATGATCGAATCTTGGAAGTCCGCGACGACCGCGGCGAGAGCAGGATCTGCCGCAAGCAGCGCCTCGAGCTCCTTTTCGTCTTCTTCCGATGCTGCCCCGGCCGCGTGGAGAGCGGCGAGGAGCTCGGCACGTTCCTTTTCGTCACTCATGCAACCATGCTCCGATGAATGATGGGGAGCATCGTGCGCAACGCACGCATGCCCGCGAGAATTCGCGATTTTACGGTTCCGACCGGCAACTTGAGCGTTTCGGCGATCTGATCGTGGGACATCCCGAGAAAGTACGACAGCTCGAGCACCGCACGCTGGTCTTCACTCAGCTGCTTGAACGCCTGCCTCAAGGCCTGATGCCAACGCGTGGACGAGACGAGCACGTCGGGCCGCCCCGAGTCGGTCCCGAGCGCATGCCTGTCGCTGAACTGCATCTGCTTATCGCCGTACCGCCGCGAGCGTGCTCGCAACGCGTCGAGCGCCCGACTTCGCGCAACGGTCACGACCCAGGCGACCACGCTACCTCTGGAGCTATCGTACTGTGGCGCGCGCCGCCAAAGCTCGACGAAGACCTCCTGCAGGATCTCCTCGGCCTCGGAGCGTGAACCTAGCATCTTCGTCAGCAGGGCTAGGACCGTGCTGGCGTAGAGGGAATAGAGAGCGCTCAGCGGCGCGCCCGAATCGCCCGCTGCCATGGCTGCGACGAACTCTGCGGGGTCGTTCGCTCGTCCGTCGGTCATCGCGTTCCCGTCAAGAGCGGCTCGGCTTGAATCGTGGCGAGGCTGCCAACATCGGAGTCACGGTCACGCCCCATCATGAGCTCTATTCCCGTAGCCTCCCACCATTGGGACGCATGCGGCTGCGACCAGCGTTCGATGGGCAAGCTGCGAAGTTCCTCCGCGATCTCCGCTGCCGAGGCCGGACGGTCGTCGCGCTTCTTCTCCAGGCACTGCATGATGATGCGCTCCAGGCCGGGGTTTATATCACGCTGGGCTACGGACGAAGGGGGGTCCGGTATTGCGCTCAAATGCTGCGCGCAGATTTCGATGGCGCTCGTCCCTTCGAATACAAACCGCCCAGTGAGCAAGTAGTACCCGAGCGCGCCCAGCGCGTAGAGATCGGACCGCGCGTCGACGGACGGAGGATCCAGGATTTGCTCGGGGCTCATGAAACGAGGCGTTCCGATGATCGCCTCGGACACCGTGTTCGTCATGTCGACCTTGGAATCCACGTTCTTCACCAAGCCGAAATCCAACACTTTCGTGACGTCATGAACACCGCCCTGTTGAGTCATCATGATGTTGTTGGGCTTGATGTCGCGGTGCACGAGACCGATCGCGTGCGCCTCGTGCAGCGCCATCGCGCATTGTCGCATGATGTGGACCACCCGAGGCTCCGGAAGCGTGCCTTCGGCCTCCACGATTTCTAGTAGCGTGACCCCGTCGAGCAGCTCCATCGCATAGTAGAAGGTCCCGTCCTCGGTGCATCCGTAGTCGTAAATCGTGATGGTGTTGGGATGCCTGAGCTTCGCGGTCATCTGCACTTCGCGTCGAAACCGATCGATGTCCTCCGGCGTGTTTCGATCGGCGCTCAAGAGCTTGATCGCCGTGGGTCGCTTCAGGAGCCCATGCCGCGCGCGATAGACGACCCCCATACCGCCCTCGCCGAGTTTCGCTTCGACGATGTATTGGCCGAGCTTCCTGGCGTCGCGTGCGTCCTTGCGTAGACCGTAGATCACACGCGTGGCCCAGGCCGCGAGCAAGGTGGTGAGTGCCCACGCGAACCCGATCTGAATGGCCTGGCTTCTCGCTAGCGTCTGCTTCTTCTCGATCGTGCGAAAGAACCCGTGGCTGTTCCAGACATCCAGATCCACCGTGAGGAAGTTCAGGTAGACGGCGATGACGAGGGGAATTCCAATGGCGAGCCCAAGCCAAGCCGTATGCTTCGCGGTGCTGGGAACGAAGATCGCGCGAGCGATGAGCCCGAACGATAGCGCGTAGGCAGTAGTCGTGGCGGCACCGGCCGCCGCCGGGAGGTTGGCCCCCATCACGACGAGAGCGATGCTCGTCAGCACCAAGCCGACACCTTCGACGATCTGAATGGTTCGCGTCTGCAAGGGACGCGATCGACAGATCAGCCAGATGCATGCGACCGGTAGCCAAGCGCCCGCGTGAGTCCAAAATGAGGGGTGCGCGACCTCCTTCTGCCAATAGCCGAACACGACCCCAAGAAAGATCCGGCCGATCAACGAGAGGAACAGAAGAACGGCCACGGTGCGCCCGAACGCAGCCACCCGCTGCTGCAGGAACTCCCGGCTATTGGCGCTCTGACCGACTCCCGTGTCCAAAACCCCTTCGTTGTAGATGACCGGCGTCGGGTTCAAAAGAAGAAAACGATTCGTCAGTATAACGACGTGGTTTCAACGATTTACACATTCCGTTAATCCAACTGCGGTCCACCGGCGTAGCCCCGATAGAAGGGAGATTTCGCCATGTTCACAGCACTCAGGCAGCCCGTCGTCAGCAACAGCGTTCTCAATGAGCTCGCCACCTCGGGCTTCTTTCCGGACCCTGCCCTCTTCGTCTACGGCGTCCTGGGCGCTCTCATGGTGGCGAGCCTCTTGAGCGCGTACCTCCTCTTCGGCCGCTCTGATTCGATCCCCTCTTAGCTCGCTGCGCGCAGTGAATTCCGCGCAGCCAGGCGCGGCAGATGGGAATGGCCGAGCCCATGCGAGATCTCAATTGCAGTGTGCCCTACTCGCAGACGATGACTACGTCTTCGCCCTGTTGCTCGAATGGAGCTTCCAGAGGGTCGGGTCTGGGGTCTCCGGCGAGTAGCAATCCGCAATTGTCGCACTCGACGTTGCTCCAGGCTGGGTCGCGGCCATCGGGGCCGCTTGCGAGCATGCCCTCGACCCAATCGACGACGGTGGGGACGCCTCCCGTGGTGTCGCTATACACCTTGTCATTGCCCCACATCGTATGGCGAGAGCCCGTACCGAAGTAGTATCGATAGTTCGATGGAACAGTGTCGAAGGTTGACATCGACTGAGCAAGAGCGGTGTCGCCGAACGCGCAGCTGGCGTCCCACCAACTGAGCGCGCCAAGTGGGCTACCGGTCAGCATGACGTTGTAGAAGCCGGTCTGGCCGCCGCTGCCCCCGTCGTGCTTCGTCGAGTAGTGCGCCCAGTTCGTGTTTGGGAACTCGGTGGCGACTGCCTCGGTGTAAGCTGGCATACCGTTACCGGTGGTGATCGCCTCGATCACTCCAGGGATGTCTGGAAGGTTGGCGACGAAGTTCCAGTTTCCGAACTCGTTCTGGAGAAAGTCGGGCGTGATGACGCCATTGCCGGCGTCCGCGAGCACGTGCATCTGCGATGCGGGCCAGACTTCGTGAAGCAGAGGAGCGTTGAACCAAGCGCCGTATGCCCCGGCGCTCGAGCCGGTCACGAAGACCTCCTCGGGGTTGAGGAAGTGCTCGCGTGCCCATTTTTCGGCCACCTTGGAGTTGTGATAGCCCTTGTGTTCAACCGTGACGTCGCCGTAATCCTGCGTTGCGTCGCCGAAATGGACGTCGCAGCTGCAATATGAAACGAACACGATATTCCAATTCCGAAACGGGTTGTTTTCATTGCTCAGGTTGGCGAACCCGGTCGAGAAGCTGTTCGGATCGTCTTCTGCAGTCGAAGTCTTGCAGATCGCGCCGGTGAGCGGAGTACCGCCGCAGGTCAGATTGTCCCAGCACGCGCCTCCCCCCTGATAGTACATGAGCAACTTGTTGACGCTGCCGCGCTTGGCGAAATAGCGATACTCGGACGCCTCCATGCACTTCGGCGTGTACGTTCGTCCCAGGTATTCGGTCTCCCCTGGGGTGAGTGTCGTGTATTGCTGGTCGTCCAGCGACGGTGCCACGATCGTATTTCCCACGAGCTCGTCGGTGAGGTTCTGAAGGTCGTTACGAACCTCTTCTTCGGATGCGCTGGTGGGGCAGTTTTCGGAGGTTGCATCAGCCCAGGCGCTCGAGAAGGCATCGAGAGCCGCGCTCTTCGCCGCGTCGAGGGTCGAACCGTCCAGGTCCGCGTAGAGATCGCCGATGTACGCGCTCTCCGCCGCGAGCACGTTCTCGCAGGCGTCGCCCGCCGCAGTGAGCACGGCAGCGCCACATGTGGCTTGGTCGATCTGCCCGAGGTCGAGCCCATCGTTGATGGAGCTGACGATCGAGGTGACCTGGGCTTCGATGCCAGAGGCCGCGTCACTCGACGTCAAGGCGAGGTCCGCGCAGTCTGCGCTAGCGTCTTGAGCGTCGGACTCGGCCGCGTCCCAGGCATCTCCCAGCGCCGTCCGGGCCGCTTCTTCCGCGGCGCCTCGCGCGTCGTCGTCTTGATCGCCCTCCCAGGCAGACCAAGCGTCGAACATGCTCTTACAGAAAGTGCTTGCTGCCGCCTGCTTGGCGCCAACACATACGTTGCCCGCGTAGCTTTCGGGTGTAGTGTCGCCGCCGGTGCCTCCCGTTCCAGCGCTTCCGCCTGTTCCAGCGCTTCCGCCGGTTCCACCGTCACCCCCGGACCCGCCCGTTCCGCCGCTCGAACCGGTATCGCTACAACCGACGCCCATCACGAGCGGAATCGCCACCAGCGCCACTAGACCCAAGTTTGTAAGTCGCATGTCCACCTCCACAACTCAGGTTGTCGTACAAGCGGCTGCGCCTAGTCAAGCCCAAACCCAGGGCCTGGGAGATGGGTACGCGGTGGCTCGCCAACCAGTTCGTTTCGGAGCGAAGCTCCGCCTTTTCGGCCCTCGCACTGGCGCTGGCAGCGGCGCTGTCGCTGCCAACGGCCCTGCGCTGTATCGAGCGGCGCAATGCGAGCTGGCGGACTCAAGAGGACTCGAAC